>NZ_CP145905.1:2332500-2662500 GCF_036894955.1 Paenibacillus sp. KS-LC4 | reverse complement strand
AGCCTGCCGTGCCCTCCATCGCTTTCAGCATAATATTACCGGCAAAGCCGTCGCAAATAAGAACATCACAGCTGCGGCTCAGCACATCTCTCGCTTCAACATTCCCGATAAAATGAATCGGAGAATGCTCAAGCAAATCGTACGCCGCCTTAGTCAGCTCATTGCCTTTGCGAGCTTCCGTCCCAACATTGAGCAGCCCGATACGCGGCTTTTCCATTCCATGTACTTTGGAGCGATAAATGCTCCCCATAATAGCGTATTGCAATAAATGCTCCGGCTTCGCATCCATATTGGCACCCAAATCAAGCGCCAGCATGCCGACATCGTCCATCGTCGGGAGCATGGGCGCGAGCGCCGGGCGCTCAATGCCATCCAGACGGCCGACAACGAGCAGCCCTGTCGTCATCAATGCTCCCGTATTCCCAGCAGACAGCATGGCGTCTGCACGTTTTTCACGGACCAGTTGGCCCGCAACGACCATGGAGGCTCCTTTTTTACGTCTAACAGCCTTTACCGGCTCATCATCTGGACCGATGACCTCATCGGCATGACACAGACTGATGTTGGCTGGCTTATTGCCGCCCATCAGTTGCTCGATGATGGCCGTATCGCCTACCAGTACGAGCTCCGTATCCGGCCACTCATGCGCGGCTTCAAGTACGCCCTTCACAATGAGGCCAGGCGCATTATCTCCGCCCATAGCATCAATGGCTATCCGCATGTTCGTCCCCTCCTTCATTCTCCGCCTCCCCTGCGGATCGGAAAATCACAAAATTCCCTTGAAAAACCATTTCCTCGCCAACATACGTAAAAATTTCAACCTTCGCTTTGGAGCGTTCGCCGGAAATCGACCTCACATAGGCTTTCGCTATGCATTTTTCATCTAATTTTACCGGGCGAATAAATCGAATGTCCGCCGTTACCGTTAAAGCGATGGGATTGTCGATAATGGCAACAGCCAGCGAATTGGCTTGGGCAAAAACATGATGGCCCCGGGCAATGCCGGTTCGTGAGAAAACGTGCTCCTCACGTATTTCAAAGATGGATATTCCGCTTTTATTCAACTGAAGATCAACAATATCACCTATAACTTCATGAAGCGGCAATGACCGTACCGTATCGTACGAACGCTCCGCCATCAGCTTCAGCCGCTCGCGCAGTTCGGGAATACCAAGTTCCATCCGATCCAGGCGGATCGTTTGAATGCTTACCTTCAAATGCCGTGTAAGCTCCCGGTCTGTCATGAACGGATTTTCCTCCATAAGTTTGGCAAGCAGCTGATGCCGCTGCCGTTTTGGCATTCGTTCGATCGTCGGCACCACCTTGGACTGGCGTGTAAGCAGGCGCAAAAATGCTTTTTGACCAATCATATATTTTATAAAAACGTCGGTCCAATCGGCCAACGTCTGCTATTATCACCTGGTACTAAACTTCTCTATAAAAAAAGCCTCTGTAAGCAGCGAATCATGCCTACACGGTTACTTCCGCCTAATGATAGGAGGCTTCGTCCCGCGAAGTAAACCGAAAACGCTGCTACAAGGAGCTAAACGTGTGCAAAAAAACAGCACCTCACCAAGCGATGAAGTGCCATTGTGAGATCCCGGAAATTATTGAGCAATAATTTCTTTCGTTTTGTAGTATCCGCACACTTTGCATACGTGGTGAGCCAATTTCAGCTCTCCGCATTGCTCGCATTTTACCATACCTGGTACAGCCAACTTAAAGTGAGTGCGACGTTTGTCGCGGCGAGTTTTGGACGTTCTTCTTTGAGGTACTGCCATGTTTAACACCTCCTTCACAATATTCGCGAAGCGAAACACTATTGATCCTTGAACAAATCCTGTAGCGCTGCAAAACGATAGTCAAGCTTCTCATTGTTGCAACCGCATGTCTGTTCATTTAAGTTTTGTCCGCATGTGTGACAAAGTCCTTTACAATCGCTCTTGCAAAGCGGGGCAAACGGCATAAACAGTTGAAGCGCCTCTTCCACATAAGGCTGCAAATTCAATCTTTCACCGGATACCGCAATGAAGTCGTTGTCGTCGTCTTCCTCTTCCTGCTCAACCTCGTCTTTGCCACGTTTCGGCGCAGGCTCGAACTGCTCGGAGAAAGGAATGACTGTATGCTCCTTAACGGCTTCTAGGCATCTGGAGCAAGCAAGCTCCCAATCGATCGTCATTTGACCATCAACCAAAATGGATCCTGCGTTTCCTTCTACCTCAAGCGCGACATGGAGCGGACCTGTGTTGATCACATCAGCCCGTCCTTCAAATAGAGGGGCAACATCAATAGCTTCATTGATTGTATGCTTTAACCTCTTGGACATCGTTTCTTCTACATGAAACTGCATATTATCACCTCAAACAAACAAAATTTATTATAGCTATTTTATAAGGGTTTTGTCAACATTTTCACAGAGGATTAGCTTTTTTTGGCTTCAACGATTGAAAATGCTTGCGCCGATTTTATCTTAATCATAGCTATGTTATTCTTGAAATATAAGCAATGATAAGTTTTACACTTATAGCAGGCTTATATTCCACCAGCGTAACGTCAGCTTTGCCGCCAAGGATAGCTTAAGCCGTTTACGCTTGTAATGCAACCATTTTACAATTGAGGAGCACGGTTATATGCGCACGGTAGGATTAATCGTTGAATATAATCCATTTCACAATGGTCATCGCTATCATCTGGAGCAATCGCTGCTGGCAAGCGGGTCTGATGCCGTTGTCGCTGTAATGAGCGGGCATTTCCTCCAGCGCGGCGAGCCGGCCGTAATGGACAAATGGAGCCGTACGGAAGCTGCGCTGCGCGGGGGCTGCGATCTCGTCATTGAACTGCCAGTAGCCTACGCAACACAGGCAGCGGAATGGTTCTCCTACGGCGCCGTTGCGCTGCTGGAGGCAACGGGCGTCGTCGATAGCTTCTGCTTCGGCACGGAAAGCGGCGATTTGGCTCCGCTTATGGAAGCCGCCTCCGTCATCGCGCAGGAGCCGCCCGCTTTCGCCTCGCAGCTGAAAGAGTTGCTCGCTACGGGGGTAAGCTACCCAAGCGCCTACAGCAGCGCGGTAGCCGCTTATTTGGGTAGCATAGGAAAGCCAGAGGCTGCCGCGTTTCCTTTTGCCATGCCCAATCATACGCTGGGGCTGCATTATTTGATTGCCCTTGCGCGTCTCGGCGGGCGCATGGAGCCTTTCACCATTCGCCGCGAGAAAGCGGCATACAACCAGGAGGACGTAACAGACAGTGCCATTGCAAGTGCTACCGCCATTCGCAAACAGCTTTTGCTGGAGAAGCAGCTTGCAGGCATTAAGCCGTTCGTGCCGGACACAACCTATGACGTATTGGCGCGCGAATGGGATGCAGGGCGAAGCCCCGTAAGCTGGGACAGCTTCGCTTCTCCTCTTCTGCACGGCATCGTCACCCGTTCAGCGCAGCAGCTGGCCGAGCTGCATGAAATAACCGAGGGGCTAGAGCATCGTATTCGCAAAACGCTGCCAAGGCTGAAGCAGCTTCAGGTGGAGCACCTGCTTGCAGAGCTCAAAACGAAACGCTATACCCGAACGAAGCTTCAACGGTCTCTGCTCTCTATTTTACTTGGACATGCCAAGTCGGATTTCACACCAGACAAGCTTCGCAGCGGCTTGCAATATATTCGCGTGCTTGGCTTTAGCGAGAAAGGCAAAGGACTGCTGCGAAAAATGCGCACAGCCGCGACGCTGCCTGTCCTGTTAAGCGCATCGGCCGCTGATCAGCCCTACCGTTATTTAGAGCTTGATACGCAAGCTACTGCTGCCTATATGCTCGCTCATGCTGGAGGACAGCAGCAGGGCGCCTTATTTCGCGACTATTATGCCAAACCGATCATGCTCTAATTCAAACGGTTTAATTTCCACTGACATGCTGCTCGATTACCTGCTTAGCCTCGCTAAGACTATTTACGCTGACGATCTTCATGCTCGTGCCGATATCCTTCGCCTTGTCCGCAGCCTCTTTGTAATTGGCGGACGGGGCGAGAAACAGCTCTGCCCCCTCGCGGCTTGCCGCAATGACCTTGAATGCAATGCCCCCAATTTCCCCAACCGTCCCATCGGCTGCGATTGTACCTGTTCCAGCAATAATTGCTCCACCTGTCAAGTCCTGCTCGCCGAGCAGCAAATCAAGCGATTGCAGCGCAAACATCAGCCCGGCCGACGGGCCGCCAATGGCTCCTGCATCAATTCGCAGCTTAAAGCGGGCATCGTCCGGCTGCAGGCTGCGAAGCTCAGCAAGCTTAACACCGCCAAGCGCGGCAGGGAGCGTATTTAAGGTTAGAGGGGCCTCATAGGCACCCATTGTAATTGCAATGTCTTGCTCTGCTCCTGCCCGCTTTACCGTAAATACTACCTTATCGCCTGGCTTATGGGCACTAAGCTCGCTGACGATTTGCTCGGCATCCGCGAATGGCTTGCCGCCTTTTAACGAGACGAGAGCATCTCCAGGCTGCCAACCGCTGTCATCACTGCCCTGCAACACATCCGACACCGCAATGCTGTCAACTACCGATTGATAGGGCAGATGAGCGAAGCGATACGCAGCTTCAATCGCTTGATTTTGCGACCCTTGCATGACGACGGTCATTCGCTCCGCATATTCCTGCTCCGTGTAGCCGCGTAAAATCGAAGAACGGCTGTAAGTCGCTATATCGTTATCCCATGCGGAAGACAAGGTTTCCCACCAATTCGCATCCGATAGCCTGACAGCTGTCATTAGAAAAGCACCTTCTTCCGGCTTCGAAGCGGGCGCTGGGCTTGCTGAAGGCTTCACCCTTACCTCATCCGCTCCCTCACCCATACGAACCATCGGCTTCGTAGGAGCAGCAAGCCCAGGCTCGTACACGACATAGGGTGTTGGTGCGTACAACAGCATATACATGAATAAAGCGGTCGCTATCATAATAAAGCCTAACTGCCTTACCCCTGACGATTTCAAGGACAAATCGCGCCCCTTTCATTCCCCATCCATCTTCATTCCTCATCCATCTTCTTTATCTCCTGTTCTAACAGGCATAGGGGCTGCATACATATCGTACAAGCCGCTATACTAGCTGCCATTTGCCATTTTCTCGGCGCGCTCATGCAGCGTTCAAATTGCAAAGCACTTGGGCGTGCAGGCACTGCAAATAGCCCGTACTTTCATACGCGCAGCTGAAAATTTGTGTTTATGTGCACTTATCAAAATGATGCGATTTCCTACGATGACCTGAAATGGAGTTGATCGTCCAGTGGCTAAAACCTTGCTCGCAGCGCTAGCGTCCATTCTGCTGGTCGGAGCTGTTATTTACCAGTCAGAAGCAGCCTTTCAAGCTTCCCTTCAAGCATTGACCCTATGGTGGAATATTGTTTTTCCCGGACTGCTGCCTTTTCTTGTCCTGTTCGAGCTAATTACCGCCTTTGGTCTCGTACATGGAATCGGCGTGCTGCTCCAGCCGCTCATGCGCCGTTTATTCCGGCTTCCCGGAGAGGCAGCGCTTCCCCTGCTATTCGGCTGGCTATCCGGCTTCCCCGCCGGTGCCGAAACGACAGCCATGCTTCGCAGGCATGGGCAGGTTACGCTCCAAGAGGGCCAGCGGCTGCTCGCCTTTTCACATATGCCGAATCCCATCTTCATGCTAGTCGTTCTCGGCGCAGGCTTTATGCATCGGCCGGAGCTGGGGCTGTTGATCGCAGCAGCCGTCTGGCTGGCTGCACTTTGGACAGCCTGGCTGCTGCTGCTCACCAGCAGATCCGAGGCTTTGCCGTCCCGCGCCGCCCAGGTGCAGGAAGGCCGCTTAATTGAGCGGGCGGCCAAGGCGATCACCGCCGCGCGGGAAAGCGACGGCCGCAGCTTCGGGCGGGCGCTCGGCGAAGCCGTATCCGGCGGCGTGCAGAAGCTGATGCTGATTGGCGGCCTGATTATTTTCACCGCTGTCATCGCCCGGCTTATGCTGCCGCTTTGGCTTTCTATCAGCTCAGGAAGCTGGTGGGAAGCACTCTTCCTGCCCGCTCTGCTCGAAAGCCATATCGGCACCTACACAGCTGCCGTGCTGGAAGCCCCTAGCCTTACCCCTGTGCTGAGCGCCGCTATCACCGCCGCGATACTCGCCTGGAGCGGCATCAGCGGCCTGCTGCAAGCCGGCTATTCTACAAGCGGGACGGAGCTTAAGCTGCTTCCGCTCGCTGGCGCCAAGCTGCTTCATGCTGCTCACGCCGCTTGGTTCGTGGTGTTATTGTGGAAGCCGGGGCAACTGCTGCTTGCCAGCGCCCCTTTTGACTTTTTGCGGCAAGCCGCTAGTGTACTGCCAGTGTTTTCATCAAACGGGGCGTGGATGAATAGGCCGGTTTCGGGCTATTTTCAAACGCAGCATTTCCCTAATCTGTGGCCCTACACATTGGCTTCATCAGCGCTGCTCCTGCTCCTGTTTCTGCTCGCAGCGCTGTATATGCTGGCAAGAAGAAAGGCTGACATACCCAAATAATGCTCAGTTTCAGCTACAGAAATAGCTTTGCTGTGCGAATTACATCTGCTGCTTCGACTTGTACTTCTCAGTCAGGCGCTTCTCCACCGCGGGCGGAACGAGCTCAGACACCGCACCTTGAAACTGCGCGATCTCTTTCACAATACTGGAGCTGAGATAAGAGTACTTCGGGTCGGTCATCATAAAAATCGTATCAATTTCCTCGTCAAGCAGCCGGTTCGTCGATGCTAATGTCAGCTCATACTCAAAGTCTGTTACGGAGCGAATACCCCGTACAATCACGTTGGCGTTGCGGGTCTTCATGAAACGAACGAGCAAATCACGGAAGCTTTCAACCGATACATTCGTCAGGTCCGCTGTCAGCTCGGCAACCATTTCCTTGCGCTCCTCCAGGCTGAAAAGCGGATTTTTGCTCGTATTATTCAATACCGCTACTATTAAATGATCGAACTGCTTCGCCGAACGACGGATAATATCCAAATGCCCGAAGGTAACAGGGTCAAAGCTTCCAGGGTATACGGCTACGCGAATCTGGTCATTCGTCTGCATCGTTAAGTCCTCCATTGTGGGCAACATTTGGCTCGTAGCGATAAATGGTTACCGCCGTGTCGCCGTATTTATTTTTTTTCAGTTGAAAAAAGCCGTTCCACTGCTCCTCATAGCTATGGGCTGCATCATGCTCAACGACAATCGTTGCCCCATCCTCAAGCATGCTGTGGTCAGCCATGTAATTCATAAGCTTGTCCGCCGTTATCATTCGGTATGGCGGGTCCAGAAACACAAGCGAGAACGCGATTCCGCGCTTTTCCAGCAATTTCAGTGCCCGCTCCGCATCGTTGCGGTAAATTTCCGCTTCCTGCCCCATGCCGGCCGCCTGCGTATTGTGGCGGATGATGTCGATGCTATTTTTCTCCTGATCGATAAAAATCGTCCGCTCGGCCCCTCTGCTCCAAGCCTCTATGCCAAGCCCTCCAGTTCCAGCAAACAAATCCAGCGCAACGCCCCCGTCAAAAAAAGGCCCAATCATGCTGAAAATCGCTTCCTTCACCTTATCGGTCGTCGGTCTTGTATTGTTGCCAGGCACCGCCTTCAGCGGTCGTCCCTTGGCTGCGCCCGCAATGACTCTCACTGCCAAATGCCCCCTTTATTCGCTATCCTCGCCTATCGTACCATAATTGCCATGAGATATTAAAGAGGAGTTACAGTCACAGCAAAACGTTCTAGATGATCGCCCGTAAATTAAAAAAAGAGGGGTTGCCCCCTCTTAAACGGTCGTATCCTCATATTCACTTACATCGAAAAATAAGATTTTATCAAAAATAACGTAATCTGTCCGGCTAAGGAACGGTCCTTTATTCCATGTTTTATTGAAGGAGTATTTTTCTTTGCCTACTCCAGCATCCTTCGCATCATACCAATCAATGAAGGCATTTACTTCTGCCATGGTCAGATCATATTCTTTCTCAAGGCCATTAGTCATCGTAATCACAAGAATAGCACGGTTGTTTTGCAGCTTTTGTGCGGAAGCCTCAAAGGAGCAGGAGCAATCCACATTATTTCTTACCGCTACAATTTGATAGTAATAAGTCGTATTTTTCACAACGCTCGCATCAAAATAGGAAGTACCCGAAATACCCGATGCAATCGTTGTATAGGCTCCACCACTAGTAGTTGCTCTGTTTACCTTGTAAGTAACTCCGTTCGTCACATTCTCCCAAGTTAGCTGAATGCCATCTGTACCCGCAACGGCTTGGATGCTTTGGCTGGCTACAGGTGATCCGAATAGATCCCATTCATAAACATGAGCTACACTTGACGTTGAAACGTTAGTGTTGATAAGTTCTACTTTTTTGATATTTAGATAAGGAGTTGAAAAGGTAGTAAGCACGCCGTTTCGGTTCAAACTATTAATTTCGTACACAACATTATTAACATCCGTCAACTTCATAATCAAAGTACCAAGGTTATTTTGAGTTTTCAAATAGTAGGAATCAATTTGCTTCGGCTCTGTAAATTGATACCATACCGTATCGAAGTCTCTATTTTTATCATCATGACCAATTTCATTATACGAGGTGCCTGTTTCGACATTATCATTCATATCCAGTTTGCTAATAGGTACGCTATTGTCAGTATTATTGGCACCTCTGCTTAAAATTACGCAGTTTAGCAAGCCATTATCCGTTGGAACCGCCGCAAACGCACTCTTTTCGAAAACAAAAAACGATACCAGAAAGCTTAATACTAGCAAACTTTTTGTAAAATTAATGAATAAACCCTTCACGTGACCATCTCCCGCTGTTTTATAAGCTCATTTTATTGCTTAATTCCATAAAAAAACAGACTGTTTAAATAAAAATATTCACATTATACTAAGGGGTTATATGGCATTTTCGGCTAGTCTATCTATTCGCCCTTCCACATATCGCCAAAATCTCACTTTTGTAGTATATTGATTTCGAAACAACGATTCCTATCAACCGCAGCTAGCGATGATAGCCGCTTTTGAAGGTGTTTGCGCGCAATTGCAAGTAAAAATATTTAGTATGGGAGTCGTTACAATTGAAACGAAGAAAGCTGTTATTCAATCAGACCCGGTTTATCATAGTCGTAGCCTTGGCAGGCAGTTTGGTTGGAATCATTTATACAGGGAATAAAGATCTGCAAATAGCGGATGAGGTGCCATCTCCCCCTTCAATAACAACGAGCGCGGAGCAACTGACATCTTTTTCTCCTTCACTAGAAGGGCAGCTGCCTGTTTACGAAATAACGGATGAGCATATGGATGACTCTGGCATTTGGCATGTTACGCTCAGTACGCTGACTGCCAATCAACAAGAGCTTAAAAAGCTTGTGCAGCATGCCTGCTCAATCGCACTTACTAAATCGCAGATCGTCAATTCGGTGTTTGTAGAGGTTGTCCAGAACGATAATTCGCACGCTACGCTCGCTACCGGTAAAATGGCATTAACGAGTACAGGTGAAGCCCACACCGGATCGAAAAAGCTGGAAGTCGCCTTCCAGTTAAATAGTTAAATTTGTATCATTTCACACATGAATAAACGATAGGAGCATGAACAATGAAGTGTCAGCCGTTTTATAAAAAATGGTTGTTTTGGGTAATCACCATCATCCTGCTTGCCGGGCTTGTAAATGGTCAGCTGCGCGATGAGGCTGCCGCAGGCAGCGCCTCGGTAAAAAGCAATGAAAGTCAACTAGAAAAGGCATCGTCCAAGTCGGAATAGCTGTAAAAGTATAAATATATCTTAGGGGGCAATTAAAATGCAGCAAAGAAAACCGCTTTATACAAAATGGTGGTTCTGGTTAATTATCGTTCTAATCGTAGGAAGTGTAAGTAATTTGAATAAAGATAGAAGCACTACTCCAGCTGCTACAAACACAGAAAGTTTCAAAAATGAAACCAAAGCCGCATCTGAAACAGCGAGCAATGCAACCGACTCTAAGAAGGAAGAAACCTCTAAGACCGATAAGGCAAAGGCTGAGGGTGTCGTGGCTCAAGATGTAGAGAGCTTCCGTAAAGCCTTCAATAAAGCATCCGAGACACTAGGCGCAAAGTTTACCGTTAAGTCTTTGAAAATAGAAGGTTCCGGCTTTCAGCATCAGCTTACTGACTCCATCTACCTCAATGGGTTTGTAAATAAAGAAACAGGAGCTATTAAGGAGCTTCTTATTATGGGTTCTGGTGATGGAACTGCTCAATCGGGAGCTAATTTGATTTTGTCATTCGGAGCTTTAATTGGAGCAACTAATCCTGATTTGGAAACCAATGAGAGCGGAGATATTTTCGAGGAGCTAGGTATGATGGACAGCAATGTTGATTTGTATAACTTAAATAAGTCTGCCGAGCGCAATGGCATTTTATATACCGTTAAATCCTCACAGGAAACAGGTGTATGGTTTATTGCGCAGGATGCTTCTGTAAAATAAAACACAAAAAAATCGAGCGCCCCTTTCGGGACGCTCGATTCATGGGAGAGGAGAAACCGGACGAAGAGCTTATGGGGAACGTAAGTCTTCTCCGCGGTTGTCTACGACATCTTGCGACGCCGATAATTTTATTTTGTCCGTTTTGCGGATGTTTATACCTTCACGACAAGAAAAAGGTAGCAAGACGGACAAAAGGCTGCGGACATCCTGTATAATTCATAGTAAGAATCAAAAAACTTACATCAATTTAAAGGGGATGCACCATGGACTTTGTGGCGATTGACTTTGAAACCGCCAACTCCAATCGCTCCAGCGCCTGCGCGGTCGGCATCGTCGAGGTGCAGGGCGGCAAAATCGCTTTTGAGCAGGTTTGGCTCATTAATCCGCAGCAGCATTTTGACCGGATGAACATCGAAATTCACGGCATCACGCCGGCTATGGTGGAAGGCAGCCCTACTTTTTCCGAGCTATGGCCCACGGTAGAGCCATTATTAAAAAATAAGCAGGTAGTCGCCCATAATGCTTCCTTCGATATGAGCGTCCTGCGTTATTGCTTAGATGATGCGGCCCTGCCTTATCCGGCCTTCCATTATTATTGCACCTATCAGCTTAGCAAAAAATTGCTGCCGGACATGCTTTCCTATCGTTTGAACGTGTTAGCCAGCCATTATCAAATTCCGTTAAATCACCATGATGCGCTTGACGATGCAAGAGCGGCAGCATTAATTTTAGCAAGATTGCTTGAGCAGGAGCAGCAGCTAAGTCCTACCGAGCTTGCGCTCGCCAAAGGCTATAAAATCGGCAAAATGCATGCTTGCGGTTACACGCCCTTCTCGACAACGGCTGCTAAAAGCAAGAAGCAAGCAAAGCCAGCCGCCTCTGCCAGCGGTCAACAAGCCGATATGACCCGCCGTTTGGGCTTGAACTCATTTTCATGACCGTGATAACGACCAACCCTTACTCCCAGCTGTCATATCTCAAGCCTTCAATGACCTGCGGTCGTTTCATAATGCCCGCAGCGGCTTGCAGGGCAATGCTTCCTTCTTTGCCGCTCTTCACCAGTTCAAATAGCTGCTCCGTATGGAATACGCCGCCTGGCAGACCACCTTCATACACAGCGGCGGCAACTGCGGTCGCCACTTTAGCGGTCGCCGCCGCCTCATGGGAACCGTCCACCAAATATTGAACATGCTTCTTCGCGCCATGCTTCATCCCCCAGCCATCTACTTTAACCGCATAGCCGTCTGAGCCAAATCGCATCATCCCAAAGCTGCTTACCGCAGCAGAGCGAATCCATTTGATCCGCAGCAGTCGAAATAGCCCTGTTGCGCGTATCCATGCGACCAAGCGGGTCACCGCACCTGAATCGAAACAAAGCCTTGTCGATACAGTCGGCACGTTCAACGTTCTTGGCAGCGATTGCTGATCAGAGAACGGGAATCGGTAAGCCATGCGACTGCCCAGCTCCTTGCCAAAATCGGTGCGTTTGCCGCCGCTAAAGCTGACCGTCTGCGCGACACCGCCATTTTCAACAATCGAAAAAGCACTGCCAATGCTGTCTACCGTCCACTCTATTGCCGCCTTGCCATGCTGATCACCGAGCCCAAGCATAATTGCAATATCTACGCTGTCCAACTGATCGAGCTCCTGCTGTGCCTTGCGAGCAAGTAAATTCGTTACACCTGGCGCCAGTCCGACGCTCAGCACCGCTGTCGCCTTTGCTTGTGCCGCTGCCTCGCCATGCCGCTCCACACTAGTCAGGAACGGGCCATACGCCGAAATATCCACATAATGCGTGCCACTCCTCAGACAAGCCTGTACAAAGGCATCGTCCGTCTGATCCATACACATGACAACGAGCTTCACTCGTTCAAATGCGATATCCTGCTTCCAGTTGTTTAAATCAAAGGCCATTGGCTTCACCTGGCCACCCGTCTGCATAGCGAATTGCTTCGCCCGCTCCAGACTTCTACCCGCCGCATACACCTTACCTGGAAACTTGGCTCCAAGCTGCTTGCTTATATCTCCGCCCACATGGCCGTAGCCGCCTATAACAACGATGTCTTGTTTCATTTGTCCGGCCTCTTTTCTTCTAGGTTGTGCTCCTCGCTCGCTTTAACCGCAAACCATCCTGTTATAAGGTAGGAGCCAAAAAATTTCGATATATGGCTAAATCCCGCCTCTCGAAGCAGCTCTTCCACCTGCTCTGGCGGCGCAGGGTCTGATTCGGCGCCAAGGGAAGCGGCAAACCGCTCCCAATCCTCTAGCGGAATGCCATTATCCAGCATATGACTTTGCCATGCGTTCATTTGAACGGCAAAGGCTTCTTCCTCGCGATCACAGCTTATTGCAGCAATAAACAATGGTGCGCCCGGCTTCAAACGCTCAGCTATACTGCGCAGCAGCTCCCTTTTCTGATCCAGCCCCTTTATAAAATGCAATACCAGCAGGGAGGTCGCTGCATCGTACAGCTTGTCCTTCGGCAGCTCATCTGCCGTTCCCTCATGCAGCGTTACTCCCGCCTCCAAGCGCTCCAACCGAATGCGCTGCTCTGCTATCGCCAGCATACGTACAGACGGGTCAACCCCGGTAAAGCGCCACGCTGGATGCGCACCGCCGAGCGTCACAAGCTCCTGCCCGCCGCCTGCGCCAACGACTAATATGTCCTTTTCCCTTTCAGGGCCAAGCATTGCGTTCATTAAGCGCTCCGTCATATCATACAGCATGAAATAGCCTGGTATTTTCAAAGCTATCGTTCGTCCATATCCCTCTACTTGGGGATCATTCCAGCTCATCGCCTTCTGTTGCGGCTGCTTCTCATTCATCTTTACAGCTCTCCCTTCACCCTGCATATGGCCCGCTCTTTTCATTTCAGCGGGTATTTTGTAAACTGTAATCAGTAATTATTCTCAATTATATCGGGTCGCCATTAAATCACTATCCCATAAATGTGGGTAATCAGGAGAGCTGGAATGAACAAGCAAAGAGAAATTGTACGGAAGCAGCTCGCCAAATTAGAAGGAGCTAACCTCCGCTCCAGTGAATACAGAGAAAGGCTGCTTGCAGAGCTGCGACGGACGCTGCCTTTTACAGGCGCATGCTGTACACTCGTTGATCCGCAAACGATGCTGTCTACTGGCGCAGTTACAGAGGAAGGCGTAGAGGCCATTCATCATCTATTGTTTGAATATGAATATTTAAGGGAAGATTTTAACTCGTATGAGGAGCTTGCCAAGCTTGCGGTTCCTGTTGCCACACTAAGCGGTGCAACCGAGGGCGATTTAAGCAGAAGCTTCAAATATATGAATGTATTGCAGCCTGCCGGATTTGGAGATGAGCTGCGCGCAGCACTAACGGTGGATGGGGCTTGCTGGGGGTATTTAACCTTATTTCGGATGAAGGATGAGCCGTTTTTTCAAGAGGAGGAGCGTTTGTATATAGCCTCCCTAGTGCCAAGCATGGCCCGCACCTTGAAGAAGGCCAGTCTGCTAATCCCAGACAGTGCCGACACCGCCTTTCAAGACGACCCCGGCATTCTGATTTTGTCCGAGCAACTGCTGCCACTAGCAAGCAATGACGCTGCAAACAGCTGGCTGTCTGAGCTCCGCGAGTGGGAGTACATAGATGCTCAAACTCTGCCTAGACCGGTCCGCGCTGTATGCTCGCGTGCGTTGGCCGCAAGTGCCGCGGACAAGGAGCTGCAGAACGCGGCAAAAGTATGTATACGCATTCCTGATGGCCCCTACTTATCGCTGCGGGCAAGCAAGCTTCATGCTGCTGATCACTCGGTTCAGCTTGCAGTTTGGTTCGAGCTTGCGAAGCCCGGCGATATTTTGCCAATCATTGCTGAAGCTTATGGGCTGACCTCGCGCGAGAAGCAGCTGGTTGAACGGTTATGGCGCGGCCTTTCCACGAAGGAGCTGGCCAGCTCTCTGCATATTTCCTCGTATACGGTGCAGGACCATCTCAAAGCTATTTTTGCCAAAACAGAAGTATCCAGCCGCAGAGAGCTGATTTGGAAGCTTTTTTCCCGTTACAATCTTTATATGAATGAATAAGTCATCAATAATGGAATGAAAAAGCAGGCAGCTTGCCGCTTACGATTCGGCTGTCTGCCTCTGAATGCCAAGCGGGGTAGGCAGCCGATCGAGGCTGTAGCTGTTTTTCTCATTTTGATAGGCTACAAGCTTCTGATCCCCTATATGCTCCGCCCAATCCTTCAGCTGTTCCCGCTCGCCCTGATAGTCAAAAAACGGGATGCTGAAGCCGCACGCTGTCGTCACCTTATGAATATTTAGCACAATTATTTGCCTAGCCCCTGGCAGCAGCTCGAACCTTCCAATCAGCTCATTCCAGCGCTCGGTTCCTGGCAGTACAACGTTTCCTGTGCCGAATAGCCGCATAATAACGGGCTTTCCCTCCATCGCTACAAACATAATCGTCAGCCTTCCATTTTCCAGCACATGCGCACTCGTTTCATTGCCGCTCCCCGTCAAATCAAGATAAGCGACCTCCTGGCTCGACAATATGCGAAAAGTATCGTAGCCTTTCGGAGATATATTTACATGGCCCTCCGCCGTCAGCGGAGCCGATCCTACAAAAAACATATGCTGCCGCCCGATAAACGCCTCATGCTCCGGTAATAATTTTTCAAATGCTTTTCCCATTATGCTCAGCCCCTTCTTATGTAACTCTATCCTTATTATATCCTAACTTAGCAGATGGAAAAATGAATGATATGCAGGGCTGATCTTGCAGCGAGAGCCGCTTCAGCCTTTCCACATCGCTTGTTCCGCTGTATAGTTATAGAGAACGGATCAGCCTGCTATACGAAGAAGATGCTGTAGCACCATATAGAAGGAGAGAGATACTAATGACTACCCTAACCTTGCTTGATGCTTTGAAACAGAGACGCGCAGTGCGCAATTATTTGCCGCAGGAGGTAGAGGAGGAGAAAATTGCCGCTTTGCTGGAAGCTGCAACGCTCGCTCCTAACGACCGCCTGCGGGAGCCTTGGCATTTTTATGTCGTTCGCGGTGAAGCGAAGCAGCGTTATGAGCAATTGGCGCGCACCTATCTGGAGGAGCGCTTCCCTACCAAGCCGCATTTAGTAAAAGAATCCCTTAAAGTGCTGGAAACGACGCCGCTTGCCATCGTCGTAACGGCCGATATCGTTGAAGGAGACGAAGCCTCCTCCAAAGACAATGAATATGCCGCAGCCTGCGCCATTCACTCGATGTGGCTGACCGCCGAAACGCTGGGGCTTGGGCTTGTATGGCGGACCCGCGGCATCGGCCTCGTTCATGACGAGCGGATGTTTGCGTTTATTGGAGCCCCAGAGGGCAAAAAAATAATTGGCACCCTCTTTATCGGCTATCCGCAAGGCGAGGTGCCTGCTACTGCTCGCAAGCCTTATACGGAGAAAACAACCTGGCTGTAACACTTAAATTCGCGCAGCTCCTATTTTCATGCAACCTGCTACAAATTGCTTCGTATGATAAGGGATGAGTTCCTTAAGGTAGGAGGTGCGCAGATTTAATGAATACTTTCGGAAGAGGCTGTCTCTACATTATTATCGGCTTCGTGCTGTTGTTTATTTTCGCTTTTGTTGCTGGCAGAGCTATACACATTCCGTGGTTTATTATGATTCCGCTGATTGTGCTTGCTTTCTGGGCAGCCTCCCAGCGCAAAAAGTAGCTGCCCCCTTATATAATTGTCACGGTGCGTGTGCTTTGCTCCCATTCTATTTTTTTATTCAAGGAAGCAGCCAGCGCACGCATCGTTACATACCCCGTTCCTTCATCCAGCAGCGACTCCAGCTCCTGACCATTCACCGTTACTTTTGCACCCGTCCAGCCAATTTTTCCGCCGAGGCGACTGCCAAGCGCTCTCGCCGGCACCCATACGGTGCCGCCGCGCTCGTAACCAATTACCTCGACCATCCCATTTTGCAAAATCGGCACCGTCCTCGCTCCCTGAAATACCGTCGTCTTTACAGCCGCCGCAGCCTGATCATCATATTGCCGCAGCCCATTGCTGTTTATGATGGCAATCAACTTGGCCGCATAAGCCGAATCGGTTGCATAGCCGCAGGCCAGCAGCATTTGCGCCTGCTCCTCCGGCGTCTTCGCAAGCCGTACCCGATCATATCGCGTTTTCATAAACAGCAGATCCTGATCCTTCATAAAGTGATATACGCTGCTGTATGCGCGAAAGGCCGCGCTCGTATTTATATTTCGGCCATCGACATGCTCCCATGTCCCTTTAACGACGGCTTGCCCCTGCCAGTAGGCATTCGGAGATGCTCCTCCTACTTTAATGCCCCCTAAATTGTACCAGGAATGAATGACACCTCCGGTTTCCAAAATATATTGCGCCAGCCGTACAGATGGCAGCATCGGTGAGCCCTCGCGCCGTACTTGTAGGACGGCAGGCGCCAATGCTGCAATAAATTGCTGTCTTGTCATAGCCACCATCGCTCCCTCCCCCTTCTTTTTCGCAAGTGGTTTAATCGTCAAGTTGTCCCTCTATTATTTCTTATGCAGCAGGCCTCTATTGCGGCACGGCCTACGCACACTGTCCCGCGTTCCTTGCGGGATGCAAAGCATCCTCTATCGGCAGCTTGCTTCTATTGCCCCCTGCTTCTAGTCATACGCCGCTTTTACTACCCATTAGGTCATTGTCCATGAATCTAACGTCCATCGTGAATACAATATAGTCAAGCGCGTATCCGCTAACGATTTCTCCACAAGCAAATGACGAGAAAGGAAGGAAACAAGTGGCCAAATCACTTAAGCGCAAGCGACATCAAACGTCCGCCAAACGCAAGAAGCACAGCTCTTCCAATAAAACGCTGCTGGCCAAACGCCGTAAACGCAAAGCGGTTAAACCGCGCGCTAAACGGCGGGCCGAACGCAGACGGAAACGCAACGGCAGCCCTCGAAAAACAAAAAATCGCTTGTCCTCTAACCTATCGCAGCACGCCAAACAGACCCGCCTAGCAGGAGAGCATTCTGCTGCCAAAGAGGTATATGATTCGCAGCCTTGGACTGCACAGGGCATAAATCTTGTCGGTTTTATTCATGCGGAAATGGGCATTGGCGAATCGGCAAGACTCGCGGCGAGAGCGATTGAACGAGCCGAAATTCCTTTCGGCATTTTAAACTTCCCGCTTCAGGTCGCTACCCGGATGTCAGATATGAGCTGGGAGCATAAGAAAACGGAGGAACGCTCCTATAACACCAACCTGTTTCATATGAATGCGGATTATATGGCTCCGGCTAAGGAGCATTTTGGACATAGCCTATTCCATAACCGCTACAATATTGGCTATTGGCACTGGGAGCTGCCTGATTTTCCCGAGGAGTTTGTTCCAGCGTTCAAGCTGGTGCAGGAGGTATGGGTATCCAGCCGCTTTGTGCTTGATTCGATTGTCCAGAAATCTCCCGTTCCTGTCGTCGTCATTCCTCACGGCATAGAGGTTGAGATTTCCCCGGAGGTGACGAGAGAATCGCTTGGGCTTCCAGCGGACCGCTTCCTGTTCACGATGATGTACGATGTGCAAAGCTATACAAATCGTAAAAATCCACAAGCTGTCATAGAGGCGTTCCGGCTCGCTTTTCCAAAAAATGATCCAAACGTCGGGCTCGTCCTCAAGATCAACAACACGAATTTCCGGCCGGAAGATATGGAGGCTCTGCGTCAGCTCGCTGCCGAGTATAGCAATATTTATATTATTGATCGTATTTTATCCCGCGTGGAAGTCAACTCGCTGCTTGGTGTCACAGATTGTTTCGTCTCGCTGCATCGCTCAGAAGGCTTCGGACTGGGACTCGCAGAAGCGATGTATTTGGGGAAACCAGTCATTGGCACGAACTGGTCCGGCAATACCGACTTTATGAACGAGACCAATTCCTGCCCCGTTAATTACGAGTTGGTGCAGGTCGGCACCGATTGGGGGCCGTATCAGGGGTATCAAACTTGGGCCGAACCGAGTGTGCATCATGCCGCCTTTTATATGCAAAGGCTTATTCAAGAGCCGGAGTGGCGCCAAGCCATTGCAGCGCAAGGGCAGCATACGATTCACACTTTCTATTCACCACAAGCGGTTGGCAGCATGATTCGGGCACGCCTGACCGAGCTTTCGCTTCTATAAATAATTGGCAAATTAAACGAAACACGGACTGCCTCTGGCGTGAATGCTGGGGCAGTTTGCTATTTCCAGCCGTTCTCTCTCTAAGCCTACTTCACAAAAATGTAGCGCAGCGTAATAATACCCTCTGAACCTCTATCAGACAATGATTAAGCTATCGTCCGATTTTCCGTCTAGAGGGTATGAACGAAAAAGCTCTCCTGGCGCGTGCGCTATGCAGCAGGCTTGGATCATCCTGCGCGCAGCCTAACTTAGCTCCGCCCGCCAATAGCTTAGCAAATCCTGCATCGTCTGCTCAAAGGGAATTTCCGGACGCCAGCCTGTGCGATGATGAAATTTAGAGAAATCGCCTATCAGCTCCGGTACATCCGCAGGCCGCAGCCTGGCTGGATCCTCCTGAATCGAAATGGTGCTGCTGCTAAGTCCAACCAGCGTCTGCAACATCTCCCTAATCGCCCGGGAGTTTCCCGAAGCAATATTATACACTTCCCCAGGCTCGCATTTTTCAATGGCCAAGCGGTAGGCTCGCACCACATCGCGCACATCGGTAAAGTCACGCTTCGCCTCCAAATTGCCTACATAGAGAACGGGCGGCTTCAATCCCCGCTCGATTTCAACGATCTGCTTTGCAAAATTGGAGGTTACAAACTGCTCGCCGCGCCTCGGTCCTGTATGGTTGAAAGTACGCATGCATACAATATGCATGCCATAGCTGCGATAATATTGGTAGCCCAAATAATTTTGCGTAATTTTGCTGACGGCGTAAGGACTAAGCGGCCGCAGCGGCGTCGTTTCCTTAATCGGAATATCCTGCTTTTCTACCTGGCCATATTCCTCGCTGGAGCAGGCGAGCAGCAGCTTGCAGTTAAGGCCTGCTTTTCGCACCGCTTCCAGCAAATGAATTTGCCCGGCAATATTGTTGTAAATCGTCGCCAGCGGCGATTCCCATGACTTTGGCACGAAGCTTTGCGCTGCTAGATGAAAAATCATGTCCGGCTTAACGTCCGCTATCATTTTTTCCACATCGGCTTCATTAGTCAGCTCGCATTCGTATAGCTTGACAGCCGGCAGCAAATGAGCGATATGCTTCATACTGCTAGTTTTCCTAACGGTGCCTGACACTTCCATTTGATGCGCCAGCAAATGCTCTGCCAAATGGCTTCCGGCAAAGCCGGTTATGCCTGTAATCAATGCTTTCACGGCTTGCCTCCCTCCCGATCAGCATCCATCGCGGCTATCGCTTGCTTAACCGCCTGCTCCTGTGTTTTATGACAAATCAATAGTCCCTCGTCTGTGGATACGACAATTAGATTATCAATGCCAATGACAAGCACCCGCTGCCTCTCCGTATAAACAATACTGTTGGTCGTTGCCGTCGGATAGACGCTGCCCAGCAAAATATTGCCCTCGCTGTCCTGCCCAAATATTCGTTCAAGCGAGGTCCACACGCCAACATCGTCCCATGTAAAAGCAATGGGCAGCGTGTACAAGCGTTCCAGCTTTTCAATCAGTGCATAATCAATAGAAAGCTTTGGCAGCTGCATATACGCATGTTCCAACTGCTCCCCATCAAGCTCAAAAACACGCCACATATCCGGCTGGTATAGCTGCATGTAGCCTGCAATAGTTGACGGCTTCCATATAAAAATACCGCTGTTCCAGTACATATTCGGTATCGCAATCAGCTCCTCCGCCCGCGAGAGCGTCGGCTTCTCGATAAAAGCTTTTACCGTCTTAATGACTGGTCCATATTTGCCATCCTCATGCTCACCCGCTTCAATATAGCCGTATCCCGTCTCTGCCCTTGTCGGCACAATTCCCATCGTTACTACAACGCCTTCATCGCGTGCCGCTTGCTCTGCTGCCCGCAGCGCCTCCATCAGCTCGGCAGCATCTGGAATATACTGATCCGAGGGAGCCGTTACAATCACATCATTTAAGCCCCGTTTCTGAAAAAAACTCGCCGTCAGCGCGATGCAAGGCGCCGTATCCCGCTGCTCAGGCTCAATAATGAGCTGCTCCTCGCTAAGCTTAGGCAGTTGTTCCCGAACAAGCGGCAAATAGTTGCGGCTTACTACTACATATACATCCTCCTCCGGCAAGCAGCTGCGAAAACGGCTGTAGGTTTCCTGCAGCATAGTTGCTTCGCCGGACGTTAAGGAAAGGAACTGCTTCGGCTTTGCCGTCGTGCTTCTCGGCCAGAAGCGCGTCCCTTTTCCTCCCGCCATTATGACCGCCTTCATTCCGATTCACCCCAAAAAAAATGGCTTTCTATTATACATGTGCGTGTAGCCAATATGCAGCTCCTTCCTACCATAGCTGGCTCCAAAAATATAGTATCGTCTCTTCAACATCGTATGCTTTGCTAGAGCTTTCATAGTGGACGAATTGCCTGCACATGCTGTAAATCGGGCATATATCGCCGCCTGTATTGCAGTTGAAGGAGAGTAGCGGAGGTGTATGCTTTGTTTCGCGGTATAATCTATCAATTTAGAAAATATACGATTATCCTTGGACAAATACCGTTGCTATCTCTATCTACCAACATATGATGTGGTATACGATTGAAAGGAGATGAATCAATTATGGGTGAAACTGGATTAACAGGTTTAACTGGCCTGACTGGGGCTACTGGCCCCACTGGACCAACAGGACCTACAGGACCTACGGGTGCTACTGGTCCCACGGGTTTAACTGGCCCTGCTGGCCCGGGTTCTTCTGTTGTAGGTATCCAAGGTGCTGTTCCGACTTCTATCCCGGCTGCTGCTACCGCTGTCACTGCTGCAACTCTGATTGTTCCGGTAACAGCTACTTCCAACCAGGTGATTATTGAAGGTACCGTCAATGTATCAATTAACTTCACTTCCCTTCTGGTTGTAGCACTCAACCCAACAATTACAGTCGACCTGCTTCAAGATGGCGTCGTTGTTGCTACAGTACTAAGCTCCGACTTGCTTGCGATTACACTGCTTGGATTGTTCTCTTTGGAAAGAGTGATTCCGATCACTTACTTCAACGGCGGCCTGGCTGCTGGCAACCACACGTACGAGCTGCAAGTTACCGTTTCGGGCGTTGTCATTGCAGTAGGTACTACTGCTGACATCACTTACTCGTCGCTTACTGCTACGATTGGTACTATTCCTTCCTAAGCAGCTGCGTCCACCAGAGCAAACAACCGTCCCTTACGGGACGGCTACATAAAATGGACTCCCCTCAACTTAAGCCTGAATCGGAGCCTCCCCTTTGACAATTGAATTAGCCATATGGCCAAAATCAAGCGCAGCCTTGCCCATTTCTACTGCAATCGCATCCGCAAGGATAACAGCCGCAATACCCGCTGATACTAATGCAAGTTCAAAATCATGCTGTCTAATTTCCCCCATCACCCGGTCCACATCATGGATCCCCTGAACGTGAGCTACAGCTCCTACGACCGCTACGCCGCTCTCAGCAAGCACCTTAGCGAGCGGTTGCGCCAAATTCCCAATAATTAGCACTCTGCGGCCTCTCATTAGGCGAGGCAAATGTCCGTCCTGATACAAACGGTAATTGACGAGCGAATCTGTCAGCACCTTACTGCGAAAATCAATGCCATACGTTTGAAAAACAGCCGTAGCCAGCCGTTGGTAGTTCGGCTGCCGCAGCTTTGGTATGCCGACAATGTCGGCCCGCTTTACCGCTGCCAGCAAGCGGTCGCGGGCGGCAATGTCCGGCACCTTTACTCCGGCATACTCTAAAAAACCGCCCTCGTGGCGAACCTGTTCAATTGGCAGCACACTTTCCTGTGCCAGCGTCAACAGCTCGCCATCGCCAAGCCGTACGACAGATAGCGGCTTGCGCTGCTCCAGCGCCTCCATCAATCGCTCAGCCACCTGCTGCGCGGTCAAAAGGTGGACGATGCGATCTCCTAGCGCAGCGATGCCTGATGCAATAACCTGCGCTACGGAAGTATCTGGAAGGACATGAGCTTCCGGCAATTGCTCATCAATGATGGCGTCGCCGCCTTCGTAGCGCCCGATTTTCAGCCCTTTCTCGTAGCCTGCCCTCTCGGCCGACTCCCAGCTGTGCGAATGGTCTGCCCTTTGTCCCTCTGCCTGCTTCGTTCCATCTTCGTAACCTTTGTTGTATCCTTCTTCATGACCGGTTTGATAACCCTCCACATACGGTCCCTTAGCCGCCTGCGGCTTGACGGACTTTGCGGACTTTGCGGAGCGATTTTTCCTCTTTGAAACGGCACGTCTCTTCCGCCGCTTAATCGGAAGGCTGGCCGTTTTGCGTCTTCTCGCCGTTTTCATGCTGAGCACCTCCTGCATTGTTGCTAAAGCTAGAGAAAGGATCACGTTACCGTCTCCTTTCTCTAGCTTTTAAATAAACTGCTGCGGGTCCACGCCCCATTTGTCTGTGAACAGCATTCGGTTGCGGGCGAGCAAACGCTCTACAGCCTCCTGCCCCTCCTGCTTGAAGCTCGCGCTGCCATGATGAAAGACGAATGTATCCTTAGCCATCAGCAGTCGGTACCCTGCTTGCCGCGCACGGTAGCAATAGTCATCATCCTCATAATGTCCTGGCGAGAAACGCTCATCCAGCAGACCAATTTGATCCATCAGCTCCCGCGAAAATAACAGGCAAAAACCAACCAATCGGCTGACCTCCTCATAATCGCCTGCGTACTCTGCGGCAAGCTGCTCCGCCATTTCCACATAATTGCCGCGCATTTCGATTTGCTGCTTGCCGCTTACAAAGTTGGACATCGGCCCTGCGATGCCAATCTGCTTGCTGCTGCCTAAAGCCTGCCGCAGCTTGCCCAGCCAACCAGGTGCCACCAGCACATCATTGTTCAGCAGCAGCAATTGGTCACCGCGAGCCAGCCGCAGCCCCCAATTGCAGGCGGCGGGAAAGCCTTGATTGCTCGGCAGGCCGATGAATGTGATTTGCTGCTCACGCAAATATTCAATCGTTCCATCTGTTGAGCCATTATCAACGATGATTAGTTCATACTGTTCGGGTGTACTGCTGCGAATGGAATAGATCGCTTCCTGCAACAGCGGCAAACGGTTGTAGGTCGGAATAATAATACTGGTCAGCATCTATTCCCCTCCTCGGCCAGCACTTTTGCGATCCCTTACTCCGTCTGTATATTGCAGGCGGGCATTTCCCGCTCTCATCATCCACTCCAGTGCTTCCAGATGGTCGCCTACGATGAGCCTCGCCACATGATTGCCCATGCCTATATTTCCCGGCCGCACCCGATTATGCCTAATGACATCCACCATGCTCGCTGTACCTACCTTAAGGCCAGATTGGAGCGCAATCGCCTGCGCCTTTGGCGGAACCGCCAGCTGGGCTGCTCCAATAGCCTCAATCGCTTTACGCGAGAGCGCATGCGGAACGGCTGTCAAGGAATTAACGGTAAGATCGGGCCGGTTCATCGAGCGGTTCACAAACTCCTTCATCATCATCACTTCATCTCTTCCTGAAAAACTCCCCATATAGGAAGATAAATTATTGAGCACCATATCCGTCCCGCCAGCGACAGCCTCAATAAAAGGCAGCAACTGCTCAGCAGCAATGGGAATATCCGCATCGACGAACAGTACAATATCCGAGATCGTTGTTCTTGCGCCTACCGCCCGTCCCACATCATGCCCGAGTGCTCCAGCGTAATGAATGAGCACGGCTTTGCCGCTCTCCCGAACTTTGCTGGCGGTCGTGTCCGTTGAGCCGTTCACCACGACGACGATTTCATGTAAAGGAAGCCTCTCCAATTGCTGAAGCATGGAAGCCATAGACTCCTCTTCATTCATCGCCATCACCACTGCCGCAACTGTCTTGTGCGTCGGCAGCAGCACCCAATTCGGCGCCGGTGTTCCCGTAGCGGCAAAATATCCTTCTATGAAGGCCTTCATACAGGCTAAATATGCTGATTTGGAAGCTGTCCCGCCCGCGGCCAGACCGTAGCTCTGCCACAGCCGCTGCAACTGCTGCAGCTCATCGGCTTGCTGAGGCCCCTGCCTCGCCGTTAAGCCCGCTGCAAGCCCGCCATTGCGCGCTTTTGCACACTGCCCTCGGATAATGGCAGGCTGCAGCGTCCCTCCACGCCTCGCCTGGCTTCTGCGAGGTCTGCGCCCGCGGGACGCAAGACTCCGGGCTGTGCGGCGGCGAATGCCGCCTTGTGAGCTGCGCGGGCTTCTTCTCCCCGCACGACCGCTTTTTCTACTGCGGCTTCTCAACCTATTCCACCTCGCATCCATTCGTATATATTCATTTATGCTGTCATTGTATGTAGGGATAAAGCCGACGCAACGGCGGCTGTACGTCCATGAGAAGGAGAAATGTGCGCTTTTACTTAGCGCAACTGCCCTATCCTATCTGGCAAGCTCCACATAGGATAGGGTAGTTATGCTTCTATTTTGCAAGGCAGGAGGATGTTATGGACTGGACATTTCACAACCCGAAATTTATTGCAGATGCAGCACCTGAGCTTCCCGCAAGCTTTATAGCAGGCGGAGCCTGGTCCGGGCATCGAAAATTTGCTTATGATCTTGTTCGTTTTGCCCGTCCCAGCCTGATTGTAGAGCTGGGAACGCTGTACGGCACATCCTATTTCAGCTTTTGCCAAGCGATTAAGGATGCACAGTTGAAAAGCGCATGTTATGCGGTGGATACTTGGATGGGCGATGCCCATACCGGCGCTTATGGCATGCTGGATGATTCGATGTACGCTGCGGTCAATGCTGTAAGCGCCCGTGAATTTCCCGGTATCGGAACACCGCTGCGCGGCACCTTTGACCAAGCGCTCTCTGCCTTTCCCGACGGTTCGATTCAACTGCTGCATATTGACGGCTACCATGTGTACGAGGCTGTTCGGCATGACTATACGACTTGGCTTCCCAAACTTGCGGAGGGTGGCATTATTTTATTTCATGACACCGTGGTTCGGCTTGCGGATTTTGGCGTTTATCGGCTCTGGGCGGAGCTTTCGGCGATGCCTCATCTGCATTTCGAGCATTCCAATGGTTTGGGTGTTCTGTTCCCTAAAGGCTGCCCAGCCCGCTTTCAGCCAATCATTGGGCGGCAGCAGGAGCTTGCCGCTCATTACGCATAACAACGGAGGTACATTTAGCAATTTCAAGCATTATGCAGCGCGCAAAACGATACTTCGCGCCAGGTGCGCTTCATGATTCGGATTGAAGGAGGCGATCCCTATCTACACTATCCCTCAGCAATTTTATGAGAAAACGCGAGATTGGGCGCAGCAAGCAGCTGTCCCTCCCGATCTGCTTTCCTATTATTATCAGGTCATTTATCCGGCTGAAACATTGACGCTCCCCGCCGGCAAAGGTATTGATCAGCCACGCTGGGTGACGTCCTCTGCCTTTGATGAAGCTTTTGTAGCGGCCATTCCTGGCGGACGGCTGGTGACGAGCAACGCATATGTCGTTACGCCAGACAATAAGCGGCTGCGCGATGTCGAGCTCGACTGCCCGCTCATTGATTTCACGCAGCTGCCGGAGCCGCAGCACTTTAAGGGAACGGTCGCCACGCTCATTTGGGGCTGGAACATGCCGCATATTAAGGCGTGTACGCAAAACATTTTCGGACATTGGTTTTTCGATCTGCTGCCAAGGCTCCATTTGCTGGAGAAAAGCGGCATTCCGATAGACAAATACGTCATCGGCAAGCTGTTTCACCCTTTTCACTATGAATCGCTTGCCATGCTAGGCATTCCGCTCCATAAGTGTATCCAGGTCGAGGATGCAAACTTTCATCTGCTCGCCGACCGCCTGATCGTGCCGGCGGTGCCGCTGATGGTCGGCAAATGTCCGCCGTGGGCATCGCATTTCATGGCCAAGCGACTTAAAGCTGACCGGCGCGTAAAAGCCAAAAAAGGCTTCGAGCGCCTCTATATTACCCGCAAGGATGCCCAGGCTCGCTTTGTCGTCAACGAGGAAGAGGTTCTCCGTTTTCTGAAAGGCAAGGGCTTCAGGGAAATCGTGCTTACTCCGCTCTCTACCGCAGAGAAAATCGCGATTTTCTCGTCAGCGCAGCATATCGTCGCCCCCTTCGGGAGCGGCAGCATCAACATTGCCTTCTGTGAGCCGGGCGCGGCTCTTTTGGAGCTTGCTCCCTCCACCTTCGTCGACCCCTATTTCTGGAAGCTGTGCGCACATGCCGGCGTAGACTATTATGAAATCGTATGCGAGGTGGAGCAGCCGCCAAGGCCCTTCGTCGGAACGGATAATATTGTCGTTAATATAAATAAGCTTGAACATGTGCTTAAGCTAGCGGGCCTTTAGCCCGCTGCCCACAAATCCTGCGTCAATGCTGCGAATAACTCCCCTCGCGCCCACATATATTGAATTCGCAAGCGCAACATTTTTCATCATTCACGGAGCAACGGCTGGCATTCTTGCTGTTAGGCAGGAGACAGCCTCGCCCTTTGCAGGAGGTTTGTAACAATGCGGATTCTTGTATGGTCTGTCCATTTTTCCATCGGCGGTGGGATGAGGCTGCTCCATAATTTGATTTCGGCTATGGCCAGGCAGCCGGATGTGGAGCAGATCAGGCTTGTCCTATCGCCCGATTCCCTTATTCGCAACGCCAAGGAACTGAAAGCATTAGGCAAGGTTGAGATGGTATCCACCCAGCACAGCATTGATTCCGACCAAAATTCCTATTTGCTTGCTGGCATCGACATCGTCTATTACTACTGGCCGCACACCCACCCCTACCACGCCCTTGACCGTCCAACCGTCTGCACCTTTCACGATACGACGATGTTCGATTATGTCCCGCCTTTTACCAATGGCGAGCAGCTTAAGGGTCACTGGACTTTATCGAAAAAATGGCTGGATCACGTCACATCCGTCGTCGTTTCTTCGCAGCATGTGAAAAATCGCCTCATTGCACTTTTCGGCCCTCGCCATCAATCCGCGACTGTCGTGCCTCATGCCATTACACCGATTGCCGCACATTATGCAAGCCAGGTCTCTCCTGCCACCGCTGCCCGCATTCCGTCCAAATACATCATTTATCCGTCTAATACGTCGCCGCATAAAAACCATAACAATCTGCTTGAGGCCTTGTCCCAATGGAAGGGGCGCACCAAATGCCCGCTAGTGCTCACCGGCTATTTAACTGAGACGCTGCGGCAGCCTTTTCCGGATTGCACGCCGCAGCACAGCTGGATACCAACGCTTATCTCCACCATTCGTCGAACAGGCCTTGTCGTCAATCGTGATCTTTACCCGCTCGGCTTTGTAGGAGACGAGGATATTCCCGCGCTCATTAAAAATGCCTGGGCGCTCATTATGCCCAGCCTTTCGGAAGGTGGCGGGAGCTACCCGGTCGAAGAAGCGCTTCGCCTCGGTACTCCAGTGCTCTGTTCGGACATTCCGGTCATGCGCGAGCATTTGGCGAGGCATAGTGCCAAGATCGCCTGGTTTAACCCGAGCAGCCCCGATTCCATCGTTCAAGCGCTTGAAGATTTGACTGCGAATTATGATGAATATAAAAGCTCCGCCATAGCGGGCATTCATGATCCAGCGGAAAGCTGGGATGATGTCGCAAAGCGTTATTTGAACGTTTTTCGCGATACGTATTGGCGGTATTACGGCAAGCAGCTGCCCTAATCGGCAGCTGCTTGCACCTCTTCAATGACGTTGGCATAATCTCCTGCAACATCCAGCCATCTCCTGTTCAACGCGCCGCTAAGTGCGGCCTGCTGACGTGGGACAACCTCTTCTCCCTCCTGTGACAGCCGTGCTATGGCGTCCGCCATCTCCTGAATGTTATGCGGATGGAACGTGGCGAAGCAGCTCATGTCGCTGATTACCTCCTGCACCACCTCCAGCCTTCCGAAGGCGACCGGCGTATTCATCAGCAGCGACTCCAGTATAGGAAATGGGCAGCTGCCCTCGAAGAGCGTTGGAACGATTGTGCCTGCGGCATAGCGGTATAGGGAAGGCAAATCTACTGAGGCTATGCGCCCCATAAACACGATTGAGCTGCGAATAATAGGATCGGCAATTTCGTTCAGCGATGCCAAAATTTCCTGCTGCCGCGGGCGGTTCCCAAGATCATCTGTAAAAACAAGCTTTATGCCAGATGCTCTTCCTGCCTCCGTCTGCTTGAACAGCGCAAAGGCTTTAATAAGGCCCTCATGATTTTTGTGCAGCCTTACAACCGACGGGAAGGTCAAATATGGACCATCCAGCTTATAGGCGCTGCGGAATTTCTCCTCGCTATGCGTTTGAAACGCCGCATATTCCTCATGCGGCGCTGCAAAGCGCACGACAGCCGTTTTGTGTACAGCGAGCTTGAGAAACTCCAGTCCCTCATGATTGCGGGTAAATTCCGAAGCGAAGACGACCTTCGCCGCTTTTTCCGTCACCTTTTGCGCTACAGAATGGATATATTGATAATGCTGGGTATACGCGCTGTACAGCTCAGGCAAATGCAAATAAACGAGATCATGCAGACATACGATATACGGTTTTTCCAAATATTGCGCGAGCGCCATCCCCACATATGGCACAATCCATATGTCCGCTGGCACGCTGCGGTTCACCGTATCCATACTGTCCGTACGGTGCAGCTTCAAGCGATCGCCATAAGCCGCCCGAAGCGGGGCATACACAGCCGCAGCCTCGGCAAAATTCGCTTCCGTCATCGCCACATGGAGGGTAAAATCATGCTCCAGCGCTAGCAAGCCTTCCGACAAACGGACGATGAAACGTCCGATGCCTTCGCCATCCATTGCAATTTGCATCCCAAAGCAAAGGAACATGCCGATTTGCCGGCTGTTTATACGGGCCGCACTCGCCGCAAGCGGAGGTAAATACGGCGCCCCAATGAGCAGTCCAAACTCCTCCGACATGACAAGGCTCGCTATCCATGCGCGCCGCAGCAGTCCTTGCTTCAGAGCTGTCGTATATCGTCCTACCTTATTGCTATCCGGCGCACGATTCATAATTTGTACGTGGATGCCGTGAATAAAATCCAAATCCGCAGCGGGAAACAAATGCTGAATGAGATGGGCTGTCGTATTCGCTTCCCCGGATGGCACTCTGGAGAAAATAGCCTCCGCCTCTGGACTTTGGATTAGAGCCGCCGCAATAACCGCCCGTGGGGTGCCATGGGCCAGATGACTGCGATGTCCGTTAAAGCCGCCGTGATCGGGCTCGCGCTGGAGCACCTGACGATACAGCTCCCATAAAAAATCCTCATCCCCCAACCGGAATACCCGGCGCAGCAGCTCTACAATTGGAGCGCCTGCGGGCAGCCCCTGACGAAACGCCGCATTATTTGCTTTTAACTGGTCCGTATCTATTGGTGCTGGAGGCGGCTCGATCGGTGCTGGAGGCTCCATTACAAGCTGAGCCTGCTCAGTTGTCCTCTGCCTGTTCCGGCTTCTTTTCGAGCCGCGCAGCTTCCTGCCGCCCCGTCTGCCATTGCGTCTTCTTGTCCTTGCTACTTTTCCGACTCGCGCTCGATTGCCGCGTTTTCTTCGCGATATGCGGCTATGCGAGCCGCGCTTCGCTGTTCCTTGTTTACGAGCTCTTTTGCGTTTCATATCACGCCTCCAATCGCTCTGCCTTCTCCATAGCGTATTGTCCCGCTCACAAAAAGCAACGGCACATGCCCTCGCCTGCTAGGGATTTCAACTATATTTGAATAAATGGACGACTGCCCGGCTGCAAGTGAAGCAATTTTCTGCCATTTGAATATGATGAGAGTAGCTGCATCACCCCCTCATTTTATTGTTGAAGGAGCCTATACGGCATGAATGCTGTTTCTGCGAATCCTTATCGCACCGTTGTTGTTGGAGCTGGCGGACATGCCAAAGTTGTCGTTGATATTCTTCGTACCAGCCAGGCATACAAGGTCATTGGCTGCATCGGCCGCGAGCCAGGCGGGCAGGTTTTGAATGTCCCCGTGCTTGGAGACGACACCATGCTTCCTCTGCTGCTGGAGCAGGGGGTACGCCATGCCTTTATCGCTATCGGCGATAATGCAGCGCGGCTGCGGCTCGCCCGCCATGTGCAAAGCCTTGGCTTCGAGCTGATTAATGCCATAAGCCCATTAGCATATATTGCTCCCAGCGCTAGTCTCGGCTGTGGCATTGCTGTTATGCCGGGAGGCATCATCCAGCCGGATGCTAAAATTGGCTCCCTCACCATCATTAACACGGCTGCGTCGGTTGACCATGATTGCATCATTGGCGAGGCTTGCCATCTGGCGCCTGGCTCCACGCTGTCCGGCGGTGTAACGGTCGGCGACGGTTCTTTTCTCGGAACAGGCACTGTCGTCATCGACGGCATTCGCATTGGAGCAGGCTGCATGATTGGCGCTGGCGCCGCCGTCATTCGGAATATTCCGGACCAAACGCTTGCTGCTGGCGTTCCCGCCACAGTGAAGCGTCATTTGAACCAAGAGCGAACGTAACACGGAGGAGGCATAATGTTGGGCGACAAATTTTATCCGGTTGCCGTTCCTATTTTTAATGGAAATGAGAAAAAATACGTCATGGATTGCCTGGATTCCACCTGGATTTCCTCGACAGGCAAATATATTCATTCGTTTGAGGAAGCCTTCGCGGACTTTTGCGGAACAAAATATGCCGTGTCGTGCAGCAATGGAACAACTGCTCTGCATTTGGCACTGCTGGCTCACGGGGTAGGCCCGGGAGATGAGGTCATCGTCCCGACGCTGACCTTTATCGCCACGGCAAATGCCGTCACGTATTGCGGAGCCACTCCCATCTTCGTTGACAGCGAGCCGGATACGTGGAACATGAACCCTGAGCTGCTGGAGGGGCTGATTACGCCACGGACGAAGGGCATTATTCCCGTCCATCTGTACGGGCATCCTGCCAATATGGACGCTATATCCGAGGTTGCAGAGCGGCATGGCTTGTTTGTACTGGAGGACGCTGCGGAAGCACCCGGTGCAAAATACAAGGGTAAGCGCACCGGCTCGCTAGGCCATACGGGAACGTTCAGCCTATTCGGCAATAAAATTATTACGACCGGCGAAGGCGGCATCATTACGACTAATGACGAGCAGCTTGCCCGCAAAATGCAGCTTCTGCGCGGACAGGGCATCGATCCCGCCCGCAAATATTGGTTTCCCGTCATTGGCTACAACTATCGCCTGACGAACTTGCAGGCGGCGGTTGGCTGCGCACAAATGGAAAACATCGACTGGCATGTAGGCGAACGGATACGCGTCGCCTCGCTTTACCGCAAGCAGCTGGAAGGGAACAGCGCCTTTACGCTGCCTGCCGAGCAGCCATGGGCCAAAAACGTTTACTGGATGTTCAGCATCCTGCTAAACGGCTACAACGAAGAGCAGCGCGGCGCCTTCATGGAGCGCCTGAAAGAGCGCGGCATCGAAACGCGTCCGTTCTTTTATCCGATGCATGTGCTCCCTCCGTATCAAGGCATGCAGCGCAGCGAGGAGTTTCCCGTCGCAAACCGCATTGCAGCGCAAGGACTGAATGTGCCGACCTACGGAGGCTTAACTGAGCAGGATATCGCCTACATTTGCGATTGCCTGCGGAAAAGCCTGTTGTAAGGCGGCTGATTACTAGCCCTCTTCAACCTTCATCTATTCTGCTCCAAGACAATAAGCTTCCGGCTCCACACTTTGGGTGGGGCTCGGAAGCTTATTGAGGTTGATAGACTAGAGGGTGCGGCTAGCCGGTATTGCCTATCACATGATTAATTTCCACTATCTTGACAGACCCTCGAATTTATTACCCCACCCTCTATTTTCTTTTATAGAATATTTTAAAAATGGTTCAATACTTGGTAATGGAAAATTATTAATAAACATAACATTCACAAGTCTTTCCAATGATTTCAGACTACTTTCACCATAGCCTTCAATTTCAGTATATACATGGCTGACACCAAGTTCATAGATACTACGAATTAACTTATCAATCGAAACATCAATATCCTGATACAAATTGTACAAATATACAAACTCCTGTTTACTTAATCGCTCAAACTCATGTTCTTCATACATCCTAAATTCCAGCAGATTTTCAGGAATTAATTCGACTGCAGCATCATTCCAATCATCTAAGTATTGTATGCTAGTAAACTCCCATAAATAGTTCAAAACGATTTTCCAGTCATTAAGATCATATTTAAAAGATAAAAGTGCGTTCTCTAAACAACTTATTCCATATGCCACCCTGCCTCTCATTGATATATTTATAAATTTATCTATATTCATTTTCCAATCTCCTTATAACATCTCGTTATTTTTGGCTCCACTCAATTGTATACCTTTATTCATCACATAGTCATACTTACCCGTTTTCCCATCATAAATTAGGGTGGCTGTATTACATTAATCAACTTTTCTCTTAGTACAACAAAAGCATCTTTTATCCAGCGATTCTCTATATTTGTTCTGTTAAACCGCCAATCCCCCTGTCCAGAGCCAGTGTACTTGAAAATCCATCATTTCTAGCTCTTAAAATGATAGTCATTCACATAAAAAAGCGGACAGGCGCTCTTTCACCTATCCGCTTGCTTTACGATTTATGCTTTTATTCCAAATCCAAGCTCACGTCATAGCCCAGCTTGCGCAAATCCGCGACGCGCTTCGTCTCCTCCAGATCGGCGGCGACCATATCCTTGACGAGATCAGCAAGGCTGCTGGCTGGGGTCCAGCCAAGCTTCGCCTGCGCTTTTCCCGGGTCGCCAAGCAATAGCTCCACCTCGGTCGGGCGGTAATACCGCGGATTAACCTGGACGACCAATTGCCCAACTGGAAGCTGGTATTCAGGACGGTTGCAGTTGACCACATGGCCCAGCTCATCCGCACCTTCGCCGGTAAAAGCAACCTCGATGCCTGCCTCGGCGAAGGCGAGCCGTACAAACTCGCGCACTTCTGTTGTCTGCCCAGTGGCTATGACATAATCCTCTGGCTCGTTTTGCTGGAGAATGCGCCACATCGCTTCTACATAATCTCGCGCATGCCCCCAGTCGCGCTTGGCAGACAAGTTGCCTAGCGAAAGCGTCTGCTGAAGGCCAGAGGCAATGCGCGCGACGGCACGGGTTATTTTTCGTGTGACAAACGTTTCTCCACGTACCGGGCTTTCGTGGTTGAACAAGATGCCGTTACAGGCATAAATGCCGTAAGCCTCCCGGTAATTGACTGTAATCCAATAGCCATACAGCTTGGCAACTGCATAAGGGCTGCGCGGATAAAACGGGGTCGTCTCGCTTTGCGGAACCGCCTGCACCAGACCGTACAGCTCGGAGGTCGACGCTTGATAAATTTTCGTTTTATCGGTCAGTCCAAGCAGCCTTATAGCTTCGAGCAGGCGCAAAGTACCGATACCATCGGCATTCGCCGTATATTCCGGCATTTCAAAGCTGACATGTACATGGCTCATCGCCGCCAAATTATAAATCTCATCCGGCTGAATGTCCTGCACCAGCCTCACCAAATTCGTTGAATCCGTCAAATCGCCATAGTGCAAATGGAGTCGCTGCCCTTCGCGATTCGCTTCCTCCACAATTCGGTCGATTCGCCCCGTGTTCGCCAGCGAGCTGCGCCTCCGCAAACCGTGAACGATGTATCCTTTCGCCAGCAGCAGTTCGGTTAAATACATGCCGTCTTGTCCTGTCACACCTGTAATGAAGGCGACCTTATTCATGGCTCCCTCCGCATTCTCTCATATTTGGATAATGGCTATCCTATTCCACTATCTTATGAATGGGAGAGGAATGTCGGCATCGGGCAAAACACCATTTTTTACAAAAAGCAACCGAACGATAACAAGGCATGACGCTTTTCGCACATGCCAAAGAAAAACGCGCCGTCCTCTGGAGGAGCGGCGCGTTTCAGTTCGAGAAATATAAGCCTAACTTTTTTGCGTCTAGCCTGCTTTAATAATTTGCACGCCCCACGGCGCAAGCGTTACCTGCTCGCCGCTGCTGACCGAACGACCCTCTAACAGCTCTTGCCCTGCGTCATGCGGATATACGAAGGCTACCGGCTCAGCCGAGTAGTTGAAATAGTAGCGAAGCTGCGCCCCCTGCTCGTTCACCCCATGCTTCACAATAATCGGGAAGCTGACCTGCTGATCATCGCCCCATAGCCCTGCCTCTTGAACGGTGCCCTTCAGCACCTCATGCGCCGAGGCTCCATCCGTCAGGCAGCCGATGTACGTTGCCGTACCTTTGCCATAGCGGTTGCGGGTAATCGCCGCATATTCGCCCCACTGCGGATGGTCGTAATGTGCCAGCACCTCGACGTCGCCTGTGAGCGGCGTCAGCAGCTCCATCCAGCTCGTAACGCTTCCTGGCGCTGCCGTAAGCGCTGCACCCTTCAGCCCGACATTTTTCGGATCAATAAATAAGCTGTAGCCAACACCGCAAGCTTTACCAATAATACCTGGCTGCTGCGAGGTGCGCACTTTAATCCGTTCGTCGGCAAAGCCGCTTTTGAACGAATAAACGGCATGTCCGCCCTGCTCCACAAAAGCATTCAGCCGCTCAAGGGTCGCATCCGGTACCGCATACAAAGCCGGAACAACCACTACTTTGTAATCATCCAGCTTCTCGCAAGCTGGCGTAATGAAATCGCAGCCGATGTTCATTTTGTACAGCTCGTCGTACAGCCAGCGCACAACATCATTGTACAATTTGCCGTCCGGCAGCTTGAACCATTCCATCGCCGTCAGCGCTTCATTGCTCACCATAACGGCGACGTTGTTTTGCTTGCGCAAATGCACCAGCTCATCGCTCAGGCGGGCAAAATCCCGTCCGATCGTTCCAGCCTCGTTATAGACTGGATTAGGCAGAAAATCGTGGCTGAGCAGTCCTTTCCAATACGTCTCAAAGGAATTATGGATCGAGTGCCAGTGCCAATAGGCAACCATATCTGCTCCCGATGCCACATGGCTGAACGCTTGCAGCCGCAGTTGCCCTGGATATGGCGTCCAATGCGGGAATGCCTGTGCCTGCGTTTCCAGCACCAAGTAATTGCTGCCCTTCAGGGAACGCGTCATATCGCCGCCGAAGGAAATTTCAATGCCCGTCAGCTCATCCTGTGACGGATGATAGATGTCTACGCCGGCAATATCGAATGGCACCGCCGCTTCGAAATGGTTGACCGAAGGCTGCACGCCAAAGGAATAACCGCGCCATTCAAAATCGAAGTTTTGCGTGACGAATTGCCCCGGCTGCTTGTATTCATTGACAAGAGCGACCTGCCAAGCCAGAAATTCATTGACCAGCCCGCGTTGAAATTTGGCGAACTCCGCTCCTAAGCTGCCGTTAATCGTGCCGACAACAGACGGAAAGTCCTCCCAGCTGTTAATGCGGTTGCTCCAATAATCGAGGCCGAACATGTCATTTACGCGCTCTAATGTTTTATAAGTATCACGCATGTATTTGACGAAGCGCAGCTGCACATTAGGCCCAGCTGTGCCATAATGCTTCGTCTCATTATCTGTCTGATAGCCAATAACCGCCGGATGCTTGCTGACGCGCTCAATCAGCTTGCGAATGATGCGCTCAGCATGGAACAAGTAGACCGGATGCGTAATGTCCATAATTTGACGCGCGCCGTATTTCCCCGGTCCTGCTGCCGTTTCCGCAAGCACACTTGGATGCTCCTTGACCATCCACGTCGGAATGGCATACGTTGGCGTTCCGACGATAACATGGATACCCGCCTCATGCATCGCATCCAGCACGCGGTCTACTGAGCTAAAATCAAATACGCCATTTTGCGGCTCATGCGTGCTCCAAGTCGATTCCGCAATGCGGACTACGTTAATGCCCGCTTCCTTCATCATGCGAATATCTTCATGCAGTCTGTCATAAGGCATATATTCATCGTAATAAGCAACGCCATATAATAATTTATCCATTAGCCCTTCACTGCTCCTTCTGTAATGCCTTCCATAATAAAGCGCTGGAAGAAGGCGTAAATAATAATAACAGGAATCGCCGTCAACACAAGCGAGGCGAGGATAAGCGTCCATTCCTTGTTGTATTCGCCAAACAGGGTGTTCGTCGACAAGATAAGCGTATAATGATCCGAATCCGTCAGCATCAGCATCGGCAGCAGGAAGTCATTCCAAATCCATAGGAAATCGAGAATGGCAATCGTTACCGTAATCGGCAGCAGCAGCGGAAAAATAATTCGGAAAAATGTCTGGAACTCACCGCAGCCGTCCATATGCGCCGCTTCCTCCAGCTCGCGCGGAATCGACTTTACGAAGCCATGGTAGAGAAAAACGGCCATATTGACGCCTAGTCCAATGTAAATGAGCGCCAAGCCATAGGTACTGCCCTGCACAGACAAGCTATTCGCCATGCGGGTAAGCGGAATCATAATCGAGTGAAACGGCACGAGCATCGAAGCGACAAATAGGAAAAAGATCGCTGCGCTCGCCTTGCCTGGCGTACGTGACAGCTTATAGCCTGCCAATGCTGCGCAGAATACGATACCGCCAATACCCAGCACCGATACGATAACCGAGTTTAATGTACTGTTAAGCATATTGATTTTGCTAAAGGCCTGTACGTAATTATCAAATGTAGGTGCTGACGGAAGCGCCACGAAAGACTGGAACATTTCGCCCTGTGTCTTAAACGAATTGGAGATCGCCATGTAGATAGGGAAAAAGGAAATGGCGGCGCCGATCGTAAGCAGCAGCGTAATAAGGAAGGAGCTCGCGCTTCTGTTTCTCATGCCTCCACCTCTTTTCTTTTCATAACTGCAATTTGGATGAGGGTGAAAATCAAGACGATAATGAATAAAATGACCGATTTCGCACTGGCATAGCCATAGCGGAAGTTATTGGAAAACGCCTCTTCATAAATATTCATCGTAATAACCTGCGTCGACCGGCCAGGACCACCGCCCGTAAAGCCATAGACGACCTCGAACACCTTAAAGGCACCGTTGAGCGTCAAGAAGAAGCAAATCGTAATCGCATGTGTAATCATCGGAAGCGTAACCTTCATAAAGCGTTGCAATGGATTCGCTCCATCAATGATGGCCGCCTCCATCAAGCTTTGCGGCACCCCTTGCAGACCCGCCAAATAAATAATCATCATGTAGCCGACGCCGTTCCACAGTGAGATAACCAAAATCGCATAGAAGGAAAACTTCGGATCGCCAATCCAGGACTGATCCAGAAAGGTAAGCATTGTTTTTTCCGCCAGCTGCGGCAGCACTTGAGTAAACACAAAGGTCCACATAAAGGCGCTAATAATAATACTGATCATGTTCGGCATGAAAAATATGGTGCGGAAAAATCCTTTGCTTTTGCTCCGCGATTCAATAAGAACAGCAAGCAGCAGCGCAATTGCATTTTGCAGCACAAGCATGTAAAGCACATATTTTAATGTGAACAGCAGCGAGTGGACAAAATCCGGGTCGTCCTTCAGCGCCTCCACAAAATTTTCGAGACCGATAAATTGATAATTGGTGTTCAGTCCATTCCAGTCTGTAAAGCTGTAATACATACCGCCAATAGTCGGGATTAGCAGAAAAATTGCGTACAAAATAAATGCAGGCGCGACGAAGGCCAGCAGCGAAACATATCTTTTTAAAACACCCTTCATTGGCACGGTTGCTCACCTCTCCTAAGATGATGATGGGAAGACAGGGCAGGGTGATAGACGCGTCCTCGCGCCTTATCCGCCCTGCCGCCTTCCTTCTTTCTATTCGTTTTCTTTATTTATTCACTTTGTTAAACGATTTCCATGCCTTGTCGAGTGCCGCTATAACGCCGTCCTGCGACAGCTGTCCCGCGTAATACGATTGCAGCGCTTTGCCTGACTCGTCCTTAACGGCTTGTGGAACGGAAGGATCCAAATACGATTTACCCTCTTTAACGTAAGTCATCGCATCCTCTACCCAAGGGTAAGTGGTGAACGTGTGATTTTTGGCAACCGGGTTAAATTTAAGCTCTTCAAAAAAGGCGTTGGAGTCTTTGTCATCGAGCACGTAGTTGACGAAGTCCAGTGCCACTTCCTTGTTCGCACTGTTTTTCGATACGACGAGCGAGGTCGATGTACTCAGGTTAATCATCGTTGCATTAGGATCATCATTAATCGGCAGTGGAGCTACGCCAAATTCCATCTCTGGATTTGCTTTAAGAATCGTTTCTGCAAACCATGGACCTTGCACCCACATTGCCGCTTTGCCTGTTGCAAAAGCTGCGGAGCCATCATCGCCGCCCAATTCCATCGCTTTATCCGTACCGTTCTGGTTAACCAGATCAATAACCTCGAACATCGACTTCATATCGCTGAAGGAGCCTTCATCCTTGTTCATTTTTTCGATAAAGTCTTTATTTGTCGTGTTCGAGAGAGCACCTACTGCCAGCGGCAGGAACAGCTGTGGAATCCACGATTCCTTGTAGGACAGCAGGAATGGCGCGATATTATTTTCCTTCAGCTTCGCGACAACCGCTTTCATTTCTGTCAAAGTCGTTGGCGGCGTCAGGCCGAGGTCCTTGAAAATCTTTTTGTTGTAAATGTAGCCCCATGATAGCGTCTCCATTGGTACGGCAACGATTTTGCCATCTGTTGTTGTAACGGAAGGCTTCACGCTGTCAAGCAGCTTATCGACAAAAGGCTGACCAGACAAATCTTCTAAGTAGCCCGCTTTGTAAAAGGAAGGAATTTCATTAATCGCATGTACAGCGAAAACGTCCGGGGCGTCATTGGATGCCAGTCTTGTTTTCAAAATTTGCGGAGCCGTGTCGGCTGTCGGCATTTCAAGCTGTATTTGGACATCAATGTTTTTCTCAGCTTTTTCCTTCGCTACAAATTGCGCGATGTATTTATCGTAGCTTTCTTTAAGCCTTGGTTGAGCGATAAACATTTTGAGCTTGACTGTTTTCGCGCCGCCCTCGCCTGTTGTCTCTCCGCCATTATCGGTTGCTGTACCGCTGTTCGAGCCGCAGCCCGCAAGCAGTGTTGTAATGAGTGCTGCGCTTAGCGCTGATTTCCAAAGCTTCTTTTTCATCTGTAATGACCTCCCGTAAGCTTGTTTGTTTACGCTTTCATTGTATCTGAATTATGAAAGCGTTTAATTGGACAGAATTAGACTGTTCGCTTGGACATTTTTAAACCAATTTGAATGTGATCCCATTTGTCCAACGTGCCCGGCTTGTCTAACCTGTCCAATATGCCCTCATTAAATCTCGCTGCCACGCCGCATTTCTCCTGGAGCAACACCGAAATGCTTTTTAAATACGCGGTAAAAATACGTTACATCCTCATAGCCTGCCATTTCTGCAACGGTTTTAATCGGCAATTTCTCATCAAGCAGCCACTCGCGCGCCTTCTCCATGCGAAGCTGCAACATATAATCGGTCATATTGCTGCCGTATTCCTGTTTAAAGGTTTTACTCAAATATTCCTTGCTAACGAAAAAAGCGCGAGCTACCTGCTCCAGTGAAATCGGCTCGGCAAACCGCGCCTCCATATACTGCCTAACCTCGTCCAAATTAAGCCGTTTTTTGAATTTTCGCTGCTGAATCAGCTGCTCCAGCGCCTCCTCATAACGGGCAGCCAGAAAAGCGGCTGCCTTCGCGCCTGAGGTGAGCTCCGCCCCGTCTCTTGCACCATCCATCGCATCGGCCTCCAATGAATTAGTCAGCAGCAGCTCTTTAAGCAGCAGCAGCAGCTCTTGGACGACACGCTCCAGCAGTTGGGGCTTGCCAGCGACACTGCTGTCCATATCGCTTGCCAGCTCTCCGAACAGCTCCAGCAGACCTTCGCGGTCCAGTTCGTTGAACCTTGCTCGCAGCCGCTGCTTAAGCTTTGTCAGCGACAATAGCCATTCGAGATCCAGCGTTAGCAAGCGCCGGCGCTCTTCCGCGGCTGCGAGCCCCGCTGCACATTTTGAAAGTACCGCGTTAAGCTCCTTCGGATCAATCGGCTTGAGCAAATAATCTACCGCTTGGCAGCGAATCGCGTGCTGCATATATTTGAAGTCATCATAGCCGCTGATGACGACAATTTGAATATGGGGCAAACGTTCATGCAGCTCATTCAGCAGCTTGACGCCATCCATGCCCGGCATTCTCATATCGGTAATAATGACCTGCGGCATTTGCTGCTCCGCAAGCCGCAGCGCCTCTTCCCCATCCTCCGCTTCGGCCACGATCTCCATGCCATGCTCCTCCCAACGGCCGAACGTCCTTACAATATCCCGGCCCCAGCTTTCATCGTCAACTAACATAACTTTAATCATGTATTTTCTCCCCTTGCGTGTCACTAGGTATACGAATCGTTATAAGCGTGCCGGCCCCCGCCTCACTATCTATCGTCAGTCCGTACGCTTTGCCAAAATGCATTTGCAGCCTTGAGGCTACATTGCCCAGCCCAATTCGCTCTCCGCGAGTCCAAACCTCTCCATCCCCGTAGCTGAGTCTTTGGCGAACTTCCCTCAGCCGCTCGGCGCTTATCCCTGCTCCATTATCCTTAATTGTAATAATGACGTCTGAGGATACGGACTGAGCTGCCTTCACACTCAGCTCCCAGCCACCAGGCTGCGAATCAAGTCCGTGCATAAACGCATTTTCCACAATGGGCTGCAGGGTCAGCTTCGGAATACGGCTGTGCAGCAGCTGCTCGTCCACCTCTAAGCTATATTGAAGCCGTGATTGAAAACGCTGCTGCTGAATGACCATGTAATTATTCATATGCTCTAGCTCCTGCTTCAGCGTAGCCAGAGCATCCGGCTCGCGAATAACATAACGGAACATTTCGCTGAGCGAGCGAATCGTTTCGTAGCTTTCAGCGGGCTTTTTGGAAAACAGCATGCTGCCGATCATTTGCAGCGTATTTTGTAAAAAATGCGGATTAATTTGCGCTTGCAGCGCCTTGAGCTCCGCTGTCTTTTTTTCCAAATTCATGCTGTATTCGCTCTTTATATGCTCTCTAATGCGATGCGACATATTATAAAATTTCGTCTCTAGCAGGCCAATTTCATCCATGCGCCCACTCGGCGGCTTATCTCCCTGTTTGATGAGGCTAAGCCCTTGCATCGAACGAGCAAGCAGCACAATCGGCCTTGCTGTGCGCCAAGCAAGCAGCACGGCAATAATAATAGCCGCCGCAACCGTTATCGCTCCAATCCATATTCCATAATGCATCGTCGCTTGTGCGCTTTGGTTAATCGCGCTCATTGGAATAATTTTGATCAGCTTCAGCTTCATCGGATCAATCGTATTGTAAAATACATATTCATCCGCTTTGCGCTCATAGCCGGGCTCTGTACCGCCCTTCACGATTTCCGCAGCCTGCTCGGGCGAAAGGGACTCGCTGCCCATTCGGTACAAAATTTCTCCGTCCGGGCCGGCAATAAGCACAGTTTGGTCCTTGGCCGGATTAAGCAGCGACAGCGTCTGGTCGAGAATCGCCCAGCGCACCTCCAGCGTTATACCGCCGAGAATTTCGCGGTTTTCGAACCGATTGATGCTGCGTATCAGCTGAAAACGATCGCCTTCCGGGCTGTTTTTAATCATAAAATCCTTTTGCTGATTAAACAGCTCATTGTAGGAATCAGGTATGCTTTCCAGCGTTTTAATTTGGTTCTGGTACGCATTCATCGTAAACAGCTTCCCGCTTCTTTTCAAATAAAGCTCAATGCCGGAAATATAATGATTGCCCGAATAAAAAAGCGAGGCCATCGCATCCTCAATGTTGCGCTGCGCCGAAAACTGGCTGGACAAGCCGGAATCCTCCTCGCTTGCGATATAATCACTCAGGTTCGGGTTAATGAGAACCGAATATAATAGACTGTTCATTTGCGAAAATTGTTCGCCGAGATAAATGCTCGTCCATTTCATATTAGACGCATTCGTCGCAACCAGCTCGGCCTCCATTGATTTGCGGTTATTATCCACGGCGAGCGCAGTAACGGCTACAATGGGCAGCGCCGATACAACAACCATAATTAAAATTAGCTTATTGCGTATGCTGCGCCGGAACGGATGCAGCATCGCACGATATATTTTTGACAACAGCCTCATGGCCCCTCCACCCCTGCCCTATATCATGTTAATAACGACAAAACAAACGCCATGCTTGAGCGCAAAGGCGTTTGTTCATTGTTTTTATATTATATACTAAGACAGCACAATCGTATGGAATGATTCCGGCTCCAGCTCAAAAATATACTCCGCTTTGCCATCCGACAGCTTCAGCTCTCTTGTATCCGTGTAAGGATTCGTGATGACAATGACTTTCGAGCCGTCTTCACGCTTGAAGGCTATAGCATGGCCGCTCCATGGACCTTGCAGCCCGATGCGCTGCGAGCCTGGCGCCACAAAATGGCTGAAATGCTTCATCACGTAATATTCGGGATTGTTTTTCGCCTGCTTCGTATCCGGTTCAACGGTGATCATCGCATTTTGCTCCCAGCCCCATGTGCTGCGTCCTTTCGGCTCCAGCGCCATATTCCAATAAATGTAGCTGTTCACGCCGTTGCTGAAATAATGCTGATATAGATGGAACACATATTTGGCGTACGCCCATGTGTTTTTGCCATCTCCGCATTCATTTTCCGTCTGCATATAACGCAGCTCTGGATAGCTCTGTGACGTCCGGGCAATCGCATATTTGCCTGCCCATTGGTAGCCGACTCCTTTAATGTACTTATAAGCTTCCGGATCGCTTAGCACGAGACCTGCATAAGCATCATAATCGTTCGTCGTCCCTTTCATCAGCTCCAGCCATGGATCGGGCGCATTAATCGTTCCGAGCCAAATTTCCGTATCCAGCCCATGCTGTTCAAAGGCAGGTCCCAAATAATCGCGGATAAACTCTCTAAGCTGCTCACCCGTCCATACGCAGGATGGAAACTTCTGATCGGCAACGACTTCATTTTGCACATGAATCTGATGGATCGTAATGCCTTCCTCTTGGTAAGCCTGAACGAATTTGACGAAATACAGCGCATAGGCTTCCAGAATATCCTTCTCCCAGCGCAGCGTTCCGTAATTATAAGCCCTCGGCGTCTTCATCCACGTCGGCGGACTCCATGGCGAAGCGAACAGCTTCAGGTCAGGATTTAGCGCCAGCGCTTCTTTTATATAAGGAATCAAGTACTTGCGGTCGCGTTCAATGGAAAAATGCTCCATCGCCACGTCCCCGTCCGTTTCATTCAAGCTGTACCACTCCAGCGCATAGTCGCTTGCGCCGATAGGCAGGCGGCAAATGCTAAAGCGCTGCTCGCCTTCGGGATGGAACAGCTCGTGCATGACCGCAGCACGTTCTTCCTCCGATAAGTGGCTCAGTGCAGTGAAGCCCAGCTCATTAAAGCAGCCGCCAAAGCCCTCCACCGTTTGGTATACGCTTTCAGTTATCGCCAAGTTAGCTAGAGCAGGTGAAAAGGCGCGTGATTCCGTGCTTTTCTCCGTCCAGCTCGCTGTTTGTGTGCTTGAAAACCATTTTGCCGTTTGTCCCATATCGACAACCCCTATCGTTTCATCACTTTTGGTTGTTGCATTAGCTTGCCCTCTTAGTATAAATTAAATAGAATAAATCGCCGATTGTTCAAACAACGTGAAATTTACCCAAATCAAAGGTGGTTTGCCTTATGGATAACGAAGTGACACTTTCACCGTGGCTTCAAAATGTGCGCTTCCTGCCTGCTATTGACTGGAACATTAAGTTTTTCGGAGCGCATGAGCAGCGCGTGGACAAGCATTGGCAGATGCCGCTGGAATCCCATATTGGCTTTGAAATGATTTTTATTCAGGAGGGTGCGCAGGAAACGTGCATTGGCGAAAGCCTATATCAGTTGAGCGCCGGCGACTTTCTGCTTATTCCACCCGGCTTTAAGCATAAGAGCCGCTGCGTTTCGGAGGCGGGCATGGCTTATTTTTGCGCCCACTTTAATGTGGATGATCCGGCCTTTCGCCAAGAAATGATTCGGAATGGCCGCCTGCTGTTTCCTGCGGGAAGCGCTGATTCTGAGCGCCTGCTGCCTATTTTGAAGCAATGGATTGCAATGCTTAGACGGGGAGGCGGCTACACGACAGCGGATCGCTTTCGGCTGCAAGCAGATTTGTTTGAGCTGTTCGGACTGTTAGTCAGCACGATCTGTTTGCCGGAGGAGGAGGAGCTGGCAGCTATGCCGCCAGCATCCGTTCAATATGCCAAAGCGATTGCCGAGGCGATCAAGGGGAATTTTGACCCGCATAAGCTTCCCGGCGAGCCTGTGGCGGAGAGCTCTTTTTCCATTGAGGACATTATGCGCTCGCTAGGTATTAGCTCGGGCTATGGGCTTGAGGTGTTTCGCAAAGTGTACGGCCTTTCGCCACGGCAGTTTTTATCTGAGCTCAAGCTGCAGGAGGCTAAGGTGCTCATTCGCCAGCCTGAGCTTTCGCTGAAGGAAATTGGCTTGCGGCTGGGCTATTCCCAGCTGTCGCATTTCAGCAGGCAATTCAAGCGCTGGACCGGCATGAGCCCGCTCGATTACCGCCAGCAACATTTTCAGCTGTAACGGCGCGGCGCGAAAATGCGCTTAACAGCGGTCGCCTGTCAGCACGAATAAGATCATAATGGTGCCTTTCTTGGAGCCTGCTTGAATCTCTTTTGGATCTGCTTTTGGATCTCTTTTGGATCTCTTTTGGATCTCTTTTGGATCTCTTTTGGATCTCTTTTGGATCTCTTTTGGATCTCTTTTGGATCTCTTTTGGATCTCTTTTTAGAATCTTTTTAGATCCTCTTTTTTGGACCTATTTTTGGGCCTGCTTTTGGAGGACAGAGGTTCCGCTATTTCAGCTTTTTTTGTGATTTAAAAAGGTAAGCGGACAGGAAATCCCTTATCGGTCTCAATATCTCGGCAAAACAGTGATTCGAGAAGCAATAGGTGCTTCTGTGTCCGCGAGGCATCACTTCAATGGCTTGCTTGAGGAAATAGCGGATTTGGTGTCCGCCATAATGGATAATTCTCCAAACCAACGCTCGCAGAGCTTATTATGCACAATAAGGCGCAAGGTTTTCGCTGCTGCGAAAGCCCTGCGCCTTATTTATTCCCGTTCAACTAGCGACATGATTAAGCGCCCGAAGCCTTAAGCAGCCACCTAGTCCTTCACATATGGTTTTTGCAGCTTTTTCATACCGTGTTTGCAGTTGCAGACTCGATCTGCTCTACCTGCCCTACCCTAGCAGTCCGTCCTGAAAAGCAATAACCTGATTAGCCCCTGCCGACTCGTACGCCCCGGCCAGCAATGAAACCGTATGCAAATTGTCATATGCGCTATTTTCAGCTTCTACACCTGTCTCCAACCAGACAAGCAGCTGATTGAGGCCATCAAATATCGCCTCCTCAATTGGCAGCGCATGCTCCCATGTCTGCACCGGCTGCGGATTCCAGTTCGGCTCACCACTCGGGTCGCGGCGATACAGCCCGATTGTATCAGACGAAGTGCTGAGCACGCCTTCGCTGCCAAGCACGACAAGATCATTTTTAGGAAACGGACTGGAGAAGCTTTGGGTAAAATGGGCGCGCACGCCGTTCTCAAATGTCATTAGCACCGTCGCATCCGTCTCGCCTAAGCAATCGACCGCCTCCGAGGAGTAGGCGCTGCAATAAATGGAGGTCGCCTTCGCATCCGCCACTCGGCGCATGCCGTCAAACCAATGAATCGCCATGACGGACAAAGCGTGACGCTCCGTATGAATCCGCCAGCCTGCATCCTGCCGATAGAACAAGGAGTCAAACTGAATGGCCTCCAGCTTGCCAATTACGCCTGCTTTGACCAAATCGCGAATAAAATCAAATTTATGATGCTTGCGGAAATTTTGATTGATGCATACCGGAACGTTCTGCCGCTTAGCGAGCTCTGCTATTTGCTGCGCCTCGGCAAACGTGTCAGCGAAAGGCTTTTCCAAAAATACCGGAATGCCCGCTTCCAGCAGCGGCTGCATAATGCTTCCGCGTATCGTCGAGGGGGTACAGACTACTGCGGCATCCAGCCCGCTATGCGCCAGCATTTCCGTAAGCTTCGTATATCTCCCTGGAATGCCGAACTCCTCGGCGCGCTCTTGAACAGCCGCTTCGCTTGGATCGCAAATCGCAACGACCTCCACGCGATCCCGATGATTAGCGTAACCTCTCAAATGCAGCCGCGTGACTGCTCCTGCACCGACAAAGCCAATTTTATATTTTTTCATTCCGCCACTCTCCCGACACCTGATTTCATGAACTGCAAGCATTGCTGCATGCCCGCTGCAATTTCCCCGCCGCTTTCCTCATCCGCCGACATCCAGCCCGTATAGCCTATTCGCTGCACCTCTGTCATAATCGGCTGAAAATCAATGGAGCCCTCTCCCAAAATCCGATATTCGCCAGCCGCAAAATCCTTCATATGAAAATTATTGATAAAGGGCGCAAAGCTGCGAATGACCTCCGCCACATCGGAAATGCCCGACTTCACGAGATGCGCCGTGTCGATCGTTAGCCCAACCCCATCCTCGGGCCGCAGCTCGTTGAAAAAAACATCAAAATCCGCCCGGTGCATGACCGGCTGATCGTAATGATGATGCAGCGACAGCTGAAGTCCGCTAGCTTGCGCCTCCTTGCCCAGCTCCGCGAACAGCCGCGCAAAGCTGGCGATTGCTTCCTCCTCCAGCCCCGCCCTCGGAACGCTGTGACAGTAGACGATCAGCTCCGTGCCCACCTGCTGCCCAAACCGAAAAATGCGGCGCAGCTCATTCTTGCTGTCATCGCTAAGCAGCGTGCCTCCCGTAATAAGTGCCGATGCGAGGCCCGGCCGCTGTCCCCAGCGTTCCATAAACCGCTCCGCCTCCTGCACATAGGGCATATATTGATTCCATTTGAGCTGCAAGCCCTCATAGCCTGCCGCCTGATAGCCATGTATGAGCGCTTCCTCTTCCGCTGTCCCCGCTGTTGGCCGGGAAAAAGCATACCGGATTGCCACCTTCTCATCCTCCCTGCATCCTGCATTTTACGTTGTGCCTTGTACGTTCTGCATCATACTTTCTGCACCATGCGCTCTTCTGCCTTGTACGTTCTGTATCATACTTTCTGCACCATGCGCTCTTCTGCCTTGTACGTTCTGTATCGCACGTTCTGCTTGAACAAGCTGAGCTGTTCCATGCTGCTCCTACTAGGTCAACAGGCGCTCGCACGGCGACTCTATTCGCCCACCGTCTGCCGATCGACTGCCGAATATGCAATGATCATCCGGCACGGCTCCCAGCTCGTAACCTTGGCATGATGCGGCACATTTTGCGGAATGCGCAGCGCCATGCCTGGCTTCAGATGATGCATTTCATCCCCTAGCGAATGATCGCATTCGCCCGACAGCACAAAAATAATTTCCTCGCAGTTCGGATGCCGATGGCGGCCATTTTCCTCGCCTGCGTTAATGTAAACCTGCCCAAATGTCATTTGGCCCTCCGGGTCGATTTCATGGCCATATAGCCATGCTATTTTGCCCCAGCCCATATCCAGCACATGCTGCTCCTCATTCAAATCCGCCGCTTTAACCATACTGTCCCTCCTTGTTTCGTGCAGCCTTCCATGCTCTGGCGCTTCCATTGCTCGTCGCCTGTTCACTTCCAGCACTTAGCTCAAGGTGATTGCAGGTTTATTTTAATTCAACTAAGTTGAATTATCAACAACTTTATTGAACCATTTTCAACTTAGTCTATTTATGATACGATAGAGGGCAAGTATGACAAATAAAGGTGTGTGACTGATGAGCCTCGGCAAAAGAATCCGGCTGATCCGCATGGAACAGAAGCGGACGCAGGAAGAAATCGCAAAACAGTGCGGCTTTACGAAGAGTCTCCTGTCCAAAATTGAAAACGATCTATCCGCTCCTCCGGTGGCGACACTGATGAAAATTGCCGGAGCTTTAGGCGTCCGGGTGTCCGACCTGATTGAGGAGCAGAGCGCCAATGCGACCGTATTCAATTCTAGCCTGCAGTACAGCGATAAAGACAGCTGGCTACGGACAGACAGAGGGTATTCCTTCTACGCGTTTGCCAGCGAGCGCAGAGACAAGCTGGTCCAGCCTTATTTGATTACAGCCCGCAAAGGCGAGGTCAAGCCGCACGGCTTCTCCCATGAGGGGGAGGAGTTTATTTATATGATCAGCGGCGAGATGACCTATAAGGTTGGTGCGACTGAATATTCGCTGCATCCGGGGGATACGCTTTATTTCAATTCGCTGGAGGAGCATCTCCTCTGCCCTGTATCGGACGAGGTGACGTATATGGCTATCTTCACGCAAAAATCACTGGAGCAATAGCGGCTGCGGCCAGAGCCTGGCATTTACTTTTTCAATGAAAACGGAGGAATCAGAGTATGAAATACAGACGCGTTGGTTCAAGCGGCATTAAAGTAAGCGAAATCGGTCTTGGAAGCTGGCTCACTTATGGTACAGCTACCGAGCAGAAGGCGGCTGACGCTTGCATTCAGCAAGCCTTTGAAAGCGGCATCAATTTCTTCGATACTTCCAATGCCTATAACCGCGGCGAGGGTGAGCGGGCACTAGGCGCTGCCCTGCGGCCTTTCGAGCGCTCAAGCTACGTGCTTTCGACGAAGGTCTTTTTCAATATGGGTGACGGCCCCAATGACGGCGGCTTATCGCGCAAGCATATTATGGAGCAATGTGACGCCAGCTTGAAGCGTCTCGGCACGGACTATATTGATATTTATTTTTGCCATCGCTATGATCAGAATGCCCCGCTGGAAGAGACGCTGCGGGCGCTGGACGATTTGACCGCACAGGGCAAAATTTTGTATTCCGCTGTCAGCGAATGGAGCGCCGCTCAAATCGCCGATGCGACCGGCATTGCAAAGCGGCTAAACCTGCGTCCGCTCATTTCCAACCAGCCGATCTACAATATGTTTGAGCGATATATCGAGCAGGAAGTCATCCCTGTCAGCGAGCGGGAAGGCATTGGCCAGATCGTCTTTTCCCCGCTGGCGCAAGGCATTCTGACCGGAAAGTACAGAAAAGGCCAGCAATTGCCTACAGATAGCCGTGCTGCCAATGATTCGATCAACCATGTGCTGAAAAGCTATTTGCGGGACGATGTCCTTGACTGCGTAGACCAGCTCGATGGATTGGCTAGCCAGCTTGGCGTCTCGATTTCCCAGCTGGCGCTGGCCTGGGTACTGCGCTTGCCCGGCATCAGCTCCGCGCTAATTGGCGCGAGCCGTCCGCAGCAAATCGTCGAAAACGTCAAAGCTGTGGAGTTGGAGCTTTCGGCAGATGTTGTGCAGGAAATCGAAGCTATATTGGAGCAAGTGAAGCATTTTGCGCCGCTTAGGTAGCATTTGCAGCTACTTGTGCTAAAATCTGTATTTTGCAGGATTTATTCAAAAAAAAGAACCCCCTTCCTTGATCAAGCAGCGTTCGGCTTGCCGAAGCTGCTATTCCTCGGGAGAGGGGCTTTTTTTCATTTAGAAAGCGACGTGCTTCCTGCTCTTTCTCGCCTCGTTCATCCTATTCTGGCAAGCTCTCCTGCTCAAAGGTCAGGATCAATTCCTTTGGTTTCTTTACCTAGAAAGGCAACGGCCAGCGCACCGCATACGATCGCTGCAAAGAAAATGATGAACACCGTTTGTATCGACGTTCCTCCTGCCACAAGCATCCCCACCATATAAGGGCCGATGATGCCCCCGATCCGGCCGAAGGAAGCGGCAAAGCCTGCTCCCGTTGCCCGCACCGCCGTCGGATATTGCTCCGGCGTGTAAGCGTACATGGCTCCCCACGCACCAAGGTTGAAGAAGGAAAGACAAGCTCCGGCAGCCAGCAGCATGCCTTGTGTCGTCGCGCTGCCAAACCAGATGGCGCTTGCCGCCGTCAGCAGCAAATAGGTGACCAGCACAAATTTACGCCCCAGCTTCTCGATGAAATAGGCTGCTGTAAAATAGCCCGGAAGCTGCGCCAGTGTAATGAGCAGCACATATTGAAAGCTTTTGACCAGCCCGAAGCCCTTCAGCACCATCACGGTCGGCAGCCACAGAAACATGCCGTAATACGAGAAGACGACCGTCAGCCACAGCAGCCACAGCATAATCGTCGAGCGGCGATGCTTCGGTGACCATATCGCCGCCAGCCGCTGGCGCAGCGGCAAAACCTTCCCCTTTTGCGCCACATAGCGCGGTGAATCCTCAATCGCTCTTCGCAAATACAGCGCGTACAGCGCCGGAACCGCTCCAATAATAAATGCTGCTCGCCAGCCATAAGCCGGAATAACAAAATACGAGACGAGCGCGGCGACAATCCAGCCGCCTGCCCAGAAGCTTTCCAGAAGCACAATCGCTCTCCCTCGATCCTTAACGGGAACCGACTCGGATACGAGTGTCGAAGCGACGGGCAGCTCGCCGCCAAGTCCGAAGCCGCCTGCGAACCGCAAAATACATAGCACAGTAAAGGTGCCCGCCAACGCCGACAAGCCGCTCGCCGCCGAGAAGATGAGCAGCGTCCACAGCAAAATGGTCCGGCGACCGTAGCGGTCCGCCAGCGCCCCCGCCGCTGCCGCTCCCACCGCCATGCCGATGGAATTAATCGCAGTCAGCTGTCCGATTTGCTCGGTGCCAAGCCCCCACTCTACGCTTAGCGCAGCCACGATAAAGGACAGCATGCCGACGTCCATGGCATCGAACATCCAACTGAGCCCGGCGCTGAACAGCAATTTGCGTTGTTTTTTGTCTTGCAGCAAAGATGCCTGTTTCATTTTGCTCTAACCCCTTATGTAAGCATATGATTTATTTATCATCGCATCTTCTGACTTATTGGACAAGCCTCATTATTATAACCACCCCTCAGAACGTTAGCCCCTCTCCCTTCCCGCAGAAATTCAAGCTGGTCGAAATTACCTGTCTGCAAAACCTTGCATAGAGAACGTACATTCGGTATATAATACGTAATACGAATACACGTTCGCGTCATGGTGGTGTAGCTATGAGTGTCCATTCAATTATCGAAACGGAAGAGGATTTAATCATCATTAAAAAGCATACCCTGCTGCCAATCCTTCTCGAAATGCTAGCTAGAGACATCAACGAATTAAAAATGTATCGGAACAAAATGATTTACAATCATATCCTTTTTTATCTCAATGAAATCGAACAAAGCATCTATCTTGAATTGCAAAGCATTAAGAAAAAAATGAGAGAGCGAAATATTAAAGCGCTGAATACCGAAATGAATGCGCGCGGGGTCCATGTTGAATATAAGGTTCGCGGTTATACCCATCATTTCACCATGCTGAGAAGCTTAGTGAAGGCTGAGCTAATGACCATGCTGATGAATATGCGGAGGCGATTGGAATGAAGGAAGCAGCTGAAAGGGTTATATTGCTCGCGGATTGTCAAAGTTTTTACGCAAGTATTGAGAAAGCCAGCCATCCGGAGTGTAAAAATAAACCCGTTGTTGTGGCTGGCTCTGTTGAGCGCCGCTCAGGCATTATTTTAGCGGCTTGCCCCATCGCCAAGCAATACGGCATAACGACAGCCGAACGGCTCGGAATCGCTTTAAATAAATGTCCGGAGCTCGTCGTCCTGCGCCCCCGCATGCAGCATTATATCGACGCCTCTATGATGATTACGGGCATTTATGAGGAGTTTACGAATCTCGTTGAAGTTTTCAGCATAGATGAGCAGTTTCTGGACATTACGGCAAGCCTCCCGCTTTTCGGAGACCCTGTTACGATAGCTAAAGCTCTTCAGCAGAAGGTTCTCCAGCAGACAGGGGTGTGGATAAGAATCGGCATAAGCTCCAATAAAATGCTCGCTAAAATGGCGACGGACATCTGGGCAAAAAAGAATAAGGACGGCATCTTCACCCTCCCTAAAACAGAAGTCGAAGCTTTGCTGTGGCCGCAGCCGGTTCATAAAATGTTTGGAGTCGGCTCACGCATGACCACCCATTTCACTCGTCTTGGCATGCATACAATAGGCGATATTGCCAGAACGCCGCTTCCGCGTCTGAGGGATCGGCTGCGCTTTCGCTTTGGCAAGCAATCCGATATTCAGGCCGAGGTGCTGTGGCGAACGGCCAACGGCATCGACGATAGCCCGGTAACACCGGAAACCTTCAATACCCCGCCAAAATCGGTTGGCCATATGATGACGCTGCCCAGAGATTATATCGAGCCTTGGGAGGTAGATACCGTTTTATTAGAGCTGACGGAGGAGGTTTGCCGCGATTGCCGTCGCAAAAAATATATGGGCCATGTCGTCACGGTCAACTGCATGTGCAGTCCCTACGAAGCGCCCACCGGATTTTCGCGCCAAATGAAGCTGCTCGATCCCACAAACCATACAAAAACGGTTTTTGAAGCGGTGAAGCAGCTCTTTTATAAATTTTGGGATGGTATGCCTGTGCGCCGGGTCGGTGTGACCATCAGCCAGCTCATGGACGATCAAAGCTATCAGCTCACCCTCTTTGATGATCAGATCAAGCTTAGAGCGCTGGAGAAAGTGACAGACAGCATCAAAAATCGCTATGGGAGCACTGCCATTGTCAGAGCTTCATCCCTAACTGCCGCCGGGCAAGCAGCGGATAGATCCTTAAAAATCGGAGGGCATTACAAATGAGCAAAAAATTGGAGAAAAACGGACTCTGGGAATCTAGCCGAATGATGCTCCCACAGCATAAGGAGGCTTTTCAGAACAGATTTCGAAATACGGCTATTCCGCCTGCTCGTCCAACATCAGAAGAAATTCATATGATGAAGGATTATGTATTGCTGCCGATCATGCACGCAATCATCGTCAAAAAAGCTCATGAGGCAGAGCAATCCTTCGAAACGCTAAGACTGCTCTATGCTAAAGCTGCCCAATTGCTGGCTAGAAATGTCGAGCATGACCTAACCCAATTAAAGAGAGCATTGACGGAGAAAAATATCCGCGTTTTTGAAGAGGAGAAAAACCATCAAGAGGCCCGTTACCGCTATATTTGCCGGGAATATGAAGATCATTTCATCATCACCCGGGACTATATGCGCGCCGAGATAAGCCTCCGAATCGTACGTTATGTGGACGGTCTTGTAGCAGCTATGGCAGGCGCTGGAAAGGCAAATTAAGCCCCGCTAAGGCTTCCACTGCTGAGAAGCCAGCACAGCTAGTTCAATTTTGTTCAGCAGCAGGCTGTATTCATTGGTCATTTCAAAAGAATGCGGCAGCGGCAGCTTTTGAAAATAGGGAAGCACCTGTGCTGCCTGCCGGAACCAATCGCCAGGCTCCGGCGCCTCAACCGCCCGATCGGGCCAGACGCTGCTTAGCTCCGGGCTGAATAAAGGCGCTGCATCAGGTGCAAGCCGTCTCCCCGCTAGCCGCTCCTTGTAAGGCCTCTTTGGCGGGTCACGCCTGATTGCCGCAAACAAATGAGAGGCATAATCCGCACGTGAACCCGTGTGACGGGTAGCCTGCGCGAAAGCAAAGGCGCCGCTATGCACCTCCGGCACAGCAAAAAGCAGCGTATACAGCCGTTTGCCAAACTCGATTCGTTCCTTCAGATTGTCGAAGCTTTCCAAAATTAGCCCCGCAAGCTTCATCTCCTCACCACCGGGCCGATAGCAAAACAGAACCGCATTAAGCTGCAATAATGACTGCAAGCCGAAAAAAAATGTATCCAGCACCTCCTTGCGGAAAAAAGGATGCTGCACAATTCGCTTTTCAATGTAATTTTGCTCATTTACAATAAGGGCAACCGTCAAAACGGCAGAGTCGCCGCTCTCCCAAAACATTTGCCAAACCGGGACCATAAAGCGGGACACACCTAGCTGCGGCAGCAAATGAAACAACGGACGCCCCGCTTTGCAGCTTGCCTCGTACAGCAGCAGCTGCGGATAAGCGTCCTGAAAGATGAGCGCATTCGCCCGCTCCAAAAAGCGGAATACAGCCTCACGCGCTGATCGGCCAAGTAAGTACGGCAGCCACTCCCCCTGCAAATCGGTCATATTCCAACCGCCATTGCGTGAAACCAAATGGGCAAGCAGCGCCCAGTGCAACTCCGGGCAACGTTTATACATCGCCAAATATGCTTCCGTTCTCGTCACATTGTTGCGGTTCAGACGAACAGCATCTGCCCGAATCGCGGCAAGCAGCATATGATCGGCTGCGTCCGCAGCCGCAGCAGCGCTCTCGGTGTCGTCAAAATGGCCATTTGCATTAGCATTGGAGCTGCCACCCTCCTGCTTCTGCTCAAGCTCCAGTTCCAGCTGCGTCCATGAGGCTGCAAGTTTAGAGACGATTGCAGGCTGCATAATAAGCGGGCGCGCTTTTGCAGCCATTTTTTGCGACTCGCCAAAGCTATGCCACTTGCCAACCGCATACTGCCAAGCATCTGCTGGCAGCTGGATGCAGCGCAGAAGCCACGCTCTAAACCTGCTCCCAAGCTTTCCTTCTGCACCTCCCATGAGCACTCCTCCATCCTTAACCACTAACTTCCTATTCCAAGAGCTGCAATTATGCTAAAAAGAAAGTATTTCCGGAAAAGAACAGCAGTATCCGCGAGCGACTCCACCGATGCAGCCGTGTCGGCTGGTAAGCATTGTATTATTTTTACCCGATCATTATGTGTATTTTGATTTTGCACAAAAAAAGACCCTACAAGATGACCTTTTTAAAAGTGTCCATCTTATAGGGTACATTTTATTGAGTGGCTGTACCTTTGAAATTAACGTGAAGGGTATATCCCTACTTAAGGGTTATGACAGCCGCTCGCTTAGTCTGACTATAATCGCAATCATCTCAGCCCTTGTCAGCGCCCGGTCAGGCTCCATTGTCGATGCAGAGACGCCGTTAAGCAGTCCCGCCCTCACGGAATATTCAATGCCCTCCCGATATGGCGAGCTAGCAATGTCGGCAAATGTCTGCGCATCTCTGACAGGATCAAGACGGCCTCCGGTCGCTTCGTAGAGCACCTGCGCAAGCAGCTCTCTGGTGATCGGCTCCTCCCCCAGACTGCTGACAGCCCTCAGCGTCTGCTCGCTGAGCTTTGCGCCGATTGAGGCCTTAGCGTAGAAGGACCAGTGCGATTTGTCGGTTACGTACCGCTCAACCGTACTTCTTGGCAGCGAGCTAGCGACCAGACCGCTTCTCATAAGCACGCGGTCCAGGAAGGTGAAAGCATCCGCTGTTCGGAGCGACTGATTCGGAGCAAACGTGCCATTTGGCATGCCGCTTGCCAAGCCAAGCCTAGTCGCCTCACGGATGGAGTCGAGCGCCCAATGTCGATCATTAACGTCTTTAAAGCTGGCGCTCGATGCGGTTGGGAGCTCGAGCACGCGATAACGGCCTTCAATTTGGATGCCTAGCGCCTTCAGCGCTTCCACTGGATTCGCGGCAATGACGGCCAGCTCCTCGTTCGTGAACACCTGATTCGTTAACAAGGCAAGCAGCGCAACCGTCAAGCCTTGCTCGGAGGACCAGGTATACGGCAGAAACTCCTCTACAGAGGTGACTACCTTCTGCTGTTCTTCGTCACTCAGCTTCTCGAAAGAGGCTTTAATTTGAGCGATGGACGCTTGCACGCCGCTGCTGCTCGCACTAGTGCTCGTGCCGCCGGATGTACCACCGCTGCCGCTTCCTGGGTTGTTCCCGTTTTGGCCGCCGCCAGATGGCGCAGTCGGCTGGGTAGGATCAGAGGAATCATTGTAGGAGGTTTTCGCCCATTGCAACGGCAGCATCTTCAGCCTGCCAGCGCCTGCATACGGGAGCACCAGTCCGTTCAGTTTTCCTGCGTCATACAGCTGATAGCGATAAGGAAGCTTACTCTTGAATGCAGTCGCATCCAGCGTAAGTCCAGCCTGGGACTCATCGGTTATCGTCAAGCTTGCTGGAACCCCATTCATGGTATATAGCGTGTTGAGAGCGCCTATATGACCGGCGGGGCTCGAGCCGTTGCCGCTTAGCAGCGCTTTGACAATGCCGCGAATATCGGAATTCTCAATGAGAACAGAAGCGCCTACAGTCGAGATTGCACCATTGCTGACGACCTTTGGTTGTGCTAGTTCGTTCGTAAGTGACTGTCGAAGCGTCAGCAGCGCGGAAGCATCCATAATTGTGTTGTATACATGACCGGAGCCTGCACGGAGCCGCGGCATCCGATCCATGGAGTTCAAATAATAGTTGTTGGCCAGCGTAATTCTTAAATTCCTCTGATTGGCTTCTGTATCTGAGGCGCCGATTAGGTGAGTTTTCTTCTGTGCCGCTGCAAAAGACCGCGCTTGCGCCTTGGTCATGTCGTACTCGGTCAGCAGCTTGTTATAATAAGGATATTGCTCTGGACTCGCCTCCAGCAGTGCCATCATATCATTAAAGAACGAGCCTTCGCTTTCGGGTAGAAACCGGCTCCACGAAATCGTCACATCGGATGTGTCGGTGTCTACGGCTTTTTTTATGTCAACAATGCCGTCATATGCTTTATAGAAGGTGCTGTGATCAATCCAGATGCCTGTACTGCCCTCCTGAATGGTAATGTAATCCCAATCATTGCGGTCATAATCGCCGCCCGTCTGTTCGTCCCACTCCCACAGCTCGTCGAACACGAGATTCCGAATAATGATATTGCTTGAGCCGTTGATTTCTATCTTTACGTGTGTCAGCTTTGCTCCGTTCTGAGAAAAAATCGTGAGACCGCTCATGCCCTCAAGCCGGAGCGTAGAAATTCCAGACTTTATCAGTGTAGGATGCATCAGCGGCTGATGCTGGGCCGGCTGAATAAGTCGGCCGTATTTCGCAATCTCATCCCCGATTTCCTCGGAGCCAAGCGCAATATCACCGAGCAGTTCAATAACGGTTGCCTTGCCTGTGTTCTTCGCTTTGGCAAGCGCACTTAGCAATTGCTCGGCTGTTGCAGCCTTATGATAGTTCTCTGATGTCTCCAGCAGCAATCCGCCGCCCGTTACCTGTCTTGACGCCGCATAGCCCTCCAGAGCATAGCGGCCAAGTCCGGTGTCGTTGGTGGAGTTAGGATTAGCTTTGTCAAACACATAGGTAGATTCGGTGAACTTCTCCTCTGTAACGGTTGTCATATTCCCAATGTAGTCGCCTTGTGCTCTTGCAGTAACGGTCTCATAAGGGTTCCACCCAAGAAAGGATGGCGTGAGCATATTTTCTGCCTGAGTCTTTGAAATTTGTGGCCGTCCGCTATGAATCGCGAAGCCATCCCCATAGGTGTAGTATTCATTAAAGCGGGCCTTCACCGCCAAGTTGCCGCTCATATCGGTATAGGGTGCTTGCTTGTTCACGATCCCGCTCATATACATATTAATGAACGTCGCGGCTCCATCCGGTCCCCAAGGCCGCGCGAGCAAATATTTCGTGCCGGACGCTCCTTCCTCAGCCATGATCCGGCTATTGTTGAAAATATAACCGTAGGACTTGTCAGCAGCCGTTCTAGGAGCGGTTACGTAGCCGCTGTTCTTCGCGGCATGGTAACGGAACACAATATCCGAATCATTGAACAACGCCTGCGCATCTCCATAAATAAAGTCTACATTGCCAAGAATGTAGCTCTTGTAATAATATTGACGATTTTTGCTGGCATATAGCGTATCCTGATAGCCGAGCAGCTTCACATGGACAAAGGTGCTCTGATCCGCATCTACCCGCAGCGCATCGGCTGATTCGTTGGACTTGGAGCCATCTCCCAAGTAGGGGTACGTATTCTCAAAGGTCAAATTTTCTGCGGAGAAGTTCGCAGCGCTTTCCAGTACATATACCGCATTTCGCTCTGCCGTGCTGCCACCTTCCGGCGACAGAACGGAATCATAAAAGTTGATATTGACCTGATCCCGATCCTCGCCGATCAGGCTGATGTTCGGCGCAGCAATTCTAAGGTGCTCGTCGTAGCTGCCTTCCTTAATTAGAATGACGATGCGTTCCGTATTACCGGCAGGCACAGCATCAACGGCTGCTTGCACCGTGCTGTAGAGCTTGACACCAGGCTGGCTCCCCGACAGCGCACCTTGCGGGCCCTGATGGGCGGCATCGACAATCGCATCGTAATGAGTCAAATACACAAAGTTGAAGGACGATCTGGTCGTATTCCCGCTCTGATCCGTGAAGAGAAGGGAAACATCGTTACGTCCCTCATTCAGCAGAGCGCGAAAGCCGAACGCTTCCTGCGGTTTCAGATGAACCTGCTCCTGCTCGGCGCCATTGACAAGCAGCCGCAGTGTTCCGCTGCGGTCGACGACACCCTCTAGCGTTGCTTTGTTTGCAAATACGGTGTCGTACGATTTTTTCGTGATGAATAGTTCAGCTGCTGCGTCTTCATACACATATTCCCCCTTATGTCCGGCAGAAGGTACGGATAATACCGGTACCGAACCATTGCTGGAATTGCTCGCCGAGCTCGCCACAACGTAGTAATAATAGGGTGTTTCATTAACGACATCTGTATCTGTATAGATGGTTTCCATTAAATCCTTAGCCAGCAAAACATATTCGCTCTGATCGGACGATCTGCGGTAGATGGCGTATGTGGTGGCCTCATGCACGGTGTTCCAATGAAGCATAAGCTTTCCATCTCCGCTCTCGATTGCAGCAACGGGAGCCTCCAGCGGCTCGACTATGGCAATTGTAGCGGATATGACCGGTTCTGTTCGGATAGCGCCTGCTATGCCGTACACTTTGAACTGATAGTGCCCGCTACCCTCTACAACTGCTGTGTAGAACTTGTCCTTCAACTGGTCAGCAATCATCTTATAGGTTGCTCCGCCGTCGGTTGACATTTCGACGACGTAGGCTGCATCATCATCCGCACTTGGCGTATCGCCATTCCAGGATAAGGAAATTTTTGTTCTATCCTCAGACAGCACGGGCTGTGCAATCCCCGTTGCCGTCGGTGCTTCACCGATGGCTGCATAAGCATCGTTCTGGTCATACAGCACATTCCCTTGCTCATCCTTAAACATAAGATTTCGAATAACCACCTCGACATTGGAGAAGGCGAAGCCGTATTTCAGATTTGCTGCTGCTCCGCCATCCAGCGCAATATTCCTATACTCAATTAAAGCGCTGTATGTTTGCTTGTTAAGAGTAGCCTCCGAATACCAGCCGCCAGCCCGCTTCTGATTGACCATGCGAATCGTATCGCCAATTTGATAAGCAAGGTCCATGCTTCCCGCGCTTGGTGTATTAGGGCTTCCGCTCTTGCTGTACACATTACGGAGGGTTTTGTTTCCCCTCACTCCAATCGTTGCGATTCGCGAGATGCTATTCCCGCTATCGAACATACCGAAGAATACGCCTTTATTGCTTGAATTGCCGACTGACTTAATCTGAATATCCGCTTCAATTGTAGCTGCATCCTCTCTAGCGTCGAAGACGTAATAGCTGATGCCGCTCAAGGAGCCGATATTCGCATTGCCGTTCGTATGCCCGACAATAAGCCGCTGTCCTTGAGGCACAACCGTCAACGTATTGTCCGGGTCGATTTCAGCGGGCATGTCCGGCTGCACTTTCACATCAGGCGGGCTGCCCAGCGCTCTGGCATAGTCGCTACCAACCAGGTAGTCGCTCGAGCTAGACGGTGTTTCAAGCACGCTCTGATCCTCCACATGGACACGGTATTCAGCCGGATAAGTGGTCTGATCTACAAATGTGGCAACAAGCTCGTTCGTGCCCGGCACGATGGCAAGCTTGGATACAACAGCTGTACTCAGATTGGTCACGTCTGAGTCATCTAGCTCGTTGCCGCTCAGATCCAGACTTATTGAAGCGCTTTCACTTTTGGCGTAATGAACGAGGCCCGTTGGAATGGTAAGAGATGAAGCGGATTCGGCCGAAAGCGCACCCGTAACCTTTACAATGACATTGCCAATCTGCAACGAGAAATCCTTTTGCGCCCAGCTCTTAATCTCTCCCTCTTCGCTGACGCTGGAACTCTGTGGCTCCGACAACGCTCCAAGAGAGACTGCTTCCTCCCATTCCTTCCTATCAATAGCCGCCGCCGAAAACGGTACAGCTGCGAGCAGCATAACACCCGCAAGTGTCAGCGCTGTCCATTTCCTGCATACGTTCCACAATCTATTAACCATCTGATAGCCCCTTTCTCTTGCAATTTATGTACATGATTCCATTCTAGGGGCGAAGGCTAATTCAACTCAACGACTGTCACCGCAAAACGCTAAAGAGCCAATCTAGTGATTATCCAGACTAACAAACGATAATCATCCAAACTTCTAAATTATCCCAAATGTGAGCTGCTGATTACTATTGCAATGTGATTGGCGTATGTCCTATAGCCGCTCGCCGCTGATAGAACTAGCCTATTCAAAAAACAGAAATATGGGAAATATAATACATAAAAAAAGCTGACCGTAAACGGTCAGCGAAACATGCCCCAAAGCTTGAGCAAGTGAAACGTATTGTTCGGGTCAATCTTCTGGGCGAGAACGAAAGCGACGATCTGCTCCTCCTGCGTATCCGTTAGCGGCTCCTGCAAAATACTGGCGGTCGATTTCACCAGCTTTCTGACTTTGACGCGATCCTGCAGGTCGAATTTAGTTACGTTAGCGAGCAGCAAGCGCACGCGATCCTTCATGAGCGGATTTTTCAGCTTGCCTTTAATACGTTCGACCAGTTGCGGGCGAATACCGTACTTTTGGTAGCTCAATGTTCCAGACACCTCCATGTTGGCATACCGTTTTCACGTTTAACTATATGCCAAAGGTTCCCGGATATTTCCTAATCGAGCTGTTCTCCTTGAAAAAGTTGATCACGATTCAGCTTTGCCTGTATTTTTGCATAAGCCGGATTGTCCCAAAAATCGTCGCGGGCACACAGCTCAGCCGCGTCGTCCCGCGCCATTTCCAGCACTTCGAAGTCCGCTGCCATGTCCGCGACACGAAATTCTGGCAGACCGCTCTGCTTCGTACCAAAAAAATCGCCCGGCCCCCGAATTTCGAGGTCACGGCGCGCCACCTCAAAGCCGTCATCTGTTTCCGTCATAACCTTCATGCGCTCGCGCCCTGTCTCCGATTTGGGATCAGCGACTAGCACGCAATAGGATTGATAGGAGCCGCGTCCAACCCGCCCCCGCAGCTGATGCAGCTGTGACAAGCCGAACCGCTCCGCATCCATAACGATCATCAGCGTCGCATTCGGAACATCGACGCCTACCTCAACAACGGTCGTAGCTACGAGTACATGCAGCTCGCCTGCACCGAAGGAGCTCATAACCTGCTCTTTCTCTGCCGCGCTCAGGCGCCCATGCAGCAGACCGATCTTCAGATCGGGAAAGGCTTGCTGCACCTGTATATACTGGTCTATGGCATTTTGCACATCCAGCTTCTCCGATTCCTCGATGAGCGGGCATATCATATAAGCCTGTCTGCCCTCTCCTACCTCGCGGCGAATAAAGCCAAGCACCCGGTCCATCATGCTATGCTTGACCCAATACGTTTTGATCGGCTTGCGCCCATGCGGACGCTCACGAATTGTCGATACATCCATATCCCCAAAAGCGGTAATGGCCAGCGTGCGCGGAATCGGCGTCGCCGTCATCGTCAGCACATCGGGATTCATTCCTTTGCGCCGCAAAACGCTGCGCTGATTAACGCCAAAGCGATGCTGCTCGTCCACTACTACGAGGCCAAGGCTGCGGAAAAAGACCGTGTCCTGAATGAGCGCATGTGTCCCAACGACAATGTCAATCAGCCCCATCTGAAGCCCCGCAAATACATCGCGGCGACGGCGCTCCGTCATGCTCCCCGTCAGCAGTCCAACCTCAATGTCCATGCCCTCGAACAGCTTCGTCAAGGAACGCATATGCTGCTCTGCCAGTATTTCCGTCGGAACCATTAATGCGCCTTGATGCCCGGATTTTACGGTACCATAGAGCGCAATGGCGGCAACGACCGTTTTACCCGAGCCGACATCGCCTTGCAGCAGCCGATTCATGCTTGCAGGCTGGCGCATGTCAACTAATAGTTCATTTACGACCTTCTTCTGCCCATCCGTCAGCTCGAACGGCAGCGTAGACGCGAACTGACGAATCGTCTCCGCCTCAATGATATGGGCGATACCGTCACCCCGCTTTCGGCTAAGCATTCGGTAAGCCTGCAATTTCAGCTGAAACAGGAACAGCTCCTCATACACCATCCGCCGCCGCGCTTCCAGGCCGTCCCTTATATCTCCCGGCTCGTGAATATGCAGCACCGCATCACGGCGAGCAATGAGCCGGTGCCGCTCCATAAGCTCAAATGGCAGCACCTCCTCGATCATCGGGCCATATTGCTGCAAAGCCTGCTTGATTGTTTTGCGCATCCATGGCTGCGTAATGGCCCCACCTACGGAATACACCGGCTGCAGCGTCCCCGATTTGGCAGAGCCGGCCCCTTCCGGAAACTCAGATTCCGAGACGGTCATCTGCTGACGATGCTGCTCCCACTTGCCTGTCAAAATAATGGTGCGCCCAGGCGTCAGCTGATCCCTTAGAAAATGGCGGTTAAACCATACCGCCGTAACGAGCAAAAAGTCGATCTCAATTTTACAAGTGAGCCGCGATTTATTTTTCCCGTAACGCTGCAGCACTGGCATGCCCCGCACAACCCCTTGCACGGTAGCTTTGTCTCCGTCCTTGACATCTGCTAGCGCGCGAACGCGGTAATCCTCATAACGAAATGGAAAATAGTCCAGCAAATCAGCAACGGTATGAACGCCAAAGGCGTGAAGCTCTTGCTCCTTCGGAGCGCTCACGCCTTTAATTTGCCGGACGGAATATTGCTCCAGCGTCATCTTAATCATTCCTCACACTTTATACATAAATACAGCCGATGTATTAGGCCCCACATGAGTGCCAATCGTAGCACCAATCGTTATAAATTCAATAAACGCGACATTCGGCTTGTTTTTGAGCAGCGCCGCAAGCTCCTGCGCCGTCTCCTCGCCATGCGTCCAGCCAATCGCTATCCCAACGCGTTCATTGCCAAAATCCTTGTCGAGCAATTCCATCATGCGCAGCATCGCTTTTTTCATACCGCGCACCTTGTCCACAGACTGAACCGTACCTTCCGAATCAAGGGAAAGTATCGGCTTAATGTTCAAAATCGATCCGAACAGCGCTGCCGCCTTGCCGATTCGGCCGCCCTTCTGGAGAAACTCCAGCGAGCCAACGAGGAAATAAAGGCTTAGCTCCTTTTGAAGGCGAGCCACCTCTGCCAAAATCGCCTCTTTAGAGGCCCCCTCGCGCGCCATTCGGGCTGCTGTCACTACCTGAACCCCAAAGCCATACGAAGCCGACTTGGAATCAATGACCGTCACATCCGCCTGCTCATCAAGCATAGATTTCGCAATGACACCCGACTGATAAGTGCCACTGAGTACGGACGCCAAATGAATCGATATAATAATAGCTTCCGGATCCTCCTGTAAAATCCGTTCATATACTTCAAGAAACTCCGCTGGAGACGGCTGCGAGGTTGTCGGAAGAACAGGCGAGGCAATCAGCTTTTCATAAAACTGCTCCTTCCCAATCGTCACGCCATCCAAATAGGTTTCTTCACCAAACAGCACCTTCAGCGGTATAACCTGAATGCCCAGCTCTGCACATCTTTCGGCCGGTACATCCGAAGTGCTGTCGGTTATAATATGAATGTTCCTCATGTTCGCGCCCCCTTTCGTACCGAATCAACAGCTGTTGAATGATTATTGACCTGTCATTACTCCACAGCGAATAAATAAGGATAAAGCGGCTGTCCGCCCTCTTGAATTTCCAGCTCCGCATCGGGATAAGCCTCTGCCACCCATGCTTCCAGCGCTTCCGTATCCTCCGCCTTCGCCTCTGCTCCAGTAAGCATCGTAATCAGCTCGCCGCCGCCGCTCATAAGCTCAGTAATAAGGAGGCGGCAAGTCTCTGCCAGATCCTCATGCGCTGCGACGATGGCCTTCTCTTTAATACCGATAAAATCGCCCTCGCGAATGCTTACACCATCAATTGTCGTGTCGCGAACCGCATGCGTTACTTGGCCGGATACAACCTGCTCCGCCGCATTTTTCATCCAATCCGTATTGCGCGAAGCGCTCTCATCCTCTTTGAAAGCCAGCACTGCCGCAAGCCCTTGTGGAATCGTCTTCGTCGGAATAACGGTAACGTTGCGTTCACTAAGCTCAGCAGCCTGCTCAGCAGCAAGAATAATATTGCCGTTATTCGGCAGCAAGTAAATATGCTCCGCCACAAGCGATTCAATAGCCTTAACGAAATCTTCGGTGCTCGGATTCATCGTTTGCCCGCCGGACAGCACAATATCCACTTCATTATCCAGAAAAATATTCGAAATGCCTTCGCCGAGAGCTACAGCAATGATGCCAAAGGGCGCCAGCTCATGAACTTGTCCAGGCGGTACAGCCGCTCCCGAAGTTCCCGCCAGCAGCTCTGGCGAGGAAATGCTTCCCGACAGCGCATAATCAGGCAGCACCGCGTAGGACGGAATCGCTGCTTCTTCCTCCAGAAGCTCACGATGCTGATCACGCATATTCAGAATATGCAGGTTCGTCAGCTCACCGTAAGGGAGTGCCAAATTCAGCACATCCCCCGGCCTGCGGGAATGCACATGAACTTTAATGATATCGTCCTCAGCAATGACGAGTATCGAGTCCCCATCTTTGCCAAGCGCCCTCTTGAAAGCGTATTCATCAAAAAACGGAGCAGCTTTGCCCTCAGGCTTGCGATTAATAAAAAACTCCATGTCATAGAAAAACTCAATATCTGCTGTCTCCAGATGGGATTGTGCAGCAAAATTCGTTGCCTTGCGTGGAGCTGAAGCTGGCTGTGCCGTCGGAACACTTACTTCTTCGGGCGGCGCTGCTTCAGATAATAGGGAATAGCTTTCATATGCACCTTCACCCTCAACTAAATAACGAACAAACCCTTCATAAATAAGCACCAGCCCTTGTCCGCCAGAATCTACAACGCCAACCTGCTTAAGCACAGGAAGCATATCCGGTGTACGCTGAAGTGTTTCATTCGCTTTATCGTAAACCTCTTTCATAAGCTCCGTAACATCATTCGTACGGCGTGCATAAGCAACCGCATGCTTCGCTGCTTCCTTGGCTACCGTCAAAATCGTTCCTTCCACCGGCTTCACAACAGCCTTATAAGCAAGATCTACACCGTGCTGCAACGCCGCTGCAATCTGCTGAGGGCCAGCTTGCTCAACGTTTGCAAGTCCCTTCGAAAAACCACGAAACAGCTGTGACAAAATAACGCCTGAGTTGCCTCTAGCCCCCATCAGAAGTCCTTTAGACAGCACTTCCGTCGTTTTGCCTAAATGATCGGACGGCTTGCTGCGCAGCTCACGAATGCCTGAGGCAATCGTCAAATTCATATTCGTTCCCGTATCGCCATCAGGCACAGGGAAAACATTCAACGCATTTACCTTATCGACATTTTGATTTAACAAATCTGCGCCCAGCACGGCCATGGCGGTAAAATCGGAACCGTTAATGAAGCCCTTACTCAATGAAAATTCCCCTTCCTGCTATGTAGATACCCTTACATCCTGCACAAATATATGGACCTGGTCCACATTGAGACCAATAACATCGCTCATCACATATTTCACCTTCGTCTGAATATTATGCGCTACCTCTGAAATTTTCGTACCGTAGCTCACAATAATATACAAATCAATATAAAGTTTATCTTGTTCTCTGCGAATTTCAACGCCGCGCGCCAAATTCTCTCTGCCCAGGAGCTCGGCAATGCCATCCTTTAATTGTTTGCGAGAAGCCATCCCGACAAGGCCATAACAATCCATTGCGGCGGAGCCTGCCATAACGGCAATGCATTCCTCTGTTATGAAAATTCGGCCAAGCTCAGTGCTGAGCGTAAGTGGCATGGAAATTCACTCCTTTATTGTCTAGATTGCTTCTTTTGTCAATTGCTGCTGAAGCTTCAACAAAAATCTTTAACTCATTATTATTGTACTATAAACTGTTACGTTATAGAAGGGCAGACGGTGCCAACCTCAGGCAAATCGCCATAAAAAACATCAGTTTTAGTTGCTCAGACTTCGCAACTATGATACGATATCAAAGTATGTTTATGTGCAGGCTTCTTCAACGCTTTTTCAAGCCAATGAAGCGGTTTTGCTCACGCAGAACTGGGAGCTTATGGCTACGATGCGGTTTTGCTTATGCAATAACTGACAGCTTATGCTAACAATGCGCTTTTAGCTCAGCACTACTTGAAGGAGGTGTACTCATGTCCCGCAAATGTTTTCTAACAGGCAAAAGCCCTGGTACAGGCAATAACGTTTCCCACGCTAACAACAAAAACCGTCGTTCTTGGGGAGTAAACGTTCAGAAAGTTCGCATTCTAGTTGACGGTAAACCGAAACGCGTTTATGTCAGCGCGCGCGCTCTGAAATCCGGCAAAGTAACTCGCGTATAATTCATCTCCTGCAGCTTTATGCTGTATGGTAGACAAAAAGCACCTGGGCTCAGGTGCTTTTTATTGTTCACATAAACCACGATCATTCGAAGGCGGCTGCAAAGGAACTAACTTTTTTGGAAGGTATTCAAAATCGCCTTTACGAACCCGCCCAAAAATTTCGGCAGCTTGATCGTGTAAAATTTCATGCCCATCCCTCCTCAGACACGCTCATCGAAATGGTGACTTACATGCTTTTTCTTCCCGCATACACATGCTATGTTTCACGCAAGGTGAAACGGCTGTCGCCATCTTCTGGCGGCGCGGCGCGTTTCATTCCGAGAAATATAGAGAACGGATAGAAACATCATATACGTTCCTATATTTCAAGGTGAAACGGCCATAAGCCATCCTCTGGCGGCGTGGCGCGTTTCATTCTGAGAAATATAGAGAACGGATAGAAACATCATATACGTTCCTATATTTCAAGGTGAAACGGCCATAAGCCATCCTCTGGCGGCGCGGCGCGTTTCATTCCGAGAAATATAGAGAAAGGATCGTGCTGCGATATACTTCCCTATATTTCAAAAAAATGGCTACACGAACCTGCGTTCATGTAACCATCCTATGCGCTAAGCCTTTGTCCTATTCCATTTGAGCGAGTACGGAAAACCTCTCAAGCATAATGCTCACGCCAATGGTGGCGGATTCTCATTGATGAACTGGATTGCCGTATAAACCAATACGGCCAAGAAATAAAATACCAGGCCCAGTACAATTACCGTTATTCGTGCCCATAGTCTCTCAACCCTTTTGAAAAACTGAAAAATCAAATACAAAGCAAGCAAAGAAAACACATATTTGATCATTCCAGTTAAAATGGAGAAAGCCGCCAGCAGCAGGCCTATGCCGAGCGCAAATAGGATCACCCACAGCCATGTCTTCCCGCGAGATGTCTCGTATTCTTCCATTGCAGCCTCCCAAGTGCAAACTTAATTTAACAATTTAAGATATGCAGCCTAGCGTAAAACCGATATAGCCGCCGCGCGATCTGCCTGGGCAAATACCGCATTGCCAGCTACGAGCACATTCGCGCCTGCCTCCGTCACAAGCTTAGCCGTCTCTTCATTAATGCCGCCATCCACCTGCACATGAACATGCTGCAGCTCGCGCTCCGCTAGCATGCTGCGGATTTGACGCAGCTTGTTCAGCGAATAAGGGATAAACTTCTGCCCGCCAAAGCCCGGATTTACCGTCATAACCAATATGAGGTCCACATCGGCTAGCACGGATTCCAGCACAGACACCGGAGTTCCTGGGTTAATGGCTACGCCCGCTGGAAGTCCTAGCTCCTTAATTTGATAAAGCGTACGGTGCAAATGCACGCAGGCTTCTGCATGTACCGTAATTCGATCAGCACCAGCAGCTGCGTAACTCGCGATTGACAACTCCGGACGCTCAATCATCAGATGCACATCGAAAGGCAGCTTTGTTGCTGGCCTTACAGCCGCGATGACAGGAGGACCAAAGGTTAAGTTCGGTACGAACTGCCCATCCATAACATCTACATGAATCCAGTCCGCTCCTGCCTGCTCAATACCTGAAATTTCTTCTCCGAGCCGGCTGAAGTCAGCCGATAAAATAGAGGGTGCAATTATAGTCATGGGTTGGTTAGTACCTCCGTTTTTTATCTTTCATTTCATTTAAAAACTGCAAGTAATTTTCATAACGGCTTGGCGCTATTTTGCCTTCTTCCAAAGCAGAAAGAACCGCGCAGCCCGGCTCCTGGACATGCGTGCAGCCACGGAATTTGCAGTCCGGAGACAATGCCCGGATTTCTCGAAAACAGTAGCCTAAATCTTCAATGCCAAGCTCTGTGAAATCGAGCTGGCTAAAGCCAGGTGTATCGGCGACATAACCTCCTCCGCCAATATCAATCAGCTCCACATGTCTCGTCGTGTGCTTGCCCCGTCCAAGACGATTGCTGATCGCATTCGTCTCAAGCTTCAATCCAGGCACAATCGCATTAAGAAGCGAAGATTTACCTACGCCCGATTGACCAGCAAAAACAGCCAAATGCCCTTGCAGCCGCTGCTGAAGCTCCTCGATGCCTTTCCCCTGTCGGGAGCTTGTCCCATAAATCTCGTAGCCAATAGCAGAGTAAATACGATTGACAGAAGCTGCGGCCTCAGCAGCGGCTTCTGTCTCCTCGCCATCATGCTCCAAATCCTGCTTGCTAAGGCACAGCACCGCTTCGATCTCCGCATGCTCGATATGCACAAGAAACTTATCCAGCAGCGTCAAATTGAGCGTTGGCTCCGTTACGGAAAAAACCAGCATCGCTACATCAATATTGGCTACCGGCGGGCGAATGAGCTCGGAGGAGCGCGGCAAAACCCGCTCCACCGTGCCCTCGCCATTATCTGTAAGACTATATACAACCTCGTCGCCGACTAAGGGAGTAATTCCTTTATTTTTCAAAACGCCGCGCCCGCGGCATTGTACCGTTGCATCCTGCGATTCAGACTCATTCGGCAGTACATAATAATAGCCACTTAGCGCCTTCACAATGCGTCCTTGAAGCTCAAGAGAGGCTTGATTACGGCTGTTGCTCTTCACTTGCAACTCTTTCCTTATCTTTTCCTTTTCCTTTTGCTTCTCCCTGCTCGCTTCCTTGGTCATCGCTGTGGTCAACCTCCGATTGATCCGGCTCCAATGTCGGTTCAGGAGTCGGCGATTCCGATACAGCCGGCTCTTCTGTAGCAGGCGCTGTCACCTGCTCATCCTCCCCAGGCACCGTGACAGTAGATGAACTGCTGCTTTGCGCCAGTTGATCATAAGTGACGGATTTCGTATCAACAAACTGACTATCCCTATAAATCGTAATCATGGCCTCGGTGTTCGGTGCCAAGACGACGGTTACGGGGAATGTCTGGGTATCTTGAATTTGGTTTCTGCCCCATTCAATATTCTGCCCTCTAGCGTCGGTGTAAACGATGCGAATTTCGCTCGTTTTCCCAGCCTTCGCTGGCGAAATGACAACATTGAACTGATGCTCCTTCGCTTCCGCAGAAGGACCTGAGCTGACTCTAATGGAAATGCTGGCGCCTTTCGGAACAGGGTCATTCGGCTTGTATTGGGCTTGATTCAGCACAAGACCCTTAGCCTGTACATAGCTTGGCTCATACAAAATATCATCATCGGAAAGCGTTAGCCCATTCGCTTTCACTATATCCTTAGCCTCAGCTACTGTTTTGCCAATCAAATTCGGCATTTTAATCGTTTCCATGCCTTTGCTGACCATAAACTGGAATTTCACCGTATTCGGATCAAAATCGGTTCCCGGCTCCGGCTGTTGTGTAACGACCGTATCCACTTCCTGCTCGCTGAATACTTCTTCAACATCAATTTGCGTATCCGGATTAATGCCAAGCGCAGAAAGCTCATCCTTAACCGCCTGCAGCGTCTTGCCCCGGTAATCGCCAAGCTGCTTTAGCATCGGTCCATCACTTACAGATAGCTGTATAAACGAGCCCTGCTTGACACGCATATTTTTCTTCGTCTGCTCAAATACCTGATTAAACGGTATATCATCGCGGAATTCCCGTATCGTCGGCTCCTGCACCTTCAGCCCAAACTCTTCAAGCTTTGCCGTCGCCTGCTCCAAGTCGAGACCGACAACGTACGGCACATTCACTTCCTCTACATCCAGCCGATCAAGCAAAGTTACGAAACCCCATATTATGAATGCCAGAACAACCAGCGTGCTTGCCACAATTATCGTCGGTCGCTTCCAGCCTTTTGCTTTCTTATTCAGTACTTCTCTCTCTCCTTGCCGGCTCGCCTGATCCGAAGAAACCTCCGCCTTCTCATAGCTTGACTCGCTCTGGCGAATGGGACGGAGATCACTGCCGCGAATGGCTGGCATAACGCGTGTCTCATCCAGATCATTCACATGCGCAAATGAAACCTTCTCCTCATTCCTCCGATTTGGCGACAGGCACGTTTCCAAATCGTTCAGCATTTCCTGAGCCGAATGGTAACGTTCCCCCGGATTTTTGCGCATCGCCCGTAAAATAACATTTTCCACACTTTGCGGTATATGAGGGTTTAGGGCGCGCGGCTCCTCAAACGTTTCCTGCAAATGCTTCAAAGCGACGCTAATCGGGCTTTCTCCCAAAAAAGGCAAATTGCCGGTAAGCATCTGATAGAGTACAATGCCTAGCGAATAAAGGTCGGATTTCTCGCCTGTACTTACCCCTTTCGCATGCTCAGGAGAAAAATAATGAACAGAGCCCAGCACCGAGCCTGTCTGGGTAATGGTAGAAGAAGTAACCGCACGGGCAATACCGAAATCAGTTACCTTGACCCTGCCGTTTTTACCGATCAAAATATTATGTGGTTTAATATCGCGATGAATAATATGATTCTGATGGGCATGACCAAGCGCATCGCAAATTTGAATGGCAATGCGAACCGATTCATCCGCCTGCAGCGGGGCACGCTCCACGATAATCTCATTAAGATTGCTGCCTTCGATATACTCCATAACGATATAATGCGTATCTTCCTCTTGTCCTACATCATAGATGCTAACGACATTGGGATGGGATAACGCAGCTGCCGATTGCGCCTCACGGCGAAATCTGCGAATAAACTCTTCATCATGCACAAACTGCTGGCGCAGCACTTTAACCGCTACATTGCGGTTCAACAGGACGTCATGGGCTTTATAGACAAGCGCCATGCCGCCTCCGCCGATGCGAGTCAGAATTTCATAGCGACCGCCTAAATTATGCCCTATCATCAGTTGCACACTCCTCTCGATCTGCGCTGGTATTTACTTGCAGCAGCACGACGGTCACATTATCGTCCCCGCCAGCGCGCAGCGCCAAATGGATGAGATGCTCCGCTTTATCTTTCAGGCTCGCTCCACCCTTCGTTACGGTATACATAATTTGATCATCGCTGACCATGTTCGTCAGCCCATCGCTGCAAAGCAGAATGTAATCATCGGCCGAGTAGGAAATCGTCTGTATATCAACCTCAACAGACGCATCAGTGCCAACCGCCCGGGTAAGCACATTCCGCCGTGGATGGACAGCCGCCTCCTTCTCGCTGATCTGCCCTGATTTCAGCAGCTCATTGACAAGCGTATGATCCTCCGTCAACTGCACGATGCAGCTTTTGGACATGACATAAGCGCGACTGTCGCCAATATGCCCGATGACGGCTTCCCGCCCTTGAAACATGGCAGCAACTATCGTAGTTCCCATATTATAATATTGCTCATTGCGCGATGCCATGTCATAAACGACATCATTCGCATCTACAATGGCTTTGCGCAAAAATGCCTTGCCTTCCTCAATGGAAAAGTCAGCTCTCGCCGCAATGGGCTCCAGCATTTCACGGAATGTATTCACTGCCAGCCGGCTCGCTACATCGCCCGCCTGATGGCCGCCCATCCCGTCAGCGACTATAGCAAACGTGATGCCATTATCTAGCTGTCCTACCCATGAATGATCTTCATTGACTTGACGAACTTTTCCGATATCGCTCAGGTTTGCCGTAATCAACCGTTATCACCTCGTCGTAGACTCCATGTGCTTCGCACGAAGCTGACCGCAAGCGGCGGCAATGTCATGCCCTTGCTCCCTGCGAATCGTTGCATTTATTTTGTTTTTCTCCAGTATACGCTGGAACTCAAATATATCCTCCCGTGGCGTACGCACATAATTTCGCTCCGGCACATGGTTGACCGGAATCAAATTGACATGGCACAGCAGTCCTTGGAGCACATCCGCCAGCTCCTGCGCGTGCTCGGGACGGTCATTAACCCCGCCGATCAACGCATACTCAAATGTAATACGGCGGCCTGTCTTCGCTAAATAATAGCGGCAAGCCTCCATTACTTCCTCGAATGGGAAGCGGCGGTTAACCGGCATTAGCTTAGAGCGCAGCGCATCATTCGGCGCATGAATGGAAAGCGCCAGATTGATCTGCGTATTCTCATCGGCAAACTTGTACATGCTTGGCACAATTCCACTGGTCGAAACCGTAATGTGGCGCTGGCCGATGTTCAGACCTTTCTCGTGAATCATCGTGCGCAAAAACATCATCGTCGCGTCATAGTTCTCGAACGGCTCTCCAGAGCCCATAATAACGATGCTTGATACGCGCTCATTCGTAACGTCCAGCATTTGCTGTGCTACTACGACTTGAGCAATAATTTCACCTGCGGTCAAATTCCGCTTCAAGCCGCCCAGCGTCGATGCACAGAAGGTACACCCGATCCGGCAGCCCACCTGCGTGGTCACGCAAATGCTGTTGCCATAATTATGGCGCATAATGACGGTTTCGATTGCATGATTGTCATGCAGTCCAAACAAAAACTTGACGGTGCCGTCCTTGGACTCGAACTTCGTTATTTCAGTAAGCGTCACAAATTGAAATTGGTCAAACAGCTTCGTTCTGAGCGACTTGGACAAGTTGCTCATCTCTTCAAAGCTGGTAACACGCTTAACGTACAGCCAATCGTACAGCTGGCCTGCGCGAAATGCCGGCTCGCCATTCTCCTTCATCCAATCTTGCAGCTGTTCGAGCGTATAGTCGTAAATAAAAGGTTTCATTAATTTATCACACCTGACTGTATAATAGCGCGGCAAAAGCTCTCTACCTGCGCCGCTGATGATTTATTTTACCACAAACGTCCATCATGAACCACAAGCAACGATTAGGCGCGCCTCAGCATGCGAGCAATGAAGAAACCGTCGCTGCCATAGTGCTGCGGCAGAAGCTGCGCATAGCCTTTAAACCCCTCGTCAATCGCCCCTGCCTCCTGCAAAGCATGGATAACCGATTCCGGCCAATTGCCGTCAAGCTCAAATTCAGGATGCGCCTGTAGAAAATGCTCCACCTGCTCCTCATTTTCGGATCGTTCAATGGTGCATGTGCTGTAGACGAGCACACCGCCCGGCTTAACGAGACCGCTCACCGCTTCAAGCAGCTCGCGCTGAATGTCCGCTATAGCGGCTACATCAGCAGCCGTCTTCGTCCATTTGATCTCAGGCTTGCGCCGAATGACGCCAAAGCCTGAGCAAGGCGCATCCAGCAGCACAGCATCCATCGAACCGCTGGCAAATCGCTCGGACAGCTGCGCGGCATCGCTTGTTATGGCTTCCACGTTCGTCAAACCGAGCCGTGAAGACTGATCAATAATAAGCTGACGCTTATGCGGGTGCAAATCATTAGCCCACACTTTACCTTTATTGCCCATAAGCTCAGCCAGATGCGTCGTTTTGCCGCCCGGAGCAGCGCAGCAATCCAGCACCTGCATGCCGGCTGCTGGTGCAACGACCTCGGCTACGAGCATAGAGCTTTCATCCTGCATCGTCCATAGCCCCTCGCGGAAGCCATCCGTATCCACCAAGCTGCCGCCGCGGCGGGTTGTAATGCCTGCAGAAGCAAGCGGCGATGCTTCAGCATCAAGCCCAAGCTCGGCAAGCTGCTCAAGCGCTTCAGCCCTTGTTCCGCGGACAGCATTGACCCGTACGCTTCCATGCGGGGAATCATTGCCAGCCGCACAAATAGCTTCCGTCGTTTGCTCGCCGTAAGCAAGCAGCCAGCGCTTAACGAGCCAGTCGGGATAGGAATGCAAAATCGCGAGCTTTTCCGCCGTTGAACCTGCTTTAATAGCAGATGGCACAAGCTCTGCGCGGCTGCGATCCATACTGCGCAGCACCCCATTGACCATGCCGGAAATGCCTTGATGGCCCCGCTTCTTCGCAATGGAAACCGCTTCGTTAACTGCGGCATGAACCGGAATCCGATCCAAATACAGCAGCTGGTAAGCACTCATACGCAGCAGTTGATGCACCCACGGCTGCAGCTTATTAAAGCCCTTCGCCACGAATCTCGCAAGCCAATAATCGAGTATGCGCTGATGCTGAATCGTCCCGTATACCAGCTCTGTAGCGAGACCAGCATCCGCACGAGAAAGATTAGCATCCTGAAGCGACTGGTTGAGCTTGAGATTGCTGTAGGCACCGGCCCCAGCAACGCTTACCAAAATATCCAGCGCCAGCTCCCTTGGCGTGCGCGGCGCACGCGTGGAACCGCCCTGGCGCGCTCCCGACTGCCCCGCACCCGCTGCTCGCTTGCTTCCGCCAGCGGCTTGTCCTCCAGCAGCTCCAGCAGAGCGTGATTTAGGGCCTGATTGGCCGCCAGCCTGCGGACGACGTCCTTGCGCGAAAGCCTTCGATGAAGGCGCCGATGCATTTTTCTGCTGTGACCGTTCAGACTTTACTGCTGGCTGCGCAGGCTTAACTTGCTTTTGCTCACTCATTGGTCTTCACCGCTTATCTCGTTTGCTTCGCCGAAGACAGTGCCTTCAGCCAGTCGTGAGCCTTTCAGCCAATCAGCCGCTGACATCGCTTTTTTGCCTGCTGGCTGAATTTGCGTAAGCACGATTACGCCAGCACCTGTCTGTACGGCGATGCCCGCTCCACTTGCTTCGCGCACCGTTCCCGGCAAAGCTGCGGCAGCACGATCCGTGCTGGACGGTTCTGCTGGCTTGGCGCAAGCCCATACCTTGAACAGCTCGCCGTTCAAATAGGTGAACGCACCGGCCATCGGCGACAGGCCGCGCACTTGATTATAGATTTGGCGGGCAGATTTCGCCCAATCAATCCGTTCATCCTCACGCGACAAATTCGGCGCGTAAGTTGCCAGCTCATGCTGCTGCTCCACCCTTGCCGCAGCGCCTGAAATAATGGCTGGGAGCGTCTGCTCCAGCAGCTCCGCTCCAGCGGCGCTCAGCTTCTCAAACAGCGAGCCCGATGTATCCTCATCCGTAATGGCGACCTCCACCTTGCTGATCATGTCGCCTGTGTCCAGTCCTTCAGCCATATACATAATCGTTACGCCTGTTACCGTCTCGCCATTGATGATCGCACGTTGAATCGGCGCCCCCCCGCGATAGCGAGGCAGCAGCGAGCCATGAACGTTGATACAGCCTAGACGCGGCAGCTCCAGTACAGCCTTCGGCAATATTTGCCCATAAGCTGCGGTCACAATTAAATCAGGGCGATACTGCGCCAGCGCCTCTACCGCTTCGCTGCTGCGCATGCGCTCAGGCTGCAAAACCGGCAAGCCTAAAGCCAGCGCCGCTTCTTTCACAGGCGGAGGCGTAAGCGTCCGCTTACGCCCCTTTGGACGATCCGGCTGCGTGACAACCGCCACGACCTCATAGCCGTTATTAATTAACAACTGCAAAGAAGGGACGGCGAACTCCGGCGTCCCCATAAATACAATACGCATGGCCTTATTCGCCGCCTTTTTTCTGTCTTTCGGAAATATCGTACACGCTCTCGGCGAGATCCGTGAACAAAATGCCGTTCAAATGATCAACCTCGTGCTGGAACGCCCGCGAAAGGAAGCCCTGCGCTTCAACCGTAAACGTCTCGCCATCGGAATTTTGACCTTTTACGACGATGCGGTCTGAACGCATCACATCTCCGTTTAGATTCGGAATACTCAGGCAGCCCTCAGGTCCAAGCTGCTCTCCTTCTTCTTCCACGATGACCGGGTTGACCATTTCGATCAGTCCATTTTCATCTCCAATATCCACCACGATAACACGCTTGGAAATGCCGACCTGCGGAGCCGCTAGACCGACGCCATCAGCGTCGTACATCGTTTCCGCCATATCTTTAAGCAGCCGTTTCAAGTTGGAATTAAATTTAGTAACTTCCATAGCTGGCTCCCTCAAAACGGGATCAGGATCTTTTACAATAATACGAATGGCCATTGCCGTTCCCTTCCTTTACAACGAAATCTATAATATGACTTGCGGATCTACATCAATGCTAAACTGCACAAGCTTCTGAGGGGAGCCTGCAATGAATGGCGCAAGCGCACCGCGCAGAAGCGCAGGCACATCAATGTTCCCCCGATATTTTATCACACATTGAAAACGGTAGCGATCTTTCATTCTCGATATGGGTGATGCGACTGGACCAAGCACCTCTAGCGCACGCGGCAAACCCGCTCCAAGCGGCCCTAATACGCCTTCATCGGCCGCCAGCTCGCGCAGCCGCTCCACAAACTGCTCTGACACTGAGGACAGCAGCGCAAGCTGCTCATGCGACATCGTGACCAGCACCAATCGGCAATAAGGCGGATAGCCCATAACGCCGCGATGCTTGAGCTCCTCTTCGACAAACCGGATGTAGTCATGCTTTTGCGCGGTTGTAATCGCATAATGCTCGGGTGCATACGTCTGAACAACGACCTCCCCTGGCAGCTGATGGCGGCCAGCACGGCCTGCCACCTGCGTAAGCAGCTGAAACGTCCGTTCCGCTGAGCGAAAATCCGGCAAATTAAGCGACGTATCCGCTGCAATAACGCCAACTAGCGTAACGTATGGAAAATCAAGCCCCTTCGCTACCATCTGCGTGCCCAGCAGCACATCCGCCTCACGGTCGCCGAAGCGCTTCAGCAGCTTCTCATGCGCGTTTTTCTCCGTCGTCGTGTCCACATCCATTCGAATGACCCGAATGCCGGGAAACAGCTTCGCAAGCTCCTCTTCTACACGCTGGGTCCCCGTACCAAAAAAGCGGATATGCTCGCTTTCGCAGGACGGACAGGTTTGCGGCGCTGGCTCCGCATGTCCGCAATAATGGCAGCGCAGCAGCCGCGACTTCTGATGATGCGTCAGCGAAATATCGCAGTGCGGACAAAGCGCCGTGTAGCCGCAGGAGCGGCACATGACGAAGGTAGAATAGCCGCGTCGATTAAGCAGCAGCACCGTCTGCTCGCCGCGCTCCAGCCGCTGCACGAGCCCTTCATGCAGCTTGCGGCTGAACATCGAGCGATTGCCGGCCGCAAGCTCCGCGCGCATATCAATAACCGTCACGGGCGGCAGCGGCCTGCCCCCTACGCGGTCTGGCATCGGCAGCAGCGACGATTCGCGCCCTTCTGCCGGTCGCCTGCTCGCCGCCGCATATGATTCAAGCGATGGCGTCGCTGAGCCTAGTACGACAGCCGCGCCATGCTGCCTTGCGCGCTGTACAGATACATCTCTGGCATGGTATTTCGGGCTTTCCTCCTGCTTGTAGGAGGATTCATGCTCCTCATCAATAATGACGAGTCCGATGCGTTCAAAAGGGGCAAAAATCGCCGACCGAGCGCCGATGGCTACCTGTACTTTGCGGCTTCTAATTTTGCGCCATTCATCATAGCGCTCCCCATTAGACAAGCGGCTGTGCAGCACCGCTACCGCATCGCCGAAGCGCCCTTTAAACCGCTCGACCATTTGCGGGGTAAGCGCAATTTCCGGGACAAGCACAATCGCCTGCTTTCCTTGCTTTAGACAATGCTGAATCGCCTGCAAATAGACCTCGGTTTTGCCGCTGCCCGTTACGCCATGCAGCAGCAGCACCTGCGGCTCGCCGCGCGTAACCGCATCAGCTATGCGGGTGTATACGCTTTGCTGCCCCTCGGTGAGCGGCAGCGGAACCGTCCGCTCAAACTCGCGGCTTGCATAAGGGTCGCGCTGCTGCTCAACTTCCCTCAGCTCCAGCAAGCCTTTGTCTGCGACCGCTCGCACGCTTGCTGGCGATCCGCCCGCTTCCGCGAGCAGCGCTTGCAGCGCAATTGGCTCATCCCGCTCCAGCATGAAGGCAAGCAAGTCCCGCTGCTTGCCCGCCTTTGCCGGCCACAAAGCCAGCGCCTTCACCGCCGCTGCCTTATCCGCTGGCGGAAACACCGTCAGCACCTTGCGAATGGCCAGACGGTCACGAATCGCTGTCTGCTCAAGCAGTACGCCTTCTTCAAGCGCCGTCTTAATATCCGGCGCGTATTGCGGAAACCGCTCCTTCAGTGCTTCAAGCTTCGTCTGCCGCTGCCTCGAAACCATATCCAGCAGCTCCTGCGGCAAGCGCCTTGCCAGCTGCTCCAGCTCCTCACCGAGCGAATCGTTCAACGACACATAACGCTCGGCCTTGCCTTTAAGCGCAGCGGGAATCATCGCTTGCAGCGCAGCTGTCCAGGAGCAGCAATATTTGTCGCTCATCCATTTAGCTAGCCCAATCAAGTCGGGAAGCAGCGGCGGCAGCGGATCAAGCAGCTCGGCAACCGCCTTTAGGCGCCGACTGTCCACTTCCGCCTCTTCCGCCAGCTCCACAACGAAGCCTTGCAGCACGCGGCCGCCGAAGGGTACGCCAACCCGGCTTCCAACACCAATCCAGCTGGACATTTCCGCAGGCACCTCATAATCGAATGGCCGATCCGTCTGACGGCTCGGCACGTCCACTATCACTCTGGCAATCATTCGCCAAGGCTCCTTTTGATAGGGAGCTGTGAAAGCCGCTGCACCGCGACTTCCAAAATTCGCTTTGCCGTCTCGCGCTTGGTCAATAAAGGAAGCGCCTCTATCAGCCCTTCCTTGCCAAATAGCTGTACAACATTCGTATCGCCGTTGAAGCCTGCCCCTTCCGCGCTCACATCATTGGCTACGATGAGATCGCAGTGTTTGCGCGCCAGCTTATCCATCGCATAGTGCGCGATCTGCTGGGTTTCGGCAGCGAAACCAACGAGCAATTGATGCGTCTTGCGCTCGCCAAGCAGCTGCAAAATATCCGTCGTGCGCGCAAGCTCAAGCGTGAGCTTCTCGCCCGTCTTTTTCAGCTTCTGCTCCTGCTGCTGGGCTGGGCGATAATCGGCAACAGCCGCCGCTTTAACAACAATGTCAGCCGTTTCAAAATGCGCGGTGACCGCATCCAGCATTTGCTGAGCGGATTCAACGCGCACCAGCTTTGCCCCCCCAGGCGGCTCTACAGTCGTCCGTCCAGCGACAACGGTCACCTCCGCGCCCATCAGCAGCGCAGCCTCCGCTATGGCAAAGCCCATTTTGCCCGAGGAATCATTGGTCAAATACCGCACGGGATCAAGCCGCTCCACCGTTCCGCCTGCAGTAACAAGAACATGCTTGCCAGCAAGCTTGCGGCTGCGACTGAACCACTCTTCCACCGCATGGACAATTTCCTCCGGCTCGGCCAGCCTCCCTTTCGCCACATAACCACAGGCAAGCTGCCCCTCGCCCGGGTCGACGAACATGACGCCGCGATCTGCTAATGTCTGTAAATTTTGCGCCACCGCCGGATGCTCATACATATGCACGTTCATAGCTGGAGCGACAAGCACGGGGCTCGTTGCCGCCAGAAGGGTCGTGCTGAGCATATCATCGGCAAGCCCATTTGCCATTTTGCCAATTACATTGGCAGTGGCTGGAGCAACAACAATAAGATCGGCATGATCGGCCAAATGAATATGGGATACGACCGCCGGGTCCCTCTCGTCAAAGGTGTCGATATGCACCGGGTTGCGCGAAAGCGTCTGGAGCGTCAGCGGCGTAATGAAACGAGCTGCTGATTCGGTCATAATAACGTGCACCTTAGCTCCTGCCTGCACCAGCCGGCTGCAAAGCGTAGCCGCTTTATAGGCTGCGATACCACCCGTGATTCCTAGTATGATTGTTTTATTTGTAAGCATGGCCCATCCCCCATTACAACAATGCTCTTAATCTATGGTATTGACTGATTTGTGCAAGCCCATTCCTTGGACATTTGCTTCCAAGCGCAAGGCAGCAGCTTATTTCCTTCAAGCATGACGGCGTTTGGCCGCACCCAAGACGCTAGTTTTGAAGCTAGCTTTTTCCTATCATACCATATGATCACTGAATTCGCAGTCTGTTCAATGCCCGCGCCTTTTCGGCTAGCATTCGCTCTCCCGTCTGCGGACAAGCGCGAAAATTGGCATTTGTCCGCTTAAATCCGTATACTAGAGGGTAGGATTTATACAGATATTTTTAAATAATAGTCGAGGTGACCCCATGGAAGATGTAAAACAAGCCTACGCGAAGCTGGGCCTTCCCGAAAACGCTTCAAAAGAAGAGGTTGAGAAACGCTATAGCCTCTTGCTTCGCCAATCCCGCTCACGGACGCAGACTACAAGCAATGGGGAGACGGCGGAAGAGGAATTCAGCCAAGTGACTGCCGCTTACAAACGGATACTTGAAGCAGAGGATCAGAAGTTTAAGCAAGCGTTCAATGAGAAAGAGTATGGGAAGTTTAAAAATATGGCGTCTGCCGCCGAGAAAACCGACCATTTTTGGCGCTACTATAAATTCCATGTTTTCGGTGGAATTGTGGCGATTGCTCTTATTATCTACGGCGTTATCGCTTATATGGACCATCGCGAGGAACAGCGCTACCTTGCCAGCCTGCCGCCGGTGGATTTGTCCGTCATGTATTTTGGCGAATTTTTTACAGAGGACAATAAGCAGGACATGGCTGTTCTCGAGCAATCGCTGCTGGACAAGTTCCCCGAGTGGAAACGGTTTAAAGTGAATTTGACCTATGTGCCGCTTGATGCTAAAGATGCAGTCGATATGGCCTCCCAGCAAAAAGCGATGGTTGTTCTGGCAACGGAGAAGCCGGATATTTATATTCTTGACTCGGCCACCTTCAACTGGATCAGTCCGCAGGGCGTCCTTCAAAACATTGATGATGCAGTAAGCGGCGTGCTGAAATCCTCGGTTACCGAGAGTGAGCTCGTCAAAAAAACGACGGAGGATGAACCAGTCGAGCATGTATACGGCATCGATATCAGCAACAGCCCACTGGTGAAAAATCTTTCCGTGATTACGCCAAAAAACTATATCGTTGGCGTCCGTGTAAATAGCGAGAACACAGATAAAGCGATTCAATTTATTGATAAGTTTTTGAAAGCAAAATAGTTGCCTTTCATGATCAGCTTGCAAAAATAATCATACAAAAAACGAGCCCATAGAATCACTTCTATGGCTCGTTTTTTTGTATCGGGATGATACGCTCATTCCACTTTCTTTAGTAATATGATTTTGGTTTTGGTGCTACAGTTGGCGCTGGCGTTGCTGGCGCTGGAACTGTCGTTGGCGCTGGTGTTGCCGGCGCTGGAGCAATAGTTGGCGCTGGCGTAACAATTGGAGCCGGCTTCGTAGTAGGAGCTTGTCCGCCGCCGTTTCCTTGCTCCTCGCCTTGACCGGCCCCGCCGCCGATCCCTTTACCTCCGCCTTGACCGGCTCCTCCGCCAATCCCTTGGCCTCCGCCTTGACCGGCTCCTCCGCCAATTCCTTGGCCTCCGCCTTGACCGGCTCCTCCGCCAATCCCTTGGCCTCCGCCTTGACCGGCTCCTCCGCCAATTCCTTGGCCTCCGCCTTGACCGGCTCCTCCGCCGTTTCCTTGGCCTCCGCCTTGACCGGCTCCTCCGCCAATTCCTTGGCCTCCGCCTTGACCGGCTCCTCCGCCGATCCCTTGGCCTCCGCCTTGACCGGCTCCTCCGCCAATTCCTTTACCTCCGCCTTGACCGGCTCCGCCGCCGATCCCTTTACCTCCGCCTTGACCGGCTCCGCCGCCGATTCCTTGGCCTCCGCCTTGACCGGCTCCGCCGCCGATCCCTTGGCCTCCGCCTTGACCCTTAATGCGGAAGTTGCCTTTCGCTCGGCTCTTTGCCTTCGCACCCGAAGGATACTTTACTTGGCTGTATGCATAAGTAATGGACTGGAATGTCCGGCTGTCGACTGCACCAGTAACCGGAAGCCCATGCATTTTCTGAAAATACTTAACTCCCTTTACCGTTAAACTGTCGAATTTCCCGTTAATTGGGCCAGCATAGCTACCCATTGATTTTAGCATCCCTTGAACGACGTACACATCCGGCCCATGATCACCTTTTCCAAAAGCCATGCTTGTGCTCGGCATGCTCATCATCAGGGCAACAGCCAGAAGCAATGCCCCAATCGTTTTTCCCAAATTCCTGCGAGAGGAAATGCTCCAGTCCCATTTCATGCAGTAGACACCGTCCTTGTTTATTTTTGATTTTGTTTTGCCACAAGCCTTACTATTCCCAACTTTTAAAATTCATTCCGCGATTTACGAAAATCGGTCATGAAAGGATACTGCTTTTTCATTGAACCGACAGTCCGAAAGCATATATAATTAAAAAGCTTATCAAAAATGTCATTTCATCTGGCCTTTTACAAAGAGCATACATAACAATTGAAGCCTATTTAAATATTTTTGAAATGGAGAATTTAATATGTATACGCACCGACCCTTGCAATCGCCCGATCTTCCGACGATCTGTTCTTTTCCACAAAATGAAGATGAATTATTTTATATGTTTCCATCGGCCGCCTTCCCTTTAACGCCTGAGAAAATATTAAATAACCTTCCTGATCGGCTGGAACCGACCGTCATTACATACGGGGAGAACGTTGTCTGCTACGCTAACTTTTATAAGGATGACAATAAAGAATGCTGGCTAGGCAATGTCATTGTCTCCCCTGATTATCGCGGCAAAGGAGCAGCGAGCTTTTTGATCGAAACGATGGAAATGATCGCCAAGGAAAAATTAAACGTAACAAAGCTGAACCTTTTATGCCATAACACAAATACAAGAGGATTGCTTTTTTACAAAAAGCTAGGCTATAAGCCTTTCGATATTTCAGTAAGGTTCCGGTCTTCCGGTGAGCATGTGGCGTGTGTGCATATGGAAAAGCCGCTTTAAAAATAAAAAGCAAAAAGCGGCAGCTCTGGACGATACTACTCGTCAGAACTGCCGCTGCTGGTTAAACATATTTCATCAAAATGCTTTCCACGTGATGCAGATGCTGTCTCATCGACAGCGCTGCCGCTTCGGCATCCTGCGCTTCAACCGCCTTATAGATAGCCAAATGCTCCTCGTACAGCTGCTCCGCCACCGAGCGGTTCGCATATAGCTCAACCCTGCGAATTTCACGAATAGCCGTTTCTACCTGATTCATGACCGTCTCAAAAAGCTGGACCAAAATCGTATTATGAGTCGCCTTCACGAGCGTCAAATGGAATAGCAGGTCGGTGCGCTCCCCTTCCAGGTCATTGCCTGCGGCTGCCTTCATTTGAACGACAAGCTCCTTCAATACAGCCAGATCCTCCTCCGTCCGTTTAGACGAAGCGATAGCGGCATTCGATACCTCAAAAGATTGGCGCGCCTCCAGCAGCTCCAATAGCGTTTTGCGATTCATACGCAGCGATTGCAGCTCGGGCAGCTCAAACTCCGCGGGCAGCGTGCTGATGACCGTACAGCCGCCACCTTGGCGAATGTCAATCAGTCCCATCGCTTTAAGCGCACTGAGCGCTTCCCTTGTCGTAGACCTCCCTACCCCAAAGCGCTCGGACATTTCCTTCGTGGACGGCAGCTTGTCTCCGACCTTAAGCTCCCCATCTACGATCATCCGCTTAATTTGCGCCGTTATTTCCTCGTAATGGTTCCGCTTAGTCAGCTTCGTTACTTGCAGGCTACCCACCTCCTCTTCCTAAGCTCACCTGAAAAATAGCCCAACATTCTAACCGACCAGCAGCGCATAGACTACGCCAGGACCATGAACACCAATGGTCAGGTCGTTTTCAATATCGGATGATCGGCTTGGCCCTGAAATAAAATGAACGCCCGCTGGCAAGCTCTCACGGCCCGCTTCATCCATCGGAATTAAAATCTCACCCAGCTTCGTCTTCAGCCGCTCCAGCGGAATAATGACGATGAGAACAGTTGGGAGCAGGCTGACAGAGCGCCCTTTGTCCTTTCCAGACATTACCGCAATAGATGACGTATAGGCAGCCGCGTAATCAGCCACAACAACCCCAAAATCCGCTTCGGCCGCGCGCGCTTTCCAATTTTCATTTTCATCGCTATTCCATACGCTTAAGCTCACGTCAGGAAGTGCTTCCTCCAGCTTCATCCCGGCAAGCTCCGGCTGGTTTTGCCGAATCATGTAACGCGCACCAAGCTCCGCCGCCTTATCCTTAATAAACTGCTTCGCCTCGTCCATCGAGGACAAATGACTGACATGACCGCCATTATTTCGAAAATTCGCCGTGAAGCGTTCAATTCGCTCCTCCAGCGTCCATTCATACTCCTGCCAAAAGTCCGGGGCACCGCGGAACGGATGCACTGGCTTCTCCAGTACGCGCGGACGTCTAAGCTTATTTGCGATATCATTCATAAAAGCTTCCTGCTTGCGGCGGGAATCCGCCGCAAGCTCCTCCAGCCATTGCTCATGCGTCTGCTCAGCCATGTCCGTGCCCTCCTCCATTTTGCTCTCTGCTGCGAACGAGCTGCTCCATCCGGCTGCGTGCATCTGGACTTAGCTCATTCAGACCATGGCGAAGCTCCTCTTCGAGCGTGCCCCATTTATCGCGGAACGACTGCTTCGGCAGGCTTGGCGTAACACGGTAGCTGTTCCAGCCCTTCAGCGGCCCAAGCTTAAGCCTAATTTCACCGTTGCGTGAAACAAGCTTCTGTCCCAGCTTGCCCAGCTTGACTACCCCCTTGAAGCGACCCGAATTGCCCATAATGGCTGAAAATCCTTTCATGCCGCCCGCTTCCGCCAAATCGCGTTTCCCGCCCTCTTGCTTGCGCCTGCGCAAATAAATGAGCATTTCATGCAGCGGGATTTTGACCGGACAGGCTTCATAGCAGGCGCCGCACAAGCTAGAAGCGTTGGCAATATCATCCCAATCGCCGACGTTTTTTTGGAGCGCGGGCGTCAGCACCGCTCCAATCGGTCCGCTGTACGTTCCGCCATAGGCATGACCGCCAATGTGGCGGTATACTGGGCAAGCGTTGAGGCAAGCGCCGCAGCGAATGCAATTGAGCAGCTCCTGAAACTCAGGATCGCCAAGCTGATTTGAACGTCCATTATCTACAATAATGATATGCATTTCATCTGGTCCATCGGCATCCTCATTGCGGCGCGGTCCGGTAATGCCGGACATATACATCGTCAGCTTCTGCCCGGTCGCTGACCGCGGCAGAAGCGTCGCCATCACTTCAAGATCCGTCCAGGAAGGAATAATCCGTTCCATGCCCATCAGCGTAATTTGGGTTTTCGGCACCGTCGTCACCATACGCGCATTACCTTCATTTTCAAACAATACCATCGACCCGGTTTCCGCAATCGCAAAATTGCAGCCCGTCATGCCGATATCCGCTTCAAGAAACTTTTCCCGCAGCTTTTTGCGGACGAAGCCCGCGAGTATCGTCGTATCCGCTTCAAGCGTCTCTCCTGCTTCCTTAGAGAGCAGCTCAGCAATTTGAAAGCGATTTTTGTGTATAGCTGGAATAATAATATGCGAAGGCGTCTCGCCGGCAAGCTGAATAATATACTCGCCCAAATCGGTTTCAATCGCTTCAATGCCGAGCTCTTCAAGCGCATGATTGAGATGCAGCTCTTCGGTAACCATCGACTTGGACTTTACGATTGATTTTGCCTTTACCTGCTTGGCGATGGCAAGCGATACTTTGACCGCTTCAGCCGCCGTCGAAGCAAAATGCACATGAACGCCATTCGCCCGAGCATTGTCAGCGAACAAATTCAAATAGTAATCCAGATGGGCGATCGTATGCAGACGAATTTGCCGTCCTCGCTCGCGCCAATCCTCCCAATTGCCATGCTCGGCTGTAGCTGCATGCTTGCCGTTTCGAAGTCGCTCCGTCGTAAACTTTACCGCCTTACGTAAAAACTCATCGTTCAACGCCAAATCCGCCCGCCCTTTGACCGTCGGCGGCACTTTCGTTCCTGCTGGTGCACTCATGCCTGCTTCACCCCTTCATACAATAGCTCAGCCAAATGCATCACCTTCACCGGCTCGTTGCGGTAGCGCAAATTACCAGCGATATTCATCAGGCAGGCGAGATCAAGACCGACTAATACCTCTGCTTCCGTCTCCAGCACATGATCCGCCTTCTCTGTCACCATGGCGCCAGAAATGTCAGCCATCTTGACGGCGAAGGTTCCCCCGAACCCGCAGCAGTCCTCAGCGAACGGCAACGGCACAAGCTCCATCCCCTTGACATGACGCATTAGCTCCATCGGCTCCTCCTTGATGCCAAGCAGACGGCTTCCGTGACAGGATGGATGATAGGTTACCTTGTGCGGGAATACCGCGCCAACATCCTTCACCCCAAGCACCTGAACGAGAAACTGAGTGAATTCATAGGACTTCTGCTGAAGCTTATTGGCTCGCGCAAGCATAACGGGGTCATTTTCAAACAGCTTCGGATAATGATGAATCATTCCTGTACAGGAGCCGGAAGGCGAAATGACAAAGTCACTATCCTCAAACGCATCCAAAATCGTCCTCGCAGATTCTCGCGCCTCCTTCCAATAGCCGCTGTTGAAGGCAGGCTGTCCGCAGCAGGTTTGAACCGTTGGAAAATCAAGCCGTACGCCGTATTTTGCCAGCAATCGAACCATCGCTTCTCCGACTCTAGGATACATCGCGTCACTTAGACATGTAATAAATAAGGATACCTTCACCTTTAGCACCTCTTTTGCTCGGATAAATAACAAATGTATAATATCAGGTTGTCAGACAAGTTGGATAAAGCAAACGGGACTGCAAGGCAGCTGGAAATAATTACAATTCTGCAAGTCCTTCCCAGCCGTCTCTGACAAATCCCGCTTGCTAAAACGCCGCATTACACGATGGTCAAATCCATTGATCTTGCCTTCAGCTCGGCAACGGTGTCCGTCCCTATCCGTTTATCCGTAATAATGGAATGGACTTCACTTAGCTCTGCCACCTGTGTAAAAGCTTGTACGCCGAACTTGCTGGAATCAGCCAGCAGTACGACCTGCTCGGCAATGCCGATCATTTTCAGCTTAATGCGCGCCTGCAGCTCGCTTGACTCGCTAATTCCCCGCTCCAAATGTACGCCCTTGCACGATAAAAACAGCTTGTCGACGTAATACGCATCGAGTGAACGCTCCGCTAGCGGCCCAACGTAGGACAGCGAGCGCGAAGCGAGCAGCCCGCCAGTGGAGATGACCTCAATCTTCTCCTTCGTGCTCAGCTCCAGCGCGACCTTAATGGAATTGGTCAATACCGTGAGCGGTATGTCCGGCAAATGCGAAGCCATATACCAAGCCGTCGTACTCGCATCCAGTACAATGCGATCCTTCGGCTTAATAAGCTTAATCGCTTCCTGTGCAATTTGCCGTTTTTCCTCCGCGTGGGTAATTTCCCGCTCGGTAAAGGGCGTCTCCGGCTGCTGATCCTTCACGTTCACCGCGCCGCCGTGCGAACGCCGCAGCTTGCCTGCCTGCTCCAAGCGATCCAAATCGCGCCGTATCGTCTCCTCCGTTACGCCGCATAGCTCGCTGAGCTCGGACACTCTTATACTGCCTCTGTCATTCACCAGCTGTACGATTTTTTCATAACGCTCCGCAACCAGCATAAGCCGCCCTCCTTTCTTTCCAAAAAAATTACAGCCCCGTCACCTGTGTAAACCGGCCGTAAGCGTCCTGCCATGCTTGCTGCTCCGCAGGCTCATAATGCTCCACCTCGAAGGAATCCCGAATCACCTTGCGCGCTTCCCAAATATCAGCCAGCTCGCCGCGGGCAATCCACTGCACAATCATATTACCGATTGCGCTGCCTTCAACCGGGCCCGCCCATACCGGCTTGCCAATTGCATTAGCCGTCCACTGGCAAAGCAGCTTATTCTGAATGCCGCCGCCTACCATATGAAGACCGTTAAACTGCTGCTCGGAAAGCTGCTCCGTTAATTCCAGAGCATAACGATATTTTAACGCGAGGCTCTCCAATACACAACGCACAATTGCACCCTGGCTGTGCTCAAGCTGCTGCCCCGTCTGCTCGCAATAGGCACGAATACGCGCCTCCATGCCGCCTGGAGGCAAAAACACCGCTGCATCAGGATCAATGAAAGCAGTGAAAGGCTTCGCTTCCCCCGCCAGCTTTACAAGCTCAGCAAACGATTGGCCGCGTCCCGCTTGATCCCATTCGCGCTTCAGCTCCTGCACAATCCAGAGGCCCATGATGTTTTTGAGTAGGCGGTACGTACCGTCAACGCCGCCTTCATTCGTAAAGTTCAAGCGATAAGCTGTCTCATTAATGACTGGACGCTCTACCTCTGTCCCCATCAGCGACCAGGTGCCACAGCTCAAATAGGCGAATGGACGCTGAAGAGCGGGCACAGCCGCTACCGCTGATCCCGTATCATGCTCAGCTACAGCGATTACCGGTATACTTCCAACGCCAAGCTCGTCTCTCACGGAAGAACGAATACGCCCAGCATCCGTACCTGGCTGAACGATCTTCCCAAACATGCTGCGATTTAAACCAAGACGTTCAATTAGCTTACTGTCCCAATCCCCTGTCAGTGGATTATACAGCTGTGTCGTTGTCGCATTGGAAAACTCATTAACCATATCGCCTGTCAAATAATACCTCAGCAAATCTGGTATCATCAGAAAATGCTGGGCTTCACGCAGCAGCGGTGATCCATTTTGCTGCAAAGCAGCGAGCTGATAGATCGTATTAAAGCTCAAAAACTGAATGCCCGTCCGTTCGAAAATTTCCGCCTGCGGAATCATCTCAAAAACCTTCTCCATCAAGCCATCTGTATGACGGTCTCGATAATGATAAGGATTTCCGAGCAGCTCGCCGTTGCTTCCAATCAGGCCGAAGTCTACCGCCCATGTATCAATGCCAATACTTTGCGGATCTACATTTAATTGCTTCGCTTTGACCAAGCCCTGTTTAATCTCATAATACAAGCGAAGAACGTCCCAATGCAGACGCTCTCCCACTTGCAACGGATCATTCGAAAACCGATGTATTTCTTCCACTTCGATCTTGTTGTTGACGAGGCGGCCAAGCAGCGCCCTTCCGCTGCTCGCCCCTAAATCGTAAGCAAGAATGGTCACCAGCTGGCACCGCCCTTGCCTCTCGCTAGAATATCCTTGCCATAGCTGCTGTCCAAATACGCGCGCATTGGGTCTAGCGCTAGGCCCTGCTCCTCACGAACCGCGTGCAGCAGCGGCGTTACGTCGAATTCGAAAGCTTTGCGAACGGCATCTTCAGCACCCAGCACATCATCTCTGTTTTGCGCGTCTGCCACTTCATCGTGATTGATCAGCAGCGCTTTCGCGAATTGCGTCTGTACATTCAACACGGAACGCAGCATCGCTGGAATTTTTTGCTCAATGCTATGCGATTGGTCAATCATATAAGCAATATTGCTAACGTTGTTGCGAATTGCCTCATCATTATCTTGGCTAGCGAGCAAAATTTGATAGAAGATCAGGAACAGCTCGTACGGATTCGTCGTTCCTACGATGAGATCATCATCCGCATATTTACGGCTGTTAAAGTGGAAGCCGCCAAGGCGCTTCTCATCAATCAAATAAGCAACGATATGCTCAATGTTCGCACCCTGCAAATGATGTCCCGTATCCACAAGCACCTCCGCCTGAGGTCCAAGCTTCATTGCCAAGTTATACGACATGCCCCAATCTGCGAGATCAGTATGGTAGAACGCAGGCTCAAAGCATTTATATTCAATCAGCATTCGCATATGAGGATCAAGTGCACGGTACATTTCAGCAAGCGACTCCTGCATCCATGCTTTACGCTTGCGAATATCGCCTTGGCCCGGATAGTTGGTGCCATCTGCAAACCATAGGCTAATATCGCGCGAGCCTGTTTCTTTGGCGATTTGCACACATTCCAGCAAATGATCGGTTGCTTTGCGGCGAATTTTCTCATTCGCGTTCGTTACGCTGCCGAGCATGTATTCGTCTTCCTGGAACAAATTCGGATTAACTGCGCCGATCTTAAGGCCCAGATTTTCGGCATGGCTTCTCAGCTTGCCGTAATCATCAACCTTATCCCAAGGAATATGAATCGCAACCGATGGCGCAAGACCGGTATAACGGTGAACCTGCGCCGCATCCTCGATTTTCTCGAATGGCGTGCGTGGAACGCCTTCCTTCTGATAAACCTTGAAGCGCGTGCCTGAATCGCCGTAGCCCCATGAAGGCGTTTCAATTTTAAGCGTTTTCAATTGCTCTTTGACGGCATCCAGATTAATCCCTCTATCCTTCTGCTGTTCTTCCAATAGCTGATACGCGCGATCGGACATATTCAAACACCCTTCCACTTTAAAATATTATATTATTTAATGGGATAGCCCATCGTTGACATTAAGGCATTTTCCGCTTGCGTGGAATCGAGTCTGCTGTATTGTACAATGACCGGAATGTCGCTTTGCAGCTCAATGGCATACGGAACGCCGATTGGAATCGGCACTCCGTTTTTGCCTAAAGAGCTGGTGCGGACATGCTTTGTACGTCTGGCAGGAATCACGACAAGAATATCAGTCATTGGATCACGATCTTCGAAGAAGATCGTAATACGCAGCAATGCTTCTTCTGACGAAGTATTCAGTACACAGATGGACTCATGGCTAGGCAGCGAGCCGGAGCTCGTTTCTGGAATGTAACCGTCCGGTATAAACCAATGCTTTTCTCCCTGAGCTTTATACATATCCGCATCTCTCCTAATAAATTTAGCGGGTAAACGCTGCTGGTACGCCGCCGTCAATCGTCAGCATGCAGCCAGTCGTCTTCTCCGATTTCGATGAAGCAAAGAACGCGATGCCTTCAGCAATATCACGCGGATAAATATTAACGAGCAGCGTTGTACGCTTGCGGTAATACTCTTCCAGCTGATCAGGCTCAATACCGTAGGCTGCTGCACGCTCATTGCGCCAGCTTCCGTTCCAAATGGCCGAGCCTTGCAAAATAGCATCCGGCAGTACCGTGTTGACGCGAATGCCGAATTCGCCGCCCTCGGCTGCAATACAGCGGGCCAAATGAGCTTCCAGCGCTTTAGCGGAGCTGTAAGCCGATGCATTTTTACCTGCATATACCGAGTTTTTCGAGCCGATAAATACCATGTTGCCGCCGATGCCCTGTGTTTTCATTTGCTTGAATGCTTCACGAGCAACAAGGAAATAGCCTGTGCCAAGCACGTTCATGTTCAAATTCCATTCCTTGAGCGACGTTTCGTCAAATGGGCTCGATGTTGCAAGGCCCGCATTGTTGACGATAATATCAACACCGCCGAAAGCAAGCGCCGTATCTGCATAAGCAGCAGCAACCTGCTCCTCGCTCGTTACATCCATTTTAACGGCAATCGCCCGGTTTTCGCCATACTTCTCATTGATTTCAGCTGCTACTTTCTCGGCGCCTTCCAGATTTAAGTCTGCAAGCACGACATGAGCACCCTCTGAAACGAGGCGACGAGCTGTTTCGCTGCCGATTCCGCCAGCGCCGCCTGTAATAAACGCCACTTTACGGGAGAATTCTGTTTCAGCTGGAGCAAGCGACAATTTATAAAGCTCCAACGGCCAATATTCAACGTTGTAGGATTCATTTTCGCTAAGCGATACGAACTCGCCTAGAGCTGTCGCTCCTCTAATAACAGCAATTGCACGGTGGTAAAGCGCGCCGCTGACTTTGGAGTTAGCCCAGCTTTTTCCGGTATTAATCATACCTACGCCTGGAATCAAAATGACGCGTGGAGCCGCCTCGAACATAACATCGCCTTCATGCTTGTTTCGCTCAAAATAGGCTTTGTACTGTTCTTTATAGGCAGCAATGCTTTCTTTAAGCTTCGCTTTCAGACCTTCTACATCGTCTGCGTTTGGTGTCCAATCCACGAACAATGGAACGACCTTCGTATGAACGAGGTGATCTGGACAAGCTGCACCAACTTGAGATACGACTCCCGAGTTATGTCCGCCAACAAATTGCAGCACATCAGCTTCGTCATCGAATGTCAAAATCATTTTCTTCTCGTCGCTTACCGCTCCGCGAATCGTCGGCATCACTTGTGCCGCAATGCTTCTGCGAACGTCAGCCGCCAGCGCCTCATGCTTCACGCCGCCAAACAGCTTCGACTCATCCGCGCGAGCTTCAATGTAAGCTTCAGCCTCGCTGATGATTTGAATTGTTTTTGCGTAGCACTCCTCTGACGTCTCGCCCCAAGTTACCAGACCGTGCTTCTCCATAAGCACTAGCTCAGCCTTCGGATTAGCCAGCACGCCCTCCGCGATCATCTTGGAAAGAGTAAAGCCAGGACGTACATAAGGAACCCAGACGAAACGGTCGCCGAAAATTTCTTTCGCTACTGCTTTGCCGTTGTCTGCGCAGCACAAGCTAATAATCGCATCGGGATGCGTGTGATCCACATGCTTGAACGGCAGAAATGCATGCAGCAGCGTTTCAATAGAAGCGCGCGGGTGCTTGGAGTCAATCATACAGTTAACAAGATACGCTACCATATCCTCATCAGACATTTCCGAGCGTTCGAACAAAGGACGAATATCCTCCATGCGAAGGCCAGTAAAATTGCCTGCTTTCATCGACGCAAGGTCGGAGCCGCTGCCTTTAACGAACATGACTTCCACATCACGGCCGCGGAAATCCTTTACTGTTGTTTTCGAGGAAGTGTTGCCGCCTCCCCAGTTACATACACGGCGATCAGCGCCAATAATATTAGAACGGTATACGAGCTCACCTAAGCCTGCTTCAACTTCCGCTGCAAGAGAGGCATTCCATAAAGATTGTACCATTTTGCAAACCTCCGAAATCATATTTGTTTTTGCTTGTTTTTATACTATCATATTTGTTTATCTTTGAAAATACATATTTCAAACAAAAACAAAGATTTTTACGAGAGAAATCATGCAAGGCAATAACAACATGATTTTTACTTACTAAGCCCGCCCTTGGCCTCTTAATCATCCCCTCACAGCTGGGTGTCTGGGCTTTTGGCGGACACAGCCGCAGCTATTTCAACCAAATGATGGTTATGGCAGAGTGGGCGGACCCAGGAGACGCTATTTCGCTGCCAAACAGTATTTAGATAGACTGACGAGGGTAATAACGACTTCCCTGTCCGCTTACAGCCTCAAATCGACTAAAAAGCCAGATTAGCGGAAGCTAGGTCCTTCAAATCGGAGGCAGCGTGTCCCGAGCCTTGAGGCCGTGCGGCCTTGCGGCATTGTAGCCGTGTAGCCCTACAGCACTCGCTTACTGAGCTTCCTTAAGCCTTGAACCATCAGATCAGCTTGGTTTCAAATAAGCGCTAAGCAAGGAGCTGCGGCCCCATTTTACTTTGCATGGATATCCTAATTTCCGAAACAAAAAAACAACCGCCATAAATGGCGGTTGCTCCCGTGAATACCATATAAGCTGACCACGAGGCCAGCAGCTTACTCTTCGATCGGTTCCTTTGATTCTACGACAACGATATCGCCGTAAATCTCTTCAAGTGCTACACCGACAAATTTCGCCGATTTTGGCGCTTTAAGCTCGGATTTCTCACCATTACGCAGCATGCGCGCGCGTCTGGATGCTGCAACGACTAGCGAGTATTTGCTGTCGACTTTCTTAACCATTTCATCAATAGAAGGGTATAACATGTTCCATCTCCTCGCTTAGGCTTTCTCGATTGCAGCTGGCAGCTCGCCCAGCTCTGCTAAATATTTGCTTGCCTTGCAATGCTCGGCAGTAAGAATGCTCTCAATCCGATGACAAGCAGCTTCAATCTCATCATTCACGACTGCATAATCATAATGACTAAGCAGATTCATCTCTTCTTTCGCCACCGTCATCCGATGATTAATCGTGTCCTGCGACTCCGTGCCGCGCCCCGTAATGCGCTGCTTCAGCTCATCCAAAGACGGGGGCACAAGGAAAATAAACACGCCTTCCGGAAACTTTTCCTTAACCTTCAAAGCGCCTTGAACTTCAATTTCCAAAATGACGTCCTGGCCGCCCGCCAGCGTCCGTTCAACGAAATCGCGCGGCGTACCGTAGCAATTTCCGACATACTCTGCATGCTCCAGCAGGGCATCGCAAGCCATCATTTCCTGAAACTGCTCTCGGGTCTTAAAGAAATAGTTGACGCCATCAATTTCCCCTTGCCGTGGCAAACGAGTCGTCGCCGAAACAGAGTATACGAGATTAGGCATCTTTTTTCGCAGAACGGAGCATACCGTCCCTTTACCTACGCCGGATGGACCGGACAATACAATTAACAATCCCTTATTCATAAGACTCCCCGTACTATTCGTCGTTATCGTCATCCTTAGTAGAAAGACGGTGTGCTACCGTCTCCGGCTGTACTGCTGATAGAATAACGTGGTCGCTGTCCGTAATAATTACCGCTCGCGTACGTCTTCCATATGTGGCGTCAATAAGCATATGGCGGTCGCGCGCTTCCTGGATAATCCGCTTAATCGGTGCCGATTCGGGGCTCACGATTGAAATAATGCGGTTGGCTGACACAATGTTGCCAAAGCCAATATTAATTAGTTTAATAGCCAAGTAAGCTCCCCCTCCGGTCTCCCTCGTGCAACTGCCCGAATAAACAAGATAATAAGTATAAGTATTTGGACGATGAATGCACTTCACCTGCCAAATAACGGCAGAACTATTGCATTATTGTTGACGAAAAAAGTCCGGGGCATACGTTTTCCGCTAGGCGGACGTATAAACAACATCCGAACTGTACGACAGCCTGTCCTCGACTTGTTATTCTAAACAGTCAGGGAGGCAGTATTCATTAGTATACATCTTAAATGATTTTGGCGCAACGAACAAGGGCAAAGCGCAAATTGCCAAGCTGAAATCAATACGATTAACGATTAACGCCTGTTTTCTCCCAAACATATTCCGTAAGCTGTACCGCCATATCATAGAACATAAACGGCGTAATCAGGTAAATGCCTTTAAAATGAAGCACTGCCTCGTCCAGAAGCTCCTTGGCAATTCGGACGCCTTCAGCACGCCCCGCTTCTCCTTCAAGTCCAGCCATCCGCTGGCGAACTTCATCTGACAGCTGGATACCCGGCACCTCATTGTGCAAGTACTCGGCATTGCGCCCGCTCGCAAGCGGCATAATACCGATAAACACAGGGATCGGAAGATGCTTTGTCGCCTCTGCCACTTGCTTAATCAAAGCCGGATCGTACACTGGCTGGGTCATAATATAATCGGCGCCCGATTTAATCTTCCGCTCCAGACGCTGCACCGCCTTGTCCAAATGCTTCACATTCGGATTGAAAGCAGCACCAACGATAAAATTCGCTTTCTGCTTCAGCGGCTTGCCCGAGAAGGCAATCCCCTCATTAAGCTGCTTCGTCATGCGAATCATCTCAAAGGAGGTGAAATCATATACGGAGCTGGAATCTGGCAAATCACCAAAGCGAGCCGGATCGCCGGTTACTGCGAGCACGTGGTCAATGCCTAGCGCATCAAGACCCATCAAGTGGGACTGCGTACCAATCAAATTGCGATCTCGGCAGGCAATGTGCACGAGCGGTCGCAAGCCGACCTTCTCTTGCACAAGCGCAGCGAGCGCTAAATTGCTCATTCGCGTAACGGCCAGCGAATTATCCGCCATCGTAACCGCGTCCGTTCCACATGCCTTCAGCGCTGCTGCCCCCGCCATAAATTTGCTAATATCCAAATCGCGAGGCGGGTCCAGCTCGACAATAACGGTATGACGCTCACGAACCGTTTCAACGATGTTAGGCTCGGCTGGAACATTAGCATTCGGAATGTCCGCCTTCACCGGTGGCTGTTCATTAATCATTAGAGTCTCTGCTTCTGCAACAGCCGCCTTTTCAGCAGCCGCCTGTAAACCGCTTTGCGGTGAATAGTGATTCAGCGCCGCAGCCATAGCAGCGACGTGCTCAGGGGTCGTACCGCAGCAGCCGCCGACAATACGTGCTCCGTAATCGGCAAATTCGCGGGCAGATGCTGCAAAATATTCTGGCGTTGCCGCATACGTATACTTGCCATCCACATAGTCAGGAATACCAGCGTTCGGAAAAATCGAAAGCGGCCATGTTGCTTCACCTTCAATCGCCTTCATCGCCCTCATAATTCCATTCGGGCCGCTTCGGCAGTTAAAGCCAACAACATCTGCGCCTTCCTCGGTAAGCTGGTCGAACGCCTGTCTCAGGCTGACGCCATCCTGCGTACGGCCAACGTCTTCAACTGCGAATTGGCAGATGAGAGGAATATCCGTAAGCTTGCGGGCAATCCGAAGTGCCAGCAGCATTTCGTCCAAATCATAAAACGTTTCAAGCATAAAGCCGTCAACGCCCTCCGTCAGCAGCGCCGCCATTTGGCGCTCGTATGCATCGCTGACGCGGACGGTTCTTGTATTTTTAAGCTTTCCGGCGCGAATCGAGCCCACGGCGCCTACTACGTAAGCATCTGGGCCAGATGCAGCGCGGGCAATGCGGACACCGGCACGGTTAATCGCTTCCATTTCGGCTTCCAAGCCGTAAATGGATAGCTTCTCCAGGTTAGCCGAAAACGTGTTCGTTTCGATAACCTGCGCTCCCGCTTCATAATAGCGGCGGTGAACATTTTCGATTACATCCGGGCGTAAAATGTTAAATTCCTCGTAGGAAACGCCGACAGGGAACCCCATCTGATAGAGAAAGGTCCCCATTGCGCCGTCCCCCGTCAAGATGCGCTCAGCAATTGCTGAGCGCAAATCCGGTTTGCTGTTCATCTCTCCCATAGCCATATCCGCCTTATAAAGAGCCGCGGAAAACTTCAGCCGCTGGCCCTGTCATATATACGTGATTGTCCGCTTCATTCCATTCAATGAGCAGATCGCCGCCCTTCAGCGATACCGTTGCCGTCCGGTCTGTGTAACCATTCAGCACCGATGCAACAACCGTCGCGCAAGCGCCTGTACCGCAGGCAAGCGTTGGGCCAGCACCGCGTTCCCATACGCGCATTTCCGTATGCTCGCGGGAGTTGACCGTTACAAATTCCACGTTGATTTTGCGTGGAAACATAGGGTGAGTCTCCAGCTTTGGCCCCCATGCTGCCAAGTCGAAATTAGCCGCATCATCCACGTAGATTACGCAATGCGGATTGCCCATAGATACAGCAGTAAAGTGGAACTCATGGCCGTCTACTTCAATCGGATGCTCTACAACCTGCTCCTGATCAACTGTAGTCGGCACCGCGAGGCCATTCAAAATCGGCTCGCCCATATCTACGCGCACGGTTTGAACTTTACCGCCCTCTACTCTCAACTGTACCGCCTGCGCACCTGCACCTAGCGTTTCAATCGAAATGAGCTCCTTATTAGTCAAGCCGTTGTCATAAACGTATTTTGCGACGCAGCGAATGGCATTGCCGCATTGCTCTGCTTCAGAGCCGTCAGAGTTAATGATCCGCATGCGGAAATCCGCATGCTCTGAGGGCAAGATGTATACGAGGCCGTCTGCGCCAATACCGAAAAATCGGTTGCATAATTCGATAGCAAGCTGTGCTGCGTTATCAGGCAGCTGCTGCTCACCTGCAATAACGATAAAATCATTTCCTAATCCATGCATTTTAGTGAAGTTCATTATATTTACGCTCCTTTGCCGCGGCTATCATTAATAGATATAAGTATCTGATTAATGATAGCATACTGCAAAGCTTGGATAAACACTATTCACTAAATACATCAACATTTGTACTTTTATGTTATCTCGTCGACATTTTGGAGCCAAACGTCAGCTTGCTGGATTTGTTTTTAGGCTTGGATGTGCCCAGTACGCTGCCAATACCCATAAGGAACGTCGGAATTCCCGCAGCAACAAAGACGAGACACCATTCGCGCAGGCCAAGCGGTACCGTTTTGAAAATAGGCTGCAACGGCTCAATGTAAAGCACGCCAAGCATCATAATGAGCGACGATAATACGGCGAGCACCAAATACCGATTTTGTAAGGGATTACGGTGAAAAATCGATCGCGAGCTGCGGCAGTCAAACACATGAATGAGCTGCGCCATTACGAGTGTTGCAAACGCAACAGTCTGCGCCTTTACTAAATGCTCGGCGCTTCCCGGCGCCTCGATCAGCGTAAGCCAAAATGCACCCAGTGTACATAAGCCAATCAGCAATCCGCGGCTAATAATTTTCCAGCCAAGGCGGCGGGCAAAAATGTTTTCTTTCGCCGAACGCGGCTTCTGGCTCATTAAATCCTTCTCTGCCTGATCGACGCCAAGCGCCATCGCCGGCAGCCCGTCGGTCACCAGATTGACCCATAAAATTTGAATCGGCACGAGCGGCAGCGGCAGGCCTACCATCATCGCAAGCAGCATCGTCATAATTTCGCCGACATTGGAGGCCAGCAAGTAACGGATGAATTTGCGGATATTTTCATAAATATTCCGCCCCTCCTCAATAGCCGAAACAATGGATGCGAAATTATCATCGCTTAAAATAAGGGCGGATGCCTCCTTGGATACGTCCGTTCCCGTAATCCCCATGGAAATACCGATATCCGCTGCTTTAATAGCTGGAGCATCGTTTACTCCATCCCCTGTCATCGCAACGACATGTCCTTGGCGCTGAAGCGATTTGACGATGCGCAGCTTATGCTCCGGCGATACGCGGGCATAGACGTATACATTGTCAACGAGACGATCAAGCTGCTCATCGCTCATGCTCTCCAGCTGCTTCCCGCTCATCGCGATGCCGCCGCGCGGCATAATGCCGAGTTGGCCGGCAATCGCTTCCGCTGTCAACTGATGATCGCCTGTAATCATCACCGTCTTGATGCCCGCGCGGCGGCATACCGCAATCGCTTCCCTCGCTTCGCGGCGCGGCGGATCAATCATGCCCGTAAGCCCGACGAATACAAGCTGGCTCTCCGCCTCCGTCTCGCTATTGCATTTATCCGTCGCCCGCAGGTCACGGTAAGCGAGACCCAATACACGCAGTGCTGACTGGGCCATCTCTTCGCTGGCCTCGGCATATTTTTGCTTAAGCGTGCCTGTAAACGGAACAACCTTGCCATCCCACAGCACATAGCTGCACTTATGCATGAGCACGTCTGGAGCGCCTTTCGCATAAATGACGCGCCCCCCTTGATGGGATGCGAGCACCGACATTAGCTTGCGCTCCGAATCGAACGGGAACTCACGCTCACGCTTGTACAGTCCTTCCAGCGATTTGGCGCTTAAGCCGAGCTTCGCCGCCAGCACAACGAGTGCGCCTTCAGTTGGATCGCCACTCAGCACCCACTCCTGCTTCGACGCCCCTGCATTTTTGCCACTTCGCTTGCGTCCTTCCTCTGGCTCCAGCTGATGAATCGAAGCATTGTTGCACAGCGCCGCAATTTGCAGCAGCCGTTTAAGCGAGGCGTCGTGCTTCATATCAACGGGCTCCCCGCCCTCCATAATAGTGCCGACGGGCTCATAGCCCTGCCCGGTTACATCGAGGCGCCGTCCGCCCATCCAAATGGTCGTGACGGTCATTTTATTTTGAGTCAGAGTGCCCGTTTTATCTGAACAAATAACCGAGGCACAGCCAAGCGTCTCCACCGACGGCAGCTTTCGGACGATGGCCTTGCGCTTAATCATCCGCTGCACGCCGAGCGCGAGTGCGATCGTTACAATAGCAGGCAGGCCTTCCGGAATTGCCGCAACAGCCAAGCTGACGCCAGCCAAAAACATGCCATAAGCAGGCTGTCCATGCAAAATCCCTGCTGCAACAACGATAATGGTCAGACCGATGGCGACGGCAATCAAAATTTTTCCAAGCTGCTCCAGCCTGTGCTGCAGCGGCGTTTCCATCGACTCCGTCTGCTGGATAAGCTCAGCAATCGTGCCCATCTCCGTTTTCATTCCTGTACGAATGACCATGCCCTTCGCGGTGCCCCGCGTGACCATCGTGCCCATAAAGCCAATGTTGCGCTGATCACCGAGCGGCAATTCCGCCTCAGAGATCACCATCGCATGCTTGCCTACAGGCACAGACTCGCCGGTTAGGGCCGACTCCTCCGTATAGCAGCTATTCGCCTCAAGCAGCCGTACATCTGCTGGAATCCGATCCCCGCTCTCCAGCACTATGACATCGCCAACGACCAGTTCCTTCGCTGGAATGTCCATCAATTGCCCGCCGCGCAAAACCTTGGCTGATGGGGCCGACATTTCTTTTAGCGCATGCAGCGACTTTTCTGCACGAAACTCCTGCACGAAGCCGAGCACGGAATTAATGACGATAATAGCGATAATCGTTACCGCGTCCAAATATTCGCCCAGAAGCCCCGATATAAGAGTAGCGCCCATGAGCACCAATACCATAAAATCCTTGAACTGATTAAGAAACAGCATAATCGGCGATACCCGCTTGCCTTCGGTCAGCTCATTGTGCCCATCCCGCTGCAATCTTTCCGCCGCTTCAGCGGCAGCCAGCCCCTGCTCCGGGATGCTGTTCAGCGCTTGCGTCAGCTCCCCTTTACCCAATTGATGCCATTTCAATTGTTCCATCGCTTCTTTTCCCTCCCGTATATGCCTCAGCGCCCCTCGGACAGCCTCTCAAGCCTAAATGTATTCGGACAACCCGCAAAATATCCCAACAAGGGGTTAAGTTTTTGCTTCAACTATGGCATGATAGAGAGATACGTACCGATTTCAGGAGCCCTTCAGTGACCTGAAACATAAAGGAGCTAGAAAAATATGGCCTTAGACGGCATTGTCATACATGCAATAACCGAGGATTTGCAGCGCTGCATCGGCGCACGCATTCATAAAATCCACCAACCGACAGCAAACGACCTTGTTTTCAGCATTCGCGGAGCCGGAATGAGCGGCAAGCTGCTGCTTTCAGCCAACCCTACTTATCCGCGGCTTCATTGGACAACGGGCACTTATGTCAATCCAATGGAAGCCCCCATGTTCTGCATGCTGCTGCGCAAATATTGCGAGAGCGGCGTCATTGAAGCGATTAGCCAGATCGGAAGGGAACGAATTATACATATTGATATTCGGCACCGCGACGAGCTCGGCGATTTATCCTTGAAACGCATAATTATTGAAATTATGGGGCGGCACAGCAACATTATTTTAATGGATCCAGCTACGGGCATCATCCATGATGGCATCCATCATGTCACGCCCTCCATCAGCAGCTTCCGCATCGTCATGCCAGGCAGCAGCTATGTAGCTCCCCCAGACCAAGGAAAGCTTGACCCTTTTTCCATTTCCCGAGAAGAACAGTTCCGCGAAGCATTCCACAAGCCGGAGCCAGCTCGCACGGAAGCAGCTGATGGCGAAGCTGACAACACGCCGGCAGCGGAGAAGCAAGCTCGTGCAGATGCTCCCGTTTCACAGCAGCTGGTAGAAGCTTTCAGCGGTTTGAGCCCGCTGCTTGCCAAGGAGATTGCGCACCGCGCCAATGATTCCTCAGCTGCCTTATGGCCGAGCTTTTCTGCTTTAATGGACAAAGCAAAGTTGGGTGAATTTGAGCCTGTCATCGTGACGAATGCTAAAGGCAAATCGTATTTTTCCGTCACAGCGCTTACTCATTTGGAAGGGGAAATTGCAAGCTTCGCTACCGTCAGCGAAATGCTGGAGGCCTTCTATGGCGATAAAGCCGAGCGGGATACAGTAAAGCAGCGCGCCTCCGACCTGCTTCGTTTTGTGCAGAACGAAAAAGCTAAAAACATCAAAAAAATAAATAAGCTGGAAGAAACGTTGGTTGACGCGCAGGATGCCGATAAATACCGCGTCCTTGGCGAGCTGCTTACCGCCTACATGCATCAAATTCAGCGCGGGGATAAAACAGCGACATTCGTTAATTTTTACGATGAAAATCAAGCAACCGTCACGATTGAGCTTGATCCTCAGCTCACGCCGTCAGACAATGCGCAGCGCTATTTCCGCCGCTATACGAAGCACAAGAACAGCATTGCTGTCGTTGGGGAACAGATGGAGCTGGCAAAGGCAGAGATTGATTATTTGTCCTCCCTGCTTCAGCAGCTCGATAATGCGTCGCTTGCCGATACAGAGGAAATTCGCGAGGAGCTGGTTGCGCAGGGCTATCTGCGTGATCGCAGCAGCAAGCGTGGACCAAAACGTAAAAAGGCAGCCAACCCTTCCTTGCTCTGCTACACCTCTTCCGAAAACATTGCGATTTACGTAGGCAAAAACAATACGCAAAACGAATATTTGACGAACCGTCTCGCTTCCTCCTCCGACACATGGCTGCATACGAAGGACATCCCGGGTTCGCATGTCGTCATTCGCAGCGGCAGCTTCGGCGATGCTACACTTGAAGAAGCGGCCATGCTGGCAGCGCATTATAGCCAGGCAAGATCATCCAGTATGATCCCGGTGGACTATACGTTGATTCGCCATGTCCATAAGCCGAGCGGAGCCAAGCCCGGCTTCGTCATCTATGACCATCAGAAGACGCTTTTCATTACGCCAGACGAGCAGCGCATTAAAGCACTGCCATCAAAAATCACCTAAAATAGAACAATCGGCCTGCCGATTGATTATAAGGGTGATATTTATACATTCGTATATTTTTACAAAAAGGACGTGAACCCGCTGCTAAGCACAGCTGTTCACGTCCTATTTGTTAATTCATATCTATCTTTACGAATTCACGTTGCTCAATCCAGACTTCATTTGCTTCAAGACACCTACATCCACCGTCCGGCTGCCAATTGCGCCGTGAAATACTTTGCCTTCCCGTTCACCGTGGTAATCAGAGCCTCCGGTTATTATCAGGCTATATTGCTCAGCAAGCCGCAAATATCTCGCTTCCTCCTGCGGCCCGTGGTCAGAGTGATACACCTCAATGCCCTGAACGCCGCCGCTGCGTATCAATTGCTCTACCAGCTCGTCGTTGCCGTATAAGCCTGGATGAGCCAGCACGCTCACGCCACCCGCTTCTTTGATCCAGTTAATCGCTTCATAGGGATTTACACGAGGCGGATTGACATAGGCTGCGCTTCCCGAAGCAAGATAACGGTCAAACGCCTCCCGCATGTTGGAGACTGCTCCTTTACGAACGAGCAGCTCTGCGATATGCGGACGGCCTACCGTCTTCTCGCTCAGCGCGCCTCCAGAGTGCTCCAGCGCAACCTTCTCGACCTCCGAAAGCGTTATGTCTATGCCCAGCTCTACCAGCTTGGCAACGATTAATGCATTGCGAATGTCACGGACAGAACGCAGCCCCGTAAGACGCTGCTGCCATAATTCATCCCGCCAATTCGCATAATAGCCGAGCACATGTATGTCCTGACCATCTGCCACCGTACTAAGCTCTACTCCCGGCACCACCGTGATGCCTATACGCTCGCCTTCCGCAAGCGCCTCTTCCACACCAGCCATCGTATCATGGTCGGTAATCGCAATAGCTGAAAGGCCGGCTGCCTTTGCAAGCTGTACGTTACTGCTGGGAGAGCCTGTGCCGTCCGAAGCTGTCGTATGCGTATGTAAGTCTACCTTTCCCATAACTTCACTCCTCATAGCCATTTCCTCAAATCATTTTCCCTAAGAAACGTTAAAAAAGTGACCGCAGAAATCGGCAGCAGCGCCGACTTCAAATAAATAGAATAAAACTGCCGTTTAAACTTCGTATCCACAATCGGCACGCTATGCAGCAGGCCCAGCGCAATTTCATGCTTGGTCGATGAGGAGGACAGAAATGAAATACCTAGGCCTGCTTCTACCGCACATTTTACCGCGCCAGTGCTTCCAAGATCCATGACGACCTTCAAGCTAGCAGGATCAATATTTTTGCGCTTAAGCTGCTCCTCCATCACTAGCCTCGTTCCAGAGCCTTGCTCTCGCAGCACAAATGGATAGCTCGCTGCCTCGGTAAGCGTCACATCCGTCCGCCCCGCTAGCGGATGTCCCTGCGGCACAACGAGATGCAGCTCGTCGCTCATGACAGCCTCCATTTGCATATCTGGATGATTGACTGGCGCTTCAATGAGTCCAAAATTCAGCTGGTGATTAATAATATCCTCCATAATTTGCGCCGTATTCATCACCTTCATGCTGATGGCAATGTCCGGATAAGCTTGCCCAAAGGGCCCAAGCAGCCGCGGTAATATGTATTCGCCTATCGTCAGACTGCCTCCCAGCAGTAGCCGTCCCTTTAATTGCTTCGTAAACAAGCTCATCGCTTGATCTGTATCTCTTATTAGCTCAATGCTGCGTCTCGCGTATGGCATCAATTCCTGCCCCGCTTCCGTCAGCTCGATCCGCTTCGTTGAGCGCAGCAGCAGCTTCGTTCCAAAATAATCCTCCAGCGACTGAACCTGCATCGTCACCGCCGGCTGGGTCATATGGAGCGCTTGCGCTGCAGCCGAGAAGCTGCCCCGCTCCGCAACGGTATAAAAAATATGCAGTTGATGAAAATTAAGCGCCATCTGTCCGCCCACCCTTTCCTATGCCCTATATTATACTATATGGCTAGGCCAAAACGCACGAAAAAGCGCAAGCCTCGTTCATCTCACGGCTTGCTGCTGCTTCACCATGCTTGCGAATCGAAGTTGCGCTTTCATTTTTAAGTAAGTATAAGGGCCGGTTTATTTTTTCTTGCGGCTATTTTTAACGAGCGTCATCCGCCGAGAGTGGCGCAGCCAAGAATAGTAGGATTTCAAATCTCTTAGCTCCATCGTTTCCGACATTCGGCCAAGGAAGGTCACAATAATCATTTTGTGCAGCGGGTTTCCCAAAATATCCGTATCTGTCAGGGAAGATGAAAACTCAGCAACGAATACCAAATCATTGTCAATTAAATAAACATCCTGCTCATTGCGATAATACGACTCGACTCGACCCTGCTTCAAGCATTCCCACAAAAACTCTGCGATGTCCTCATAGCCGGTTTTCTCATGTTCAACACGATCCATCCAGCGGCTACGGGCATGATTCGTAATGACAATATCAGAAACTTTCATATCGCCCAGATCGACATAGAACGTTTCATAGGTGCTCCATCGTTTCGTCAACTTGTCCTTCATCACGAATCCTCCTCCTAAAGAACCAGGCCTTTATGACTATGATATCAATTATTTTACCATGATTAGCCGATTTTACAACAGAAAAAAATGCTGAATTTTAAAAATAACTATTCACGAGATATACTGAATCCTATTGTGCATAAAAAATAGCCCAGGGGGTTTCCCCCATCTGGGCTATTGCACACAGCCTGTTCACTTCTAGCAGCTACATGCTGTAAAACCTTGTTTTGTCTTCACTGTCTTTCGTGTATTCCGTTCGCAGCTCATTCCGGAAGGAACGTTCGATTCGGCGTACGAAAGGCAGACGTCCAATATGACGCAGCACTTCTTCGGCACGTTCGGCATTCACATAAATGACGACATAATGCATTTTGCGCGACATGTAATGAACGGTGCCGTGTTTTTCAAGCGTTCTTGCCGCCTTCAGGTCACTGACCCATATAATATAACCCGTCCGTTCAGGTAACAATACTATTCCCTCCACCTGTGTAAAATTCACACCGAGCAGAGCCGCCTAGCCGCAGCCGCCGCTTCCACAGCCACAGGAGCCGCCGCTTCCGCAACCGCCGCCGCTTGCTTCATTACTCGGCACTTTAATCGTATCCGATACGGATTCTGCAATGGTCCGTGATACCTCAAACAGCATAGTATCAACAGCCTGCTCCGCCGATTTGAAACGAACGACCGCTTCAATTTGAGCCAGCTCAGCTTCTACCGCCTTCATTTTATCTTTAGCTGCATGAAAATCGGGATGAAACCGTCCAAAACGCTGACATTCCTCAAACAGCTCTTTCGCCTTCTCGAACTTCCTGGTCAGCGTCTTAACATCAGCATCCTCGCTGACTGCGTCTTTCCAATATAAATATTCGGCAACCTCAGCCGACTGATTAATCCAATCACCCAGCTCGTAAGCACAAAGCAGCAGCGACGCCATATCGAGCGAAGAAACACCGCTTGCACCTTCAGGGTGTATGGGCAGAACAGCCGAGAGCTCCTTAGTAGCAGGCATTTTTCCACCTCATCTCATTCGCTTACTTCCTTATCTATCATAGCATACTAGCTTAAATAGTACATACCATTTTATGTATGAAAATTAATTCCTGGAACAAGCAGCCTCATGGCCTGCCAGCTTTCAGGCGACAATCTCACACTTACCCCATATTGCGCTCCTGAGAAGCTGCCCGTGATGGACCAGCTATTGGATTCCAAATGCAGCTCCCACGGCACAAAAGAAACAATTTCCCCCACCAGATGCAGCTCGACTGGCGTTTGCCACTGCAGCGCACGCTCCATAATCTCCCGGCTTGTGGAATGATGGTAGGCGCGTCGCTGGTTCAACCAGCTCGCGGGTATTTGCTTAAGCCCTGCATAGACGACCTGCTTGTCCTCATCTTCATGCTGGATAAGCTCATAATGGCTAAGCGAGTCCTCCTGCCCTGCTCTGGATACAACCATTCTATAAACCGGATATGTCCGCAAATCTGCCATTGGAAATGACTGAGAGCTCGTGTGAAAGGAGGGATACTCTTTGCCCTCTCCTCCTACGCTCCCTCCGCCAGATGCCAGCTTGCTTAGATGATCCAGCTTGCCTCCCCAGTCTCGCAGCAATGGCGCTGCTTCCGCTGCCGCATCCGGGCTCCCGGAAGCCCATTCCAGAAAAGCTTGCATCGCTGCTTCCGTTCTCCCGAAAGCAATCGCCCGTTCAATCGACTTGCGGCTAAGCCGATACAGTCCCAGCTGTTCCTCGCTCACCCGTTCAGCCATAAGCTCCAGCTCCCAGCGTATACGCCCGTCGCATTCTGGAAGGACGATAATTTCTCCGTTTGGCTGCACGATGACAGCTTCACTTTCATTTGGAAGCGGTATTGAGGAATCAGCTGCCCCCTGCTGGGGGTCCACTATCCAGCGAAACCAGCTGCAATTCTCAGGCAGCTCAATCCGCTCAAGCCAGCCAAAAGCATGCAGCGTGTCCAGCCAACTGAGCAGCAGCTGCCTATCACCTGAAGCCAATAAGCCAGTTGCAGACGCAGCCTCGCTCTGCACATGGTGCAACCAATCGCTGGCCTCGTACCATTGCCCCGCGGAAAGGGCAGACAGTGCGGCTGCCGCATGAGCCAACAGCGGCTGCCTATATAAATAATGCTCTACAATCAGGCTGTGCAGACAAGCTTCACGGGCAGAGTTGCTTAAAATCAGCCACTGCTCCAGCTTGTCCTTTACCCATACGAGCCGTTCCTCCTCTTCCTCCAGCACACCTAGCTTTGTCGCCGTTTCCAAAATAAAGGCAGCTATACACCCATATTTACTTACCCTATCAATGGATATATTCAAGCGAGCGATGTTTTTCTCACTAATCGACACGGCGGTTCCTAGACGAGCAATTATTTTTTTAGGCAAAACTCCTTTGTTCGTGAGCACAAGCCCGCTACGCGCAAGCTCCGCCCAGGCATCAAGCAATTGAAGCCCAAGCAGCCTCTCGGGTGCTCGGAGCTGCACCTCACCTTCTGGCAAAGCATTCAGCGCTCTCTCCTCCAAATGAAATGGAAACAGCAGCTGCTGCCATAGCGCGAAGCTGTCGCGCGGCACAAAATAAACGCGCTCGCCCCAATTGCGGCTAATCGAAAATACGAGTCCGCCACTCTGCAGCTCATCCAGAGCCCAGCGAAACTCCGCTCCTGACATTCGTGCCAGCTTCGGGCCGAGGCGAAAAAGCTTCTCGTCAGAAGCGGGATCAGCCCCCGCAAGCTTCATAACCGCTTTGAGCACCGCAAGCGTCGTAGAAGATAGCGATTGAATAGCCTCAAGCACGGAACGGCGATCCTTAACCGCATCGCTCCACTGCTTCTTTTCTTTAACCGCATACCACCACATCGGTGCTTCCATAAACGTTTGCTGCCGATAATCCGTCAGCCTGTCGGCGAGCTCGTGGACGTACATTTGTTCTCCCCCTACAAAGTTTGCATCGGATTTCTTCCCAAATTTAAGAAAAGGCTACACCCGCGATTCCAACGCATAACGATATCCCTGCTCCACCATGAATAGCTGGCGCCTAAGCGCAAAATCCAGCTCCTTAGTGCCATCGCTAACAACGGTATAAAACCATGCTTCATTTCTTCCTTGCTTTGGCCTGAGAATACGCCCAATGCGCTGAGCCTCCTCCTGCCTCGAGCCATAGCTGCCCGATATTTGAATGGCTACTGCCGCATCCGGCAAATCAACTGCAAAATTGGCAACCTTTGAAACCGCCAGCACGGGAGCCTCACCCGAGCGAAAACGATCATACAGCAGTTGGCGTTTATCCTGCTCCAGCTCCCCAGTTATAACGGGAATTGCGAGCGTTTTGGCAACCGCATGCAATTGATCTAAATATTGACCGATAATGAGCGTTGGCACGCCCTGATGTCGCTTCAGCAGCTCCGTAATGACGGCTGCCTTCAATGGATTTTCTGCAGCAAGCCGCAATTGAGAGCGGGGATTGGCCGCTGTATAACGCTTGCGGACAGCCTCATCCAGCGGTATGCGAATTTCAGTGCAATGAACAGCCGCTATATGTCCCTCTGCTTCTACCGCCTTCCACAGCCATTCGTATTGCTTCGGACCGATGAGGGAAAAAACATCCTCCGCGCAGCCATCCTCACGAACGAGCGTTGCCGTCAGACCAAGGCGCCTCGTCGCTTGAATATTTGCCGTCATTCGAAATACGGGTGCAGGCAGCAAATGCACCTCATCATAAATAATGAGTCCCCAATCACGCTCGGAAAATAATTTCATATGCGGGTAGTCTGCCGACTTTGCCTTACGGCTCGTCAAAATTTGATAGGTGGCAATTGTCACCGGACGCACCTGCTTCAGCCCGCCTGCATATTCTCCAATGTGTTCATCCTGCAGCGTAGTTTTGTCCAGCAGCTCGCGCTTCCATTGCTTGACCGAGGTCGTGCTGGAGGTCAAAATCAGCGTGGCGCTGCTTAGCTTTGCGAGTGCCGCCAGCCCGACAACCGTCTTGCCAGCTCCGCATGGCAGCACGACAACTCCGCTTCCGCCATGCACGGAGCCTTCAGCGCAGAAAACATCTACCGCCTGCTGCTGATATCCTCGCAGCTTGAATGGCTTGCCGTGGCGCGTTTCCTCGCGCAGCTGCACCGGCAGCGACTCACCGGCGTGATAGCCCGCCCGATCAATGACGGGATAACCGAGCCGAGCTAGCTCCTGCTTGAGCAGCCCTCGCTCTTCCCCGCGAATCACCACACCTAAACCATTCTGGCAGGCTGTAAAATCCAAGTTTGTAAATTTCGGCCCTATATTCGGATGGCGAGCCAGCTCCGAAATTAGCTCTGCGCTGCCGCTTAGCATGAGCCTGTCTCCTGCCAGCTCAAGGTACAATTTGCCGTATCGCCCCATCCATTTGCGTATGCTCATTTCCGTGTAGCTTGGAATGCTTGATGCTGCATACTTCATCAGCAGCGCCATGACATCCTCTGCCGAGAGGCCTGACGCGCAGGCTTGCCATAGCGTCATGGCAGTCATCCGGTACGTATGCCACCCTCCCGGGCGCTTAACGAGCTCTGCGATAGCAAGCAGCCTTCCAGCAGCCTCTTCTGCACCGGCTTGCTTCATATTGAGCAAAAGCGTCATATCGCTTTGAACAATGAGCGGCTTGCCGCTTGGCTTCAGCATAGAAAGCCCTCCTCCTCTGTCAGCAAACTGTATGCCGCTCGCAAAACTGCAAGACCAACGCTTCGGCCATAATGGCCACCTATAGGAGCAGTATGCGGAAGAAAGCCCTATTTTATGCAAATGCACACGTTGTTGTTTCCTTAGTCGTCAAAGCTCGTTTCGCACAAAAAAAAGAGCGTGCCACCGTTTTTCGTGACAGGCTCTTACGTTCATCGTACTGCTATTAACATACTTATCCAGCGTTTAGTTTAATGCTCCGACCATCTATGGCTCTGACACATAATCTTCAGCCAACCGTATAAGCAGCTCTGCGGATTTAAGCATGGCGCCTTCTTCGAAATCAAACTTAGGATGGTGATGCGAATAACTGGTGGACACCTCGCCATTGCCTGCCCCTACCATCATAAAGCAGCCGGGAACCTTGCCCAGATAGTAAGAAAAATCTTCGGCTACCATCATTTCATCGCCCCGCACCGCATTACCCTCTCCCAGCATCGGCTCAGCTACACGGAAAAAACGTTCCGCTTCATGCTCATTATTGATGACGGCTGGATAGCCAATGCGAAGCTGGAAGTCATAATTGGCTCCGTACATTTGGCAGGTATGCTCAATGACTTGCTTCAACCGCTCATGAATGAAATAACGGCTTTCCTCATCGAATGAACGAACCGTGCCTTTCATTACACAGCGTTCGGCAATGACGTTATTCGTCGTTCCCGCTTGAAAAGATCCTATAGAAATAACCGACGGATGCAGCGGATTGATGCTCCGGCTAACAATTGATTGAATCGACTGCACCAGAGAGGCCCCGACTACAATCGTATCAATTCCTTTATGCGGCATACCGCCATGTCCGCCCAGCCCGATAATTTCAATTGTAAATTCATCGGCTGCGGCCATGAAAGCGCCAGCTCTTGACGATATTTGCCCAAATGGGAGCGGAGTCCACAGATGAATGCCATAGATGACATCCACGCCTTCAAGCACGCCGTCCTTTATCATGTGAATGGCGCCGCCCGGCGTCACTTCCTCAGCAGGCTGAAATAATAGCCTCCGCTCTCCTTTAATTATTCCGCGATGCTCCTGATAAAACTTAGCTATCGCCAGCATCGACGACGTATGGCCATCATGCCCGCAAGCATGCATGATTCCAGGTACCGTTGACGCATAGTCACATTGCTTCTCATCTTGAATCGGCAACGCATCAATGTCGGCGCGCAGAGCCACGACTGGCCCTGGCTGTTCGCCTTTTATCGTCACAACAATTCCATATCCGCCTACACCTTCCTCAAACTCGCAGCCGAATTCCGTCAGCTTTCCTGCGATCCATCTTGAGGTTTTCTCCTCTTGGAAGGATAGTTCAGGATGCTGATGGAGGTATCTCCGCCACTGTACCATCTCTGGATAAAGATGTTGCAGCTTTTCTAACGTATAGACACTGGTCAACATAACAGCAAACCTCCTTCACCTTTTACATAAATGACAGACCTATCGCCTCAAGCGTATAAACTTACTCTATTTTAACAGAACGAAGCTCACATGAGTAAGCTTAATTGCAGGAATGTTGATTTCTGATTGCTTTGTAGTCACGGGTAAGGCTTGCACTGACTGGGGAAACATACTATCATGAGAAATGAATGTTCAACAATTGGTTTATGAATAATGAGGAGGAAACATCATGATTATTGAGAATACCGGTTTGAACGGTGTTCAGAGCGAGCTGTTCCATTTGGATGAGTCAGCAGAAAAGCTCGGCTTTGTTCGTTGGCAATGGGAATACTACCGCGCTACATATGATTTGAAACTGGAAGATAAAGCTACGAACGCTGAGTACTTTTTGCGCATCAACACGCGTGCCGTTGAAGGAAAGCTTGAGTCTCCACATGCTGTACTTGCGATTGAAGCCGTATACATCGGCAAAGCAACATTCCCGCATGGTATGGAGTACGAATCCCCGGTGCCGCAGCCTATTTTGAACACAGCTACGCAGCGATTGCAGCAACTAAAGCAATTGCTTGAGTAGTATGAGCAAAACGCAAAACGGCAGCCGTGGCAGGCCAGATTTTCTGCTTCTTATTTTCACGCTTCTGCTCGTCGGTTTTGGGCTCGTGATGGTATTCAGCGCGAGCTCAAGCATTGCCTTGTATTCACCAAAGTATTTGAATGATCCGCTTTATTTTGTTAAAAAACAGGCTGCTTTTGCAGCCGTAGGCGTATTCCTCATGCTTTTAATGATGAATATACGTTATGAGTTTTACAAGAAATCTTTTTTACTTTTCTTTATTCCTGTTGTTATTCTGCTTGCAATCGTTCCTTTTGTGAGTGATAACATTAACGGTGCTCACAGCTGGCTGAAGTTAGGGCCGCTAACTATACAGCCAACGGAGCCCGCAAAGCTGGCGCTTATTTTATATTTGGGAGCGCTTATTTCCAAAAAAGGCGAGAAATTCCGCGACTTCAAAAAAGGTCTCGTTCCCGTCCTTCTTGTTACTGGCTTCATCTGTTTCCTAATTATGCAGCAGCCGGATTTGGGCTCCTGTATGGTGCTCGCAGGCTGCGCAACCATTATGATTATGGCCGGTGGTGCCAACCTGAAGCAGGTATTCGTAACCGGCGGACTAATGGGGCTCGTGCTTTCCGTTGTAGTCAGCATTTCTATGGCGATCAGCCCGACAAAGTGGTCTTACCGGATTGCGCGATTTACTGCTTTTTTGGACCCTGTCGCGGACAAGCAGGATACAGGACTTCAGCTCGTTTCCTCGTTACAGGCTTTAGGGCATGGCGGCTTGACCGGGGCTGGATTCGGCGAGAGCGTACAAAAGCTGCATTATTTGACCTATGCGTATAATGACTTTATATTTGCCATCATCGCGGAGGAATTTGGCTTTATTGGAGCCTCGCTTTTTATTTTATTTTTTCTAGCTTTTTTATGGCGTGGTCTGATCGTCGCTTTGCGCTGCTCGGATCATTACGGCACCATTATCGGCGTCGGCATTGTAGGTTTGTTCAGCATTCAGGCATTTATAAACATCGGCGGAGTAACTGGCACTATACCTTTGACGGGAGTAACGCTTCCTTTCATCAGCTATGGCGGCTCGTCGCTTATGGCCTGTCTCATGTGTATCGGCGTTTTGCTTAGCATTTCACGAGAAGCGAATCGCAATGCAAAACCGAAAAACAAACGTCAAAGCTAAAACAAGCTTCCCACCTGCTATGAGGCGCGGAAGCTTGTTTATTGTTGTTATTTTATATCAGAATGAGCAGCTCTAGCCGCACGATGCGACAAGCGATCACCGATTATTTTATACGCGGAGCCGTTGCTTCCTCAAGAACCTCTTCTTCCTTAAACACAACGCCTTCTACTTTCACATTCACTTCAACGACTTGAAGACCAGTCATGTTCGATACCGTTTCCCTTACGTTAAGCTGCAACTGACGACATACCTCCTGAATCGGAATGCCATAGTGAACGATAATACGCAAATCAATTGCGGCCTCGAGTTGTCCGACTTCCACGGAAACACCCTTCTGCACGTTTTTTCCGCTTAGCCGTTTTGCTAGCCCTTCGGAAATTCCGCCAGACATGGCTGCTATACCTGGAGTCTCAAGTGCGGCGAGTCCCGCGATTGTTGCTACTACGTCATCAGAAATACGAATAATGCCTGTTTTTAGGTCCTCGGTCATCTTCTTCACTCCTCCATTTGCTATATATGTATATTGTACTGGATGAATTAACCGGAAGCAACTTTTGTCGATTAAATTAACGGTTATCTGTCGAATAGAATTGGATATATTAAATAACAGGTTTGCAGATTATCACAAAGGGGTGTCCACGTGAGACGAAAGCTGTTTTTCACCGGATTAATCGTCATGTTTGCCTTCAGTGCAATCGCTCATTTCGCCCACCTAGACATGACGCTGCAATTTGCTGTTTCCGCTATAGCGATTGTATTTGCAGCGGGCTTTCTCGGGCAAGCGACCGAGAGCGTCGCTCATTATGCCGGCCAGCGGCTCGGCGGCTTCCTTAATGCGACCTTCGGCAACGCAGCCGAGCTGATTATCGCTTTTTTCCTCGTCAAGGAAGGGCTATTCGACATGGTAAAAGCGAGCATAACGGGCTCCATTATCGGCAATCTGCTGCTTGTTCTCGGGCTCAGTCTGCTCGCCGGGGGACTCAAATACAAGCAGCAGCATTTCAATCATCAGCTTGCTCAGCATAACTCAACCTTGATGATGCTCGCTGTCATCGGCTTGTTCGTACCAGCGATATTTGTTGGAGCCGAGCATTTCTCTCTGGAAAAGGATCATTTCCTCAGCCTGACCGTGGCCTGCATTTTGATCCTTTCGTATGTGCTCTGGCTGTTGTTCTCGATGGTGACGCACAAGCAGATGCTTGCCGACAACGAAATGAGTAATGACCATGGCGACGAGCCTGCCTGGTCTAAGGGCCGCTCCGTCCTCATGCTCGTTGTCGCCACCGTGATGGTCGCTTTTATTAGCGAGTGGCTGGTCCACACGCTAGATACGTTTACAACGCGTTTCGGGCTGTCTGAGCTGTTTGTCGGCGCATTCATCATCGCCATTGTCGGCAATGCCGCGGAGCATAGTGCAGCAATCATGCTGGCGATGAGGAATAAAATCGGTGCTGCCGTCGAAATTGCCATTGGAAGCAGCCTGCAAATCGCCCTGTTCGTCGCTCCCGTGCTCATTATCGCCAGCGCCGTTATGGGCAAGACGATGGACATTATTTTCACACCGATTGAGCTGACCGCTATTGCGGTATCTGTCTTTATAGCGAAGTCTGTATCGGGTGACGGCCAGACCAATTGGTACGAAGGCGCGCTGCTGCTAATGGTTTATTGTATTTTGGGCATTGCTTTTTATTTGGTATAAAGGATGGGAGCGCGCTGAAAAAGGATCTGGGCTGCGCAAAAGGCTTGGAGTTCAATCGCTGTTACTCTTGGATTCCCTGATACACCATCTCAATGGTGGAAATCCAAGAGCAAAGGCGAGCGCTACCGCTTCTCACTTCCAAACCTTTTGCTCCGCCCCGCCTTTTTCAACACACTCCCACCAAAATAAAGACAAAAGCCGCAAAAATGTTCCTTCTTAAGGAAACAAGGAAATGTAGAACAATTAAAACAAGCAGATAGCTTACAGATAGAAACAAAGGAGGACCAACAAAAAAAAGGAGCAGGCCGCATAAAACGCCTACTCCTTTCTATTCAACGCTTCGTAAAGCTGAGCCAGATTGCGCTCCAATCGGCTTAACAGCTCCTTGCCGCTATGCTCAGCGATCAATCCAGCGCGTACTGCAAAATCAATTTCCCGCGAGAATCCATACATCTGCGTGTCCAAAACTTCCTCGTACAGCGGACATTGACGGGTCGTCAAGTTCTCCATCTGAACCTCAATCAATTTTTCTATTTTAGCCGCATCCTCCATAAGGAGACGAAGAGCTTTCTCATGCAATTGAACCGTGACTTCCGGTGAAGACATCGTTTTCCCCCTTAATGCGTGTACCCGCCGTCGTCTATACCCTTTATATTAGACGAAAAAGAGCCAATATACAAGGACAAAACAGAAAAGCACCCCTTCGGCTAGCGAAGAGGTGCATGTACTGGTATAACCTGTTTATTCAGAAACGACTGCAACATTCAGGTTATGCTTAGCGAAAACAGCTGCCATTGCGACTTTTGCTTCTTCAGCATCTGGTCCGTGGACGTGAAGCTCGTAGGAGTGACCGCCTACCAGCGTAGTGAACAACCCCAAAATACTTTTAACATCAATATATTTGTTGTCTGCTTGCAGAACGATTGATGAGCGGAATTGACCTGCTGCTTGGGATATTTCTACAATAGCTGCGTTGTTAGACATGGGGAACCCCTCCAATTAAATTAGTAAAGCTTACCTTCGAAATCATGATAACCTGAAATCATTGATCGGGCAAGAGGCAAATTGTTAAACGCTTCTATTTCATTTATTTCAAATTTTCGGAATTTAATGCTTCGAGCTCTGGAATTACGAAGTGGCCGTCCTTGCGGATAAGCACATCGTCGAAATAAATTTCCCCTCCGCCATATTCTGGACGCTGTATAAGTACGAGATCCCAGTGTACGGAAGACCGATTTCCATTGTCCGTTTCATCATAGGCGCGGCCCGGTGTAAAGTGCAAGCTTCCCGCGATCTTCTCATCAAATAAAGTATCATTCATCGGGTGCAAAATATGCGGATTAAAGCCAATCGCAAATTCGCCAATATAACGTGCGCCCTCATCCATATCCAGAATCTCATTCAAGCGGGCTGTATCATTACTTGTCGCCTTGATGATTTTTCCATTTTCAAACGTGAAGCAAATGTCTGAGAAGGTTACTCCTGAATATACGCTCGGTGCATTGTAGGAAATGGTACCCTGTACCGAGTCTCGCACAGGAGCCGAAAAAACCTCTCCATCCGGAATGTTGCGGTGGCCGGAGCATTTTTTGGAGCCGATATTTTTAATGGAAAAAGTAAGGTCGGTGCCTGGCGATACAATTCTTACACGATCGGTTTTGTTCATCAAAGCCTGAAGCGGGTCCATCGCTCTATCCATTTTCGCATAATCCAAATTACAGACGTTAAAATAAAAATCCTCAAATGATTCCGTGCTCATTTTTGCGAGCTGCGCCATCGACTCGTTCGGATAGCGCATAACGACCCAACGCGTGCGCTTGACCCGCTGATCCATATGTACAGCATCGCGGTAAATTTGCTCATACAGCCGTATTTTATCTTCCGGCACATCACTCATTTCATTGACATTGCCGCCCGCACGAATGCCGATGTAAGCGTCCATTTGCTTCATGCGCTGCAAATCATATTTCGTCCACTCTTCGATTTGCTCTTTGCTTCCGTTTCGCAGCAGCGTACGTGTTACCGCAGGGTCTGTAATTTCTACAAATGGTCTTCCGCCGAGCTTTGCTACCTCTTCAATTAGAGCTTTCGTCAACTCGCGTTCCGAGCCGATGACTTCAATGAGTACATTTTCTCCCGGCTGAACGCCAATGGAATAGCCTGCCAAATTGGCAGCTAGCTGCTGAATTCTTGGGTCACGCATGTTAAACTCTCCTCCAAATCATTGCTTTTCTATATTTGACGTTTACTGCCAACCCCATCGTAACATGTTTAACAGGCGCGTGCACCCTTCATGGCGAAGCAGAACCATCAAAAGCGCTAAGCGAAATGTTCGTCGTCCGCTTCTCCATGATCCTTTTGCCCTGTTTTTGATAAGCAAATGTCGTTTGCTCTTCCAACTGGAGCGGCACCAGCCTGCTGCGGTCGATGGTCAGCTCGTATTGTCCATCCACCTCTAAGGTAGCCAGCATTTGCTTCAGCTCCTGATGAGACGCCTCATACGTGCGCAGCCATTCCTGCCGCAGCGCTCCATCCACTGAGGGAGCCCGGCTCGCGAGAGCTTCCATTTCTGCCGTCAGGCGCTTCTCCCACCTTTTCTTCGCCGTCTCCTTGTCAAGAGCCGCATGAAGCACAAGGTAGCCCTCCGCTGTGGACTCTGTTTGAATGCTTGCCATATTAGTCGACTGCTGGAGCTCCTTAAGCAGCTGCGCTGGCGTGCGAGATGCGCTCTCATTCGCTGCTGTCCCTGCATACGATCTAATCTGTTCATGATTCAACACCTCTCCCGAGAAGCGCTGCGGAGTGTAGCTCCAGCCATCTGCTCCAATAATAGCAGTCGAGCCGCTGAAGCTGTATTTATCCGTTGCCGCAAGCCCAGCAGCTGATAAAGTCAGCCACTGCTCCGGTGTTCGCTTGTCTGCCACATTCATACAGCCGCTCAGCCAAGCCGTCACTGCTAGTAAAGGTAATAGAGCAGTCCACTTTTTTATTCTCATTTCCGCTTCCCTCCTAAGGTTGCATTTCCTAATCATTAGCTTCCCCGAAGCAGCAGACTCCTTATTCCTTTCAGGGCAGGTATTGTTTAATGGAACAAAGGCGGCCTTCTGGATATAAAAATAAAAAACGCCTGAGCAAAATGCCCATGGCGCTTCTCTTCTTCCTCACAAGATCATTCAATACCCGATTGTCCAGTTGAAGCTTCTACCCTACCCCAAGTCGAATACAGTTTCTTCCGTTGTTTTTCGCATCATATAAGGCCATATCTGCACGATAAAATAACGATTCAACGCTGATTTTCTCATTTTCAAACGTCCATTCCGACACGCCGCAGGAAACCGTCACTTTAGGGTCCGTCTCCTCTTCCACAAGCAGACGTATACGTTCAGCAATCCGAAAAGCCTGTTCAGAACGGATGCCTGGCAAATATACGGCCAGCTCCTCTCCGCCCCACCTGGCAGCGATGTCTCCCTGCCTAATCGTGGTCCGTATAATTTCGCTAACCTGAATTAAAATACGATCCCCAACCTGATGACCGAATGTATCATTAATGCGCTTAAAATGGTCAACATCGACGAGTACAAGTGAGCCTAGCGGATCTTTGCGCTGACGGCTCAGAATTTGCTCATTCAGGTAGTGGCGGGCGTGCAGCCCCGTTAAATTGTCCGTAATGACCATCCGCCTCACTTCTGAATGCAGCGAAGCGTTCGTCACCGCCAAGGCAATATGTGTGGACATAATTTGGAGCAGCTTATAGTTGTCGTAGGAGAAATAATGAGGGTTTTTATGTGTAACCATGATCACGCCCACTACTTCATCTTCAACCATAATAGGTGCGGCGATAAGCGAGCGAGAGCCAGTGTGATCCATCATTTTAGACGTTACGACTCGGGTTTGCCAATAATCTGATAAAATAAGCGGTTCTTTCGTGCGGTTAATAATGCCGCTAAAGCCGTAATCCGGCACAAATTGCTCGCGTGCAAGCATTGGAATATTGCTGGACATCACTTTAAATTGATTGCGATCTTTATCCAATTGGAGAATAGAGCAATAATCAGCTTCAAAAATATTAAGCAGCTCATTCATCGCAAACTTGAATATATCCTTAAGCTTCAGCGATTGATTCAGCCGTTTCGCCAGTTCATTAATGACACGAAGCTCATTGATAAGCAAATTGGACTGCTCGTAAAGCTTGGCATTTTCAAACGCAGAACCCGCCGTATCCGCAAGCAGCACGAAGGCCGGCATATTTGCAATATCCCAGCGCTCAGCGTCAATCGAGATGCAGAGCACGCCGTAAGCAGCCTGCTTGCCGTTCATTGGAACCGCAAGGCGTATCGTGCCATCACGCTGCTTCTGCGTCATCGGCTTGCCTTCCATGAAAGCTTTCGCGACAATGTCGTGTGCTGCATTTTTAAAAATAAGCGGCTTGACGCGCACGTCGCCATTCAAATGGTCCTGTGACAAAAACAAATTAACTTCGGAGCTTGGGTAAAGCTGGCCCAAGCTGCTCAGCATTTCGGACAGCACGGCAGTAACATCGAATTGATCATACAATCGCTTAGCTGCCATAAAAAGCGCATCCCGCATTTTTGCGTCCTTCTCCGTTCGTGTTTGCTGGAGCAGCAAATCCTGGACATATATATGTTCAAAAGCGCGATAGAAGCAGCTTCGGAAATGAAGGGCGCCAAGCCTTGCCTGCTGCTCGGCTTCGACGGCACTGCTTGTGGCAATATGTATAAATATGCTAAAGGGCTCACTATTCGAGCGTTTGCGGACAGGAACAGCAGCAGCATAATTAAGCGGGTCTCCAAATGACAGCGTAGCTAAGCTGCCTGTCGCAGCCACTTGTGCAGCTAGCAGCCGCAGCTCTTCGTGCCACAACAGTTCCTGCCCTTCCACAGCACCCGTGCTATCAATTAAATGCAGTTCCCAGTCAAATAAGAAAGAGCTGCCCTGCATCGCTTCTTTGTCTTCGCTTGCTTCCCTGAACCATTGCCCGAAGCTTTCGTGAAGCAACGGCATTAAATAGGGCTTGTCCGCATCGTTAATATCTTCGTGCATAAACCATATTTCAGGTTGCAACTGCTCTACAGGAGCCGCAGCCTGAGCAAAATGGTTGTTAGAATTTCCATCTCGGTTTCGATTGTTCATCTGCAACACCCAACCCTTCTGTCGGTCTAAACAAGGAGATGAGCAGTCATCTATGTATGAAGAAGATACTTTCATCATACTTTATTTTTAAGAATATTGCACTAATTGGCAGTTGGTATATAGGCCTAAAGACCCCATAACGATGATACAAAGTACAAACATTGAATTTTCTTGACTTTCTGCTTGAATTTCATATAATATTAATTGTTGAATACATGGGCGTACGGTTTTGTGTCACCCTCGAGAATAAGTTCACTGACAGGCCTGCGGCTGAGGTGCTTGTTAGGCTCTAAGTTTTGACTTGAGCATTTGAGCTTGTTCCGCGAAACACAACCCCATCTTCAAAAATCCCATTTGTTGAAGGAGTTAACACGACGCATGTCACGTTATACAGGACCTAAATTTAAATTAAGCCGCCGCCTTGGTATTTCCCTGAGCGGAACGGGCAAAGATCTCAAACGTCCATTTCCACCAGGCCAACACGGCCCGAACCAACGCAAGAAACTGAGCGGCTACGGCGTTCAATTGCAAGAAAAACAAAAGCTGCGCCATATGTATGGTTTGAACGAGAAGCAATTCCGCAACTTGTTCGATAAAGCAGCTAAATTGAAAGGTATTTCCGGCGACAACTTCCTCGTGCTTTTGGAAAGCCGTCTGGATAACCTCGTTTACCGTCTTGGCCTGTCCAACTCGCGTGCTGGTGCACGCCAATTGGTATCTCACGGTCATATTACAGTTAACGGCAAAAAAGTCGACATCGCTTCTTACACTGTATCAATTAACGACGTAATCGGCCTGCGCGAGCGCAGCCGTGGTCTGAAAACGATCAAAGAAGCTATTGAAGGCCGTCATCACCTGCCTAACTACCTTGAGTTTAACGACCAAGCGCTTGAAGGCAAGTACGTTCGTTTCCCAGAGCGTGCTGAGTTGACGCAAGAAATCGACGTTAAACAAATCGTCGAGTTCTACAGCCGTTAATAACGAAAATCCCTGGTCATCTTATGATGCCAGGGATTTTTTTGTCTGCTTATAATGGCTAGCTGTTGTCCTCTTGACCAGCTTCCTTCGTTGACAGCAATTGAAGCAAGGCATCGCTCGCTGAGGAAGCTTTATCCGGAGCAGCAGGCAGCACTGGAGCAGCGGATGATGTATTTTTCGTCGTCAAACCCTTCATTAAAGCATTAACATCAATGCCTGCTACACTTTTCAGCATTTCTGGCGCTGTTGCCATCAGGGAAGTGACGTAGTTGCTCAGACGCATCGCCCCTTCGCCATTGCCTGTATCGACAACCGTCAGCTTATCAATGCCTTTGATTGGCTCAGCGACCTTGCCTGCCAGCTCAGGCAGCATTTTCACAATAATATCGAGAATCGCTGCCTCTCCGAACTTCTCGAACGCCTCTGCCAGCTTCTCCTTTGCCTCCGCTTCCGCTAAGCCGCGCAGCCTGATTACTTCGGCTTCTGCCGTACCTTTGGCGCGCTCAGCATCCGCTACGGCCAAGCCATCCAGCCGCTTCTGCTCAGCCATAGCCTTCGCTTCAGCTTCAATGCTGTACTGGAGCGCATCCGCCTCGCGCAGTCGCTTGGATTTCTCCCCTTCTGCCGCCTGCTCGACTGCATAACGATCGGCATCCGCTTTTTTCTTCACCTCGGCGTCATATTGCTTCTCTCTGCGTAAAATCTCTTTCCCTTCGAGGTCAATCTCCCGCTCTTTACGCACGAGCTCAACTTTCATTTGCTCTTCGACTACGCTTTGCTTTGCACGAGCCTCTTGAATCGCATAAGCCTGATCCGCCTCCGCTTTCGCGGTATCCTGATCCTTTTTGAAGGACGCGATTTTGAGCTCTTTCATTTTCTCCGCTTCAGCGATATTCGTATCCCTCAGCAGCTCAGCCTTCTGTCCTTCCTCCTCAGCGCTCGCCTTCTTGATTCTTGCATCACGCACCGCTTCAGCTTGTGCAATGTCCGCATCCCGCTTCACAGCCGCGATACGAGGCTTGCCGAGCGCATCCAAATACCCGTGCTTGTCGCGCAAATCTTTGATTGTAAAGGAGACAATTTGCAGACCCATCTTTTTCAAATCTTTAGCTGCTACACCTTGCACCTCTTGGGCAAACCGATCGCGGTTGCGGTACACTTCCTCTACCGTCATTGAACCAAGAATCGCCCGTAAATGTCCTTCCAGCACTTCCTGCGCCTCGCTCTTAAGCTCTTCTGTCGGCTTACCCATAAATTGCTCGGCAGCAGTTGCAACATCCTCAACGATTCCGCCAATTTTAATGATAGCAACACCATCAGCCATAACCGGAACGCCCTGTTCCGTATACACCTCTGGGGTAGAAACATCCAGCTTATGGGAGAGCAAGGAAAGAAATTCAGCCTTTTGGAAGATCGGCAGTATAAAGGCTCCTCCGCCTCTGACGATTTTAATACGCCGACCGCTATCATCCATCAAGACATTGCGGCTTCCAAGAAATGAGCCGGTTACAATCATCGCCTCATCCGGGCTAACCGTTCTGTAGCGCGCCCAGAACGCGAGACCAAGTACGACGAATACAGCAACAACAATGATTGGAATAAGCAAAAATTCAGGCATAGCATCAAGCTCCTCTCTGTTTGTCGAATAGCCAGTTATAACAGTGGGTTAAGGTGAAACGGCTGTCGCCGTCTTTTGGCGGCGCGGCGCGTTTCAATCCGAGAATGATAGAGAAAGGATAGCGAAATCATATCCTTTCTCTATATTTCAAGCTGAGAAACATACAGCGTATGCTCCTTTACTTCAATTACGACAATACGAACGCCGCTTGGAATCGGCTCGCCATCAAAGCTTGCGGCAATTTGATTGGAGTATCCTGCCCCTGCCGGCATCAGCACCTCGCCGCAGCCTATCGCTGGTATCGGCACTAATACTTCACCAAGCCGCCCCGTAAAATCATGAATCGAGACGGCTGTGGAATTTTCGCTTTCACTCATCGGCTTCACATATAGGAAGTAAACGCCTCCGCCTGCGACAATTGCGACTAATCCAGCAAGGACAATTACAATTCCAGCTGTCAGTGGTGAATATTTTTGCAGCAGCAGCCCTGCGCCGCCAAAGGCGGTGATCCCCCCTACGAGCGAGGTAGGCTGAAGCCAGCCATAACCTTCGCTGGCGAGGAAATCGAGTGCTCCGTCAAAAGCGGAGCTAAGGATATCGCCAAATATAACGCTTACAATTGCATAAAGCACGCCGCCAATCAGACAGCCCCAGAACAACGCTTCCACCTTGCCCCCCCTTTCTGCAACCAAATGCTGTTATAACTGTTTTTATTTAATACGCGTTTGCTTGGGAAATGTTTCACAATTCTCAAATGGAATTGCCCTTTTTAATTCGATTACTAGGCTATATTTCTTTTTGTCATACTATTAATTCCCTTCAAATATTGGGTATGTCGTTTTTCGTGCATCCATAACATAGCAAATGAGCGAAGTCAATCAGGTTACCTCTTTTCGAACTGGTGTTTTATGCTATAATAGTTGGGTGTATTGGAGGAGGAGTAAATTCATATGCAGGAAGATCAACAACCATCATCATCCCGCAGAAGCGGCTGGCGCACATTTGGACTCGTAACATGGCTGACAGTAAAGTGGCTTGTTTACCTCGTCATATTCGCCGGTTTGCTAACGGGGGGAGCCGTTACAGGCTATGTGGCCTCTTTGGTTAAAGGAGAAGAAGTACGACCGCGAACCTTAATTGAAGAGAAAATAAACGAAAACTCAGTTACAGGCTTTGTCTTCTTTAATGATGATACCCTTATTGGACAGCTTCGTACGGAAGAAGATCGTATTCTAGTTGATTACGATGAGCTTCCCCCGCAAGTTATTGACGCTGTGCTTGCTATTGAAGACAATAATTTCGAATCGCATTATGGCGTCGATTTGAACGGTTTGGGACGGGCTGTCAAGCAAAAGCTGCTTAATGAAGATACGCAGACAGGCGGCAGTACGCTTACCCAGCAATTGGCACGCCGCGTATTTCTAAGCCTAGACGTGACGGACAGCCGTAAAGTGAAGGAAATTTTTCTTGCACTGCGAATGGAGCGTTATTTGACGAAAAAGGAAATTCTTGCAGCGTATTTGAATAAAGTACCATTCGGAAATGGCTCAAGCGGCTACAATTTATATGGCATCAAGGCGGCTGCCAAAGGTGTGTTTGGCATTACCGATTTGAGCAAGCTGAACATTGCGCAATCGGCTTATTTGGCCGGATTGCCGCAGCGTCCTTCCGCTTATACCGCGTTTAACGGCAAAGGACAGTTCAATGAGGGCGGCTTTGATCTCGCGATTGAGCGTCAAGGAACCGTATTGATGCGAATGCTGCAGACTGGGCGCATTACCCAACAGGAGTATGATGAGGCGAAAAAATTCGATATTCGCGGCTCGCTCGCGAAGCCAGTAGCGAAAGCCTATACGACCTATCCTTACCTCATGCTGGAGGCGGAGCGTCAAGCAGCTGAAGTCATGCTTATGCAGCAGGACCCGACACTGACCGTAGCCGATCTTCGCAAGAAGGAAAACGCCGATCTGATTGAAGAAGCGCGTGAGCATCTGCTCCGTGGCGGCTATCAGGTGCATACGACGATTGACAAAGATATTTATAAAATGATGCGCGATATTGGAAATGACCCGAGCAATTTCACTCCCGACAGTAAGGAGAAAGGCATTGAGCAAATTGCAGCCGTGCTCGTTGACCACAAAACCGGAGCTATACTTAGCATGCTGGAGGGCCGCGATTTTTACGAGGAGCAGATGAACTTTGCTACGCAGATGACTCGGCAGCCAGGTTCAACGATGAAACCTATCGCCGCCTATTTGCCGGCTATTGATAAAGGGCTGATCCAACCAGCAAGCGTCTTGGATGATGCGCCGATTATTTTGAAAAACAGCGGTTCCAGCTATCATATTCCAAAAAATGCAAATAATCGTTACAGCGGTCTCGTTACCGCTCGCGAAGCGCTCAATCGCTCGCTTAACTTGCCAGCGCTAAAGATTTTCCTTGATGAGGTTACGATTAAGGAAGCATGGAAGTTTACTAAAAAGCTCGGTATTACAACGCTGCAGCCAGCAGATGATGCCGCACAAACTGGCGTTCTCGGCGGACTCAGCATCGGGGTGTCCGTTGAAGAATTGACGAGTGCTTATGGTTCGATTCCGAATCAAGGCCTGTACAATGATTCTTATATGATCGCGAAGATTACCGATGCTAACGGCAAAATCGTCTACGAGCATCAGCACAAGCCGACTCGCGTATTTTCTGAGCAGACCGCTTTCTTAATGACGGATATGCTTCGCACCGTTATTTCCAGCCCAAGCGGTACAGCGAACTCGCTTACATCCCGCCTCAAAAACTACGGTAAAATTCCGTATGCGGGCAAAACGGGCTCTACGCAAAACTACGGCGACGTCTGGTTCATGGGCTTCACCCCTGATGTCACGCTTGGCGTATGGGCCGGCTATGAGAAACCGATCTACACGCTCGAAGGCGACAGCCGCAAGCGCGCCCGCGAAATTTGGGCGAAGATGATGAATCAGCTTGCCGAGCAGAAGCCGGACATGTTTGCGACCAAGGCTTTCAAGCAGCCTGATGGCGTTGTTAAAGCTACTGTATCTAGTGCCAGCGGCAAGCTGCCTACCGCAGTAACAAGATCAGCGGGCATGCTCGTAACCGACTGGTTCAACAAAAAGTATATTCCTAAGCAAGCGGATGATGCCCTTGTGAATATGTCATTCATACGCTACAACGGCGTCAATTATGTCGCTCAAGATGCAACGCCTTCCGATTTCATATCGCAGCAGACGGTTATTAAGCGCAAGAAGCCGCTTGACGAGCTTATGGATGAAATCAGCAAAGTGCTTTCTCGCGTTCCGGCTAGCAGCCGCAGAGCGCTAAGCTACTACTTGCCGGCGGATGCAGACAAAAACGCGCCTTCCAAGGTCGATCCTCGTAAGGATGACGGAAGCGCGCCAAGCGCACCGGGCAATGTAGCACTCATATCAATCGGTCAGGGAGTAGTCAGCCTTTCCTTCTCCGCTCCGGGCCAAAATGATGTTGTCGGCTTCCGGTTATATCAAGCTGTTAACGAAGGCTCCTTTAACAAAGTAGGAAATTCCATCCTGCTCGGAGACACCTACAGCGCGAGCTTTACCGTCAGTGCGGGCAACGGCTACAGCTTCTATGTAACAGCGGTAGATGTTGCAGGCAAGGAATCAGCACCTAGCCAAATTGTTCGCTTTGGCAAAGCACCTGTGACACCTGAAATTCCTGATCCACTAAATCCGGCACAGCCGCCTGAGCAAAGCGGCGATCCAGAACAAGGACCTGATGCGCGGCCAACGCCAGAAATCGGCTTGTCTGCACCAGCAGCCCCTGCTGGCCTTTCCGCGCAAGGCAATGAAACGGGCGTTACCTTGTCTTGGCAGGCAAGTGCAGCCGACGAGCAGGTCAAGGTGTACCATGTTTATTTTGCCGCGAGCAACGATGGGAAGTATGTAGAAATAGGCACTACCGCAGAGACGAGCTTCGTCTACGCCTCGCCGCTTGCAGCAGGAGCGTTCTATGTGACAGCAGAGAACGCTGCCGGGCAGTCTGCTCCTTCCTCGAAAGTAAGCATTGGCGGTTAACTATTATATTTTATAGATGAATCGCTCTAAAACAAAAGCTCCGGTTCCGCAACTAACGTTGCATGGAACCGGAGCTTTTTTGAGCTTTGTCCTTAATCCTCAATCGTTGATAAATCGCCTGTTGGCAAATTCAGCTCCCATGCCTTCAGCACACGACGCATAATTTTGCCGCTGCGCGTCTTCGGCAGCTTATCCTTGAACTCAATTTCCCGCGGTGCCGCGTGTGCAGACAAGCCCACCTTCACAAACTGGGCAATTTCCGCCTTCAGCTCATCGGATGCCGTATAGCCTTCGCGCAGGGCGATAAAAGCTTTAATGATCTCGCCGCGCATCGGATCAGGCTTCCCAATAACACCCGCCTCTGCAACCGCAGGGTGCTCAACAAGCTTGCTCTCCACCTCAAACGGCCCTACCCGCTCGCCTGCTGTATTAATGACATCATCAATGCGGCCCTGGAACCAGAAATAGCCATCCTCATCCATATAGGCGGAATCACCCGATACATACCAGCCCTCCAGATGAAAATATTCCGCGTATTTGGCAGGGTTATTATAAATTTTGCGCATCATCGAAGGCCATGGCGTGCGAATCGCCAAGTTGCCCATCCGATATGGTGGCAGCACATTGCCTTGATTATCAATAATCGCCGCTTCCACACCCGGCAGCGGCTTGCCCATGGAGCCTGGCTTAATCGTCATTGATGGATAATTGCAAATTAGCTGTCCGCCCGTTTCCGTCATCCACCACGTATCGTGAATACGCTGCTGGTAAACCTTCATCCCCCAGCGAACAACTTCCGGATTAAGCGGCTCGCCCACGCTGAGCACATGGCGCAAGCTGGACAAATCGTAGTTCAATACGACGTCATCGCCTGCGCCCATCAGCATGCGGAACGCTGTTGGGGCACTGTACCAGACGGTGACGCCGTATTTTTGAATCGTGCCATACCAATCTGCCGGACTGAACCTGCCCCCTCTTACGACAATTGTTGCCCCATTAAGCCATGGCGCAAAAATACCGTAGGATGTTCCCGTAACCCAGCCCGGGTCGGCGGTGCACCAGTAAATATCATCCTCTTTCAAATCGAGGACAATCTGGCCAGTATATTTATGCTGAATCATCGCATTTTGCACATGATAGACGCCTTTAGGCTTTCCAGTCGAACCAGATGTATAATGCAAAATAAGGCCATCCTCGCGCCCGAGCCATTCAATCTCGCTATCGGTCGATGCCTGCTCCATCTCAGCGGCGTAATCGACGATTACGTCATCTGTCTGCACCTCATCGCCATAAACGATAATATGCCGCAGCGATGGAATTTCATCGCGCTTAATCCGGCTGAGCAGCGCTGGCGTCGTTATAATGGCAGACGCTTCACTGTCTTGAAGGCGATCCTTGACCGCTGTCTCCATGAACGCTTCAAATAACGGGCCGATAACAGCACCGACTTTGAGCGCTCCGAGCACGCTTATATACAGCTCAGGCGTTCGCGGCATAAACACAAATACGCGCTCGCCCTTCGTAATGCCGAGCCCCCGCAGCACATTCGCAAATTGATTCGATTGCGCTTGCAGCTGCCCAAATGTGTAGGACTCGTCGCGCGAGCTGTCACTGTAATAAAGGGCAACCTTATCCTTCTTGCCTACAGATACATGGCGATCTATCGCTTCATAAGCCATATTCACCTTTCCGGTCTGGTGCCAGCTGAACTGCTGCTCAATCGTTTCCCATCGGAAGGTTTTTACAGCTTCATCATAATCAACCAGGTTAGAATTATTAGCTACTGCTGAAATTCGCTCTTGATGTAGATCAGACATTCTATCACTCTCCCATCAAATCTATTACACCTTTACCGAGTGGAATACGCTTACATGGACGATTATAACATATCTGCTTTATTTTCGACTATGCTTTTCATTTGGCCAAATGTTTGCTATAACCATTAGTAGAACAAGCCTTACCTTTTAGGCAGCACCACAGAGAGGGGAGTATGCCTTGCAGCATCGCAAACACTACCAGCAGGACAAAATTATACTCGCAGATGGCCGAGAGCTTGTGCTGGAAGGACCTGTTCCTGCTGAGCAGCTAATGCTGCTTGCTATGCATCCAGACCTTGATGCATTTCGCAAGCCTGCGGAACAGCATCAAGCGCTAGTTGAAATCGCCAGTTTGGCGGAGGGGCGCATCATTTTAGCCCGGGAAGCCGATTGCATCGTCGGTTATGTCACCTTCCATTACCCTGATGAGCTGGAGCGTTGGTCCGAAGGAAATATGATCGACTTGGTCGAGCTTGGCGCTGTCGAAGTAGCTAATGACTACCGCTCCTATGGGCTCGGCAAAAAAATGATCCAGCTCGCCTTCGCGGAGCAGCAGATGGAAAACCTGATTATTTTCACAACGGAATATTATTGGCATTGGGATTTGAAAAGCACGGGACTCAGCGTCTGGGACTATCGCACGATGATGGAGAAGCTGATGAAGTCAGTTGATATGATTTGGTACGCAACCGATGATCCGGAAATTTGCTCCCATCCCGCCAACTGCCTGATGGTGCGGATTGGCAGCGAAGTGCCGCTGGCATCAATCGAACAGTTTGACCGCGTTCGGTTTCGGCAGCGGTTTATGTATTAAGGATAGAGCGGCGTAATGGGCCGGAGGAGGACGTGATTCGTTTATGATTGTGCCGTCAAATGCTATTTTTGTGCATCAGCCAGACTGCTCGCTTTATAAATTTGGCGAGGAGCATCCTTTCAATCCGATCAGGCTGACGCTTACGGTCGATCTGCTTCAAACACTGGGCGCGCTCCCCGAGGAGCAATGGCATGAGACCAGCCGCCAAGCAAGCAGCCAAATGCTCGCGCTGGCGCATCGCGAGGACTACATAGAAGCCGTTAGGCAGCTCAGCTCACTGGCGCCTGCACCGGAAGAGCAGGACAGCTCCGGGCAATTTGGACTTAATACGGAGGATACGCCTTTCTTCCCTGGCATGCATGAGGCAGCGGCAGCTATCGTTGCAGGCTCCGTAGAAGCGGCGGAGCTGGTGATGAGCGGACAAACGCTGCATGCTTATCATATGGCAGGCGGGCTGCATCATGCTTTTCCAGAGCGCGGTTCCGGCTTCTGTGTCTATAATGACGCAGCTGTAGCCATTAAGCATTTGCGGGAAACGTACAACGCGAGGGTGCTTTATATTGACACCGATGTCCATCATGGCGACGGGGTGCAGTGGATTTTTTACAATGATCCCGATGTATGCACCTACTCCATCCATGAGACGGGCAAGTTTCTTTTCCCAGGCACCGGCTATGTGTATGAAAAAGGAACCGATGCGGGCGTTGGCACCTGCTTCAATCTGCCTATGGAGCCTTATACGGAGGACGATTCCTGGCTGGAATGCTTCCGCACCTCCATTTCGCAGGTCACAGCCGCCTTCAAGCCTGATATTATTATTAGCCAGCATGGCTGCGACGCTCACGCCTATGATCCGCTGTCGCATATTCATTGCAGCATGCGCATTTATAGTGAAATGCCCGCTATCATTCACGAGCTTGCGCATACCTATACGGGCGGCAAATGGGTCGCTCTGGGCGGTGGCGGCTACGATCTATGGCGCGTCGTTCCGCGTGCATGGGCTCTCGTATGGCTGACGATGATCGATCATCCAATTGCAGCCGAGCTTATAGGCAAAACTACAGCAGAACTAGAGGCAGAAGCGCTTGAAGAAGTGAAACGCCCTCTTGAGAGCAAGCTGCGCCTGCCGCAGCAATGGCTCGACAAATGGCAAAAAAGCAGCCCGAGTGAGCTGCCCCAATGGTGGCTGGACGATTTGGCGCAAATTCCGCCTATTCCCCGCCGCAGTGAAATTGAAGCCAAAAATCGTACAATTTGCGAAATCGCGATCCAGGATTTATAAGCGGCTCTCGCCGAAAGCAGGACGGCAAGGAAATAATGCGGCGTGAGGAGCTTCGACCATGCTTTCAAACAAGCTATCGAAGCCCTCTCTCCTCACCCTCTCTCCTCCATTCATCAAAGCTCGAACGTCTTTTTCAAATGAATCTCAAGCCTCGCTAAGCCATCTTCCACATCTGGCTCGCGCATGGAAGAGTAAAGCGAGAAGGTAGGCAGCCGCTTCAGCCCGCAATATTGTTGAGTTTTATGTACGCTGAACAGCACCTCATCCTCGCTTTTCCCTTCCAGAAAGTTCGCTGGATCGGAAAACGCAGCAGCGGACGCCCCCCATGTGAGCGACAGCATATACTTCTTATCAGTGAACAGGCCGCCGCGCCCAAACTCCTTCGCTTTGCCAAAGAAAATATTCGGCAGGTAAATGTCGTCGATATATTTTTTGAGCAGCCCTGTTATACTGAACCAATAAATAGGCGTCTGAAAAATAATAACGTCTGCCCATTGAAATTTTTGAATTTCCTGCTCGACCTCATAGCCATCAGCAACCGTCGTTGTCTGAACGACATGCTGCTTCGAAAGCTGTGAAACTGCCGCTGCAACGAGTGTCTGGGTCAGCTTCCCTTGCGCTCTGTCATAATAATCATGTCCGTTAACAATCAGAATGTTCGTCATCTGCTTGTCGTCCTCCTGTGTCTATTGGATATAGCTGGCCCGCCTAGCTTACTGATACCTAGCTTATTGATAGACAAGCTCCACCTTGTTTATTAATTCAAGCGCGGCCTGCTTCGCCTCCTGCGGCGTGTCGGCTACGGTAATGACATAGCCGAGCCTGTCATCCGAGCTTTTGGCTACGGAAATTTGATCCCCCTGCCGCACGGAAATATGTGAACGAACGACCGCTTCTCCTGTCTGCAAATGCTCAAGCCCTTCCACGGACGCTACGATGCCGTCCTTCTCAGCCAGCAAATAGGCAATGGCCGCTGCCCGGCTGCGGCTTGCATGAACGTTTACCGGCTCGGCTAAATAATAGTGGACGGTCGCTTCAAAGAAATCAACGCCCAGCGCCTGAACGAGCAAATCGGAGGAAATATTATCGCCGCCCGGTCTGCCGTTCACCTCGATAATTCGCGGACCCTGCTCCGAAAGCTTCACCTCCACATGGCTAGGACCATCCGTAATGCCAATGGCTCGCAGTGCGCTTACCGCCGTTTCAATAATTTCCGCTTGCTTATCCGTATGCACGGAGGTCGGCAGCGTATGCGCAACCTCGACGAAATAAGGCAGCGGCGACGTTATTTTTTCGGTCACGACCGCAAAGGCTGGCTCGCTATTTTCAAGAAAAATTTCCACGCTGAACTCCTGACCCTCCAAATATTCTTCAACCAAATATTCCTCTCTCACTTTGAAATCCATATACGTCACTTTAAAATCAGAGATGATTGCCATCGCAGCCTTTAGCTCATCCTGCCCGGAAATAAAATAGACATTTTGGCTGCTTGCACAATTGGTCGGCTTAAGTACGATTGGATAGCCAATTTCACGAGCCGCAGCCTCCGCTTCCTCATAGGTTCTCACCTTCCTGTATTTGGCGCTGGGCACCCCAAAGGCCTCATAGGCTTCGCGGGCCAAATCTTTATTTCTTGATTTCAACGCCGCCTCATACGGCACGCTTCTAAGTCCCAGCCGCTCTGCGACCTTTGCCGTCAAGTGCGAGGCATAGTCGGTCGCCGGAATTAAAGCATCCAGCTTGCCGAAATACGCTGAGCTGCGAATCGCCCCATATACAGACTCCTCATCTCGAATATCTGCAACTATTAAATCGTGATAGATGCCTTCATAGCCGTATAAGCGAGGGTTATCCACAGAGGATACAATCGAAATTACTTTGCAGCCCTGCTGAAAGGCCGCTCTTGCAAAGCTCACTCCGTAGAAGCTAGGCTCCACAAAAGCGACGATTTTAGGTTCGGTCATAGCCATTCTCCTTTAGTTGATAGAATAATGAATTTATACCTCCAGCGTTTTTTTCGCCTTCACGCCGCTGCTAGCTACAAGCATTCGGTGCAAAATCAGCCCGACGAGCATCAGCCCACTCATACAGAGAAAGCCTGCGGCTGCGGAATAATGGTCGATAAGCAAGCCCAGCGCCGACGCAGACACCGTCTGAAGCAGCAGCGAGATCGCCATCCATACCGACATGGCGCGGCCCATGTAGGATTTCGATACCGTTTCCATCAGCGTCGTCGTCATGACGATTCGCAGCGAGGAATTGCTGAGTCCAATAAGCACACTGCCCAAATATAGGACAAGCGCAAATGTGTTAAAGGCGATGGCGAGCAAGACACCGACAGCTACAGCGAAAAATAAAGCAATCGTCGTATTTTTTGATAATTTCGCAGCAAGCGGAGCGGCAATAAAGCCGGATATTAGCCCGCCAACGCCATAAAACATATCCGACAAGCCGAATACGACCGAGTCGCCCTTCACCGCATCGCTGACATAGCCTGGCAGCACGACATTATAAATCATCGTGGATACTAATGGAATAATGGCAATTACGCCGAGGAAAAAAATAAACGGGCGCTCCGCCAAATAGCTGAGTCCATTTTTAAAGCTGGATACAAACGGTTCTTTTTTATTTTCAACCGCAATCGCCTCATAGCTGACCCGGTACAGCAGCAGGCTGCTTATAATGAACACAAGCGCATTAATGAGCAGAATGACTTCGAAGCCCGAATATTTATACAGTACGCCCGAGGCTGCTCCCGCCATAAACATCCCCACCTGCAGGCTGATCTCAACTAAGGAATTGCCCTTAATCAAGTCCTTCTCGGGCAGCAGCTCCTGCACCAGACTGCGGGAGGCCGACATATAGATCGTCCAGCCCATGCCATTCACGATTGTAAACAAATATAAATATTCAATATGGAAGCCGGTCCATAAGAACAAGCCCATAATAGCCAGCACCGCTGCCGCACGAATAAAATACGTCCACTGAATGATCGCCTTGCGGTTAAACTTGTCAGTCAAGCTGCCGACAAACGGCGAGATCAGGAAGCCCGCAATGACATTGAGAGCCAGCATAAAGCCAATGGCGCTAATCGAGCCCGTCTGATCCATTAGAAACCAGTTGGCGCCAATGGTGCTCATCCCTACTCCAAAGCCGGAAATGATGTCCGAGAGAAAAAAATAACGGAATTTTGCTGGCCGCAGCACGCTAAATATCATCGCTATTTCCTCCGAGCTCTGCAATCTGCCTTGTCAGCGCTTCATAGCCAAAGCCTAAATAATGCAGCACGTCTGCATGGCTGCCGCCATAGATGGGCCATTCCTCGCCGCAATCATGAGAGTAAACTCGGCTCTCCGGCAGCAGCAGAGACAGACTCGACGCTGTGCCGCCAGCCGCCCGATGCTCTTCGACGACGAGAAACGTTTCCGCTGCCGCTTGCAGCTCTGCTTTATATCGCTTCAGGCTGTCGCGGTCTACATAGCAAAGGTGCGCATGATTGACCAGCGCGTTCTCCTGATAGATCCGGCTGCACAATTCAGTAGCCTGCTCGCCAATCGACACCAAGCACAGCGGCGCATCGCTGCGGACAGTCCCTTCGAACAGCAGCTCGCGGCAGCTTCCCTGTTCATCACGGGCGAGGCTGTCAAACTTGTCATTGCGCGCCAGACGAATGTAGTAGGGCTCGCTCGACGCTGCGGCCTCCTGTACAACCCGCCTCGTCTCCGCTTCCCCATGCGGACAAGCGATGCGAATGTTCTGGAACGACTGGATAACCGCGATGTCCTCCAGACAATGATGCGTCGTTCCGAACCAGCCGCCTGATACCCCGCCATAGGCCGCGACGATTTTAATATTTTCGCCCATATAGCCTAGCGCCAGCTTCACACTCTCCGCCGCCCGCAAGGCGGCAAATGATGCAAAGGTTGAGAAAAAAGGGACGAAGCCGGCCTTCGACAGCCCCGCGGCAATGTCTACACTGGCGAGCTCTGCAATGCCTAAATTAAAAAAACGATCCGGATAGCTTTGCTGAAAAGGATGCTCTTTTCCGCCCAAGTCTGCCTCAAGGCAAATAATATTCGTATGATCCGCTGCCAGCTTCGTTAGTTCATCCTTGTAGGCCTCTCTTGCTGCTAAGCTGCTCATTGCAAGCCCCTCTTCCATTTCAGCGCTATTTTCTCGGAAATTTTGGCATAGTGGGCGTGTGGATTGCCTTCAATGGCAGCAACACCCTTGCCCTTCACCGTATGGGCCAAAATCGCCAGCGGCTTCTCCCCATCCGGCTCCAGCGCTGCAATAATTTGCTCCAGATCATGCCCGTCGATCTCCTTGACCTGAAAGCCAAACGCAACAAATCGCTCTCGCAAATTCGGCAACGGCGAAATATCGGCTAGCAGGCCATCATTTTGTCCTCCGTTGCAATCGACGACATAAATAAAATTCGTTATGCCCTTCGCCTGTACGAGCTGAGCCGTTTCCCAGCACAAGCCCTCCTGAAGCTCGCCATCGCCGCCTATCGCTATCCCTATCCCGCTCGTGCGCCGCAGCTTCTGTCCGAGCGCCCAGCCGGCTGCATAGGCTACCCCATGCCCGAGACTGCCTGTCGCAAACGGAATGCCGGGCAGCTTCGGATTGGGATGCCCGGTGAACAGCGATTCCGCTCCGCCGTAGGAGGCGGCAGGATCATCCGATAGAATCCCATACTGATACAACACTGCATATAATGCCGCTGCGGAATGACCTTTGCTCAGCACGATGGCCGTGTCTGCGTCCTGATGAAATTTGGCATAAGCGCCAATAAGCAAATCAATGACGGATAAGCTGCCTCCGATATGGCAGCCCGTCTCGCGAGCCGCCATATCAATAATAGAGCTGCGCGCGGCCTGCGCTTTCGCCAGCAGCTCCTCAAGGCCTGCTGAATTACTTGGCGACTGTGCCAGCGTACCCATAGGAACCCTCCTCCGATTTCAGGCGATACCATTCCTCAATAGCGCCCTGTAATATCGCTCTTGCTCCATGCACCTCGCTCAGCAGCAAATGCTCCTCGTTCGTATGATCGAGGCTTGCATCACCTGGGCCGTAAGCGACCATCGGCACGTCTTCCCATGTAGTGGCCAGCGTATTCATATCGCTTGTTCCGCGCTTTTTAATATAATGAATGGCTTTTCCCTTGCTCGCAAAGCTGCGTACAAAGGCTTTCACTAAGGGGCTGTTTCGCGGATTTGCGAAGCCTGGCGTGGCACGCAGCACGGAAACTGTCACGCCATCGCCATAATCCAGCTGGATCTGCTTTGCATAATCCTTGCCCGCAAGCGGGGAAATTCTAAAGTTTAAAAGGCCAATAGCACTAAGTATTCCATTGTGATTACTATGTTTTATATCAATAAGAGAGGATAAGCTGCTCGGATCAACGCCTCTGACCTGCTCCCGAATATCCGCAACAATTGTATACAGCTGATCCAGCACGCTAAGGCTATCCTTGCCAGCGGAATGCTCCTGCGGCTTGCTAATCGAGATGCTTAGCTTGTATAGCCCATAGTAGCCGAGCGTCAAGCTGTCCTCCCCGCTCGGTTCGCCGATAATAACCGCATCCGCCCGGTAATGATCCCTTACATAGAAGGCACCCTTGGACGAGGAGACCTCCTCCTCCACGGCTCCGATGACGAGCAGCGAGCCATCCTCTGGCACCTCCGCAGCATACAGCATGTGAATGAAGCTCAGCAGGCTGCCCTTGGCATCGACCGTTCCCCGGCCAGCAATTCGCTCCTCATCGCAGGTAACCTGCCAATTATAAGGGACGGTATCCAAATGGCCGAGCAGCAGCAGCTGGTTAGGCCCTGTTCCTTTGCGAAACACGGCATTGCCAGCCTCATCGACAAAGCCGTTGACCCCCGGCAGCTGCACCGCATTCACCAAGTAGCTGGCAAGCTCCGACTCATCGCCCGATACGGATGGTATCCGAATCGCTTTTCTAAGCAAATCCGTCCCGCTGACATCACGCTGCATATTCCAAAACCACGTTTTACCCGTATCGGGCTGATTCAGCGAATGAGGTCCCGTTATGCTTACATCGCAAATGCCTTGGCTGATCGCATAATTGGCCGCCCGTACCTTTTGCTTCATTCGTCCTTGAATGGAGTGAATTTCATCACCTAAATAGACGTCAGCAATTGTAGAAGCTGGTTCATCCACATTTTGCAAAAGCCCTGCCGTGCCTGTCACAAAACGCAGATGCTCGGCTGCAAGCTCAGTTGCCAAATGAGCCGCCAGCATGTCCGCATCAATGTTAATGTATTCCCCTAGCTCGCGGTCATATATAGGCGGAGTCAAGCATACGACGTCGAATACGTGCAGCGTAGCCTGTAAAAAATCGACGTTGCACCCTGTAAAGGAGCCGAACAGAGAATCGCGAACGATAACGATTTTTCCATCCTTGACCGCTTTGATCGGCTTAGCTTTTTGTCCAAGCACAACCTCGTTGTCGCCGCCAATTTGGGCGAATACGCTCAGCTGATAGTCTTTTAATTGCGCATGAACCTTCGCTAAAATAAACTCCTGATACGCCGCCCGAATGTGCGGCATTTCCGATGGCGAGCAGTACCGCGCCTCGTCTCCATTCGCTAAAGTGAGAACCGGAATGCTCCTGCTCAACTGCTCGTATTTTTGCCGGATGCCTTCTGCTCCACCCGCTACAAGCAGCACCTTCCTTCCTTTTTGCACCAAAGCATTAAGCTCGGCGAACACTTCGGGATGATGCATAATCGTGCTGCTCCCGAGTTTAATGACATACAAGCTCCGGCTTGACATTAAGGCCACGCCCCCTCCAGCTCAAATTGTAAGCCTGCCTCCTCCGCAATGCCGCTATATAGGTTCGCAGCCTGGATCGCTTGACCCGCCGCACCTTTAATCAAATTGTCGATGGAGGCAATCGAGACGCAATTGCGGCCCTCCACATACGCCCCGACTTCAGCGTAATTCGTTCCTGTAGTCGTTTTAATCATGGGATACGAGTAGGAGCCGTTTTTGGAATTAAAGTAATGGACAAACGGCTTGGTCGCGTAAGCGCCATAAAACGCTTTTTTCACATCAATTTCGCTAACATGCTCTTTCAGCAGCGAGTAGGACGTGACGAGAATGCCCCGCGGCAAATCCAAGCTGTGTACGGAAAATTGCAGCTCTACGGAACGCTCCAAATGCTCCTCCAGCGCAAATTCAATTTCCGGCCGATGACGATGCCCATGCACTTTATATGGACGGAAATTATGGGCGCGCTCCGCATGATGCTCTGTACTCGCTTTCCCGCCGCCGCTTGAGCCCGTCTTGGCGTCTGAGATGACGCGTGGCTCGATCAGATTAGCGGCCAGCAGCGGAAACAGCGTATAAATCGTGGCGACTGCCATGCAGCCCGGCAAATTGACCACCTTCGCCTCCAAATTAATTTCGCTAAACTCTGGGATAAAATAATGGCTGCCCCCTACCGCTGGATGGTTGAGGCTTTCTGGATAATGCTGCCGCAGCAGCTCCTGATCGTTCAGCCGATAATCGCCGCTAACATTAATCACATATTCGGCATGCTCAGCAATGTGACTGATATGCCTAGGCAATACACCCGTTGGCAAGCAGGAAAAGATGAAATCATAATGTCCGGCAAGCGCAGCCAGCTTCTGAAACTTCCCGCCATCCGCCCGCTTCTGGCGAGCCGCCGAAACAAAAAACTTATCCAGCGGCAGCCCCGCCTTCGATTCCGAGGATACAAAATCCACTTTAAAATAAGGATGCCGCTTTAGCAGCCGGTAAAGCTCCCCTCCTGTAAAGCCATTGCCGCCCAAAATAGCGACGCGCTTCACGCTGCTTTCGATTACACTCATCCGAGTCTCGCATCCCTCTCATATGATTTTTTGGCCGCCGTATTCTTAAGCACGAGTTCACGAATAATAGACGGGTTCGCATCAATCTTCTGAAACGCCAGCGCATACGCGGCTATGCGCTCATATTCAATGGGCGAACGCAGCTCGCGGCAAATGGTCAGCGTTGAGCGCAGCATCTTCAGCGTCTCCGGGAAGTGGTCGATGTGGTAGCCAAAGTCTTTGCGCTCCGACAGCGTAAAGGGATACCCCCTGCCGAACCCCTTGCGGTTTTGAAAAGGCAGATGGCCCGGAATCGGCACGTTTTGCCATTCCCGTGCAAACACGCCCTCGCTTGCTGCCAGCTCCTGAATAGCTTCTTTCACTTGGTAATCCGGCAAATCTCCCAGCCCCGCTGCTTCCGGGTCCAGCTTAATACGATACATATTGTAGCTGTGCTTATGGCCCTCAGGCACATACGGGCCTTTGAACAGCCTCGTTTGCGCTAAAATATTCGTTAAGTAGCTCGCATTTCTAGCCCGAATCGCATCATAATACGGCAAGCGCTCCAGCTGGCTAATGCCAAATGCCGCAGCGATCCAGGACATTCGGTAATCAATGCCCGTCTCATGCAGAAAGGTCAGTGCCCGCTCATAATCCACCCGCTCCTTGAAAAAGGCGATGCCGCCCTCTCCCCCTACGGGGAAGTTTTTGTCCGCCATTAAGCTCTGCCCCGCTCCATCCCCGATAGACCCGCAAAGCTGACCGCCAATCGAAGCAGAATGCGCATGGGAAGCATCCTCTACCAGCCGCAAATGATGCTTGTCAGCGAGCGCCCTGAGCTGCGCCAGATCAGCTGGCAAGCCATGGACATGAACCGGCATAATGACCTTCGTCCTCGCCGTGATCGCCTGCTCCACGAGCGCGGGATTCAAGTTATAGGTTAGTGGATCAATATCCACAAACACAGGAATCGCTTTCGCCGCCACTACGGCCTGTGCGGTCGCAATGAACGTAAACGCAGGAACGATGACCTCATCGCCCGGTTGTACGCCTACGCCAACGAGCGCCAAATGCAGGCTTGACGTTCCACTTGCGGTAGCAATCGCGTAATTCGCCCCGACGTAGCCACGGTATTTTTCTGTAAACTCATGGATAACCTCTTCCGGGCTTTGCTGAATCGACACTAGCATTTGCACGATGTCCTCTTTCGTAATGGACGGAAAGGTCGTCTTCCGGCTATCCTCGGGAATGACCGCTGGCCCCCCATAATAAGCAAGCTGCTCATTAATCCAGGCTTCGGACGGCAAGCTCAGCGGCTTACGGATAAAGTCAGTCTTCATGGCTGCTGTTCCTCCTTAAAAGCGATAATTTGACGCATGCCGCCACGAGCGGGCTAAGCCTATAGTTGAACTGTGCGCCGGGCTGGATATCCGGCTCCGACTCCTCCTGCGTCCACATCGTCTTCAGATCGAAGGCGCCAAATATTTTCAAACGTTCCGCTTTGGTCCAGACGCTCTCGTCATTTGCGGCAATAGCGGCACAAGGGCCGAAGCCCAACTCCGTAAAATCGAGCACCAGCACCGGGGGCTGCTGTAGCTTCTGCTGCAACTCATGTTCAAGAAGCGGCAAATTGTCCCACGTAACACTGACCTTCTCAAAGCCTTGCTCTACTTCCGCATCTGTCACCAGCCCCACTCCCAGCCAGTTTAAAAAACGCTGATCCTGCTCGCTTGCCCCCTCTAGGCGCGTCAGCGAGCCATGGACGATATCCTGACCCCAAAGCGCGGCATGCACAGCGCCTGTGTAGCTATTGAACAAGGAGACGTATTTGCTCTGTGTTAGCTTGCCAATGCTTTTCTCAAGCCCCTTTAGTTCATTCTCATTTTTTTCAATACTCATGATGACGCCGGAATTCAGCACACGGGATAAAACAAAGGATAGCGAAAAATATTGCTCCTTTTTGATTATGGGTGTCACCTTCTCTGGCGCTGTAATAATTGTCGTATGGGCCATTGCCGATTCTCCTTTATTCTTGACTTGCTTTCAAGGTTTTGAATGGGGGCTGAATAGGCTAAGATGCGTTATGGTTATGCATTTACCTTCTGTCTCGGCATTGATTTAGTTGCTAATTTTCCCTGCAAATAAAGCGCAATATGGGCGGCCACGTCGACACCATGAATTTTCCAAGACTTCGAAAACTCCGGATTTTGATTGACCTCGCATACGAGATATCGTTTATGCTGATAATCATAAAATAAATCCAAACCATAGATACCTTCACCAAGCACCTCGGCCAGCTTGCCGCTAATCCATTCTATTTCCTGATTGATAGCAATGGGCTCAACCTCTGCTCCCAAATGCGTATTCGTCTTCCAGTTGTCGACCGATACCCGCCGAAACGCAACGATTGGCCGCTTGCCGACAATGACGACGCGAATATCATAATCCCCTTTGTCCACGTATTCCTGTACGAGCACAGGAAAGGACTGCTGGGTCGGATCAAGCGATTCTCTTGCCGCGATCCAGCCATCCAGGCATTCCTTGCCGACAATGCGGGCAATACCTCTTCCCCAAGAAGAGCTCGGCGGCTTGATTACAAATATGTTGCCAAAATCCTCGAACGATTCGAGGATTTTGTCTGCGGTAAAAGCTACCTTGAAGCGGGGCTGCGGAATATGATGCTTTTGAAACACCAGTGCTTGATGGATCTTGTTGGTGCAAATGTTAATCGCTTTAACGGAATTGATCGTTTCAATGCCGGATAGTTCCAGCATCGTTGAGCGGCTTAACGCTTTTTTCTGAGAGAGGCAGCGAATGAGCGCGACACCATATTGATCTGCCCACCCCTGCTCAAGAGGCAGCTCCATTGAGTCCAAATTCACCTGAACATGATGACCTGCCTGCTGGAGCAGCTCGTAAATCCGCTTCTCCTCCTCACGCAGCTTCGTTACACAAAGCAAAATATCCGTATTTGTCTGCTTCATGATCAGGCTCCTTTACTCGCCCCAAGTTTCTTCAATCTCGGGGGCTAATGCTACTGAAATGCTATTATTTACAGCATGGACCTCATGCTCTTGCCCGCATGATGAGCACTCTACGATTTCTCCGCTTATTGCATCAGACTCCACACTAATTTCCGATTTGCATACGATACAGCTAACGTCCGCCATTACCAATCTCCACCTATCCACAAGTTTATTTTTCGCCAACAGCTACATTTTCAGAATATTCAGTCTTCTAACTCGCTATCGCACAGCTCTATCTATCTTTTTTGTTCTCTCCTCCTCATTTAACCAAAAATAGTAAAATGCTGGTGGCAAGATGAATCGTACAATGTCTCTCCTATCGTTGTCAATTAAAATAGATAATTCCTATCGGAATATAATTATTTCTATCTATTTCCTGTTTTCTATATCCATTTCCAAAAATAAAAAACCGCCATCCGAATGCCCGGATGGCGGTTTCTCACCTACTTATGAACTATATATGTCGAACGATGTCATCAATAATGGCATAGGAATTAGCCGCCGCTTGCACAGTGAACTCTGGGAAATTGACATGTGCAGATCCATCTGCCTTATCCGACATGGAACGGATGATCACGAAGGGCACCTCATTCATATCGCATACTTGAGCCACCGAAGCGCCTTCCATTTCTGCACAAGCACCATTCATCGTTTCTCGCAGCAAGGCAACTGTCTCACGGCTCGCAATAAATTGGTCGCCGGATAATACAATGCCTTGTAGACTATGTCCTTCAAACAAGCGGTTGCTTGCATCAACAGCCAGTTGAACGAGTCGCTCATCTGCTACAAATTCCGACCGCACGTGAAATGGAATTTCACCGCGTGCGAAGCCAAGCGGCGAGCAATCCATATCATGCTGAATGCAGCTTGTAGATACGACGATATCCCCAATATTTAGGGCCGGATCAACGGCTCCGGCAACGCCGGTAAACAACACACAGTCCGCGCCCAAATCAATTAAAATTTGCGTACATACAGCAGCGTTGACTTTGCCAACACCGGATTTGCAATAAATAACGGTCTTATCATGAAATTGACCTTCATAATAAGTAATGCCAGCCTTCACCGTTTCCCTAGTGACTTGGACGTGCTGACCGAGAAGCTCAAGCTCTTCTACCATCGCCCCAATGATGCCTATTGTGTTAAAAGTCATGCTTTCTATACCCCTCCAACAGATTGGCGCACAATCACTTCATGCGGCAAAATAACTTTGGAGTGATCGACGTTTTCTTTATTCATCAGCTTCGTGAGCAGACGCATGGATACAGCTCCGATATCATACATAGGCTGGGCAACAGCCGTCAATTGCGGACGAACCATCGAAGCCATACGGCTGTTATCTACGCTAATTACGGAGACATCGCCTGGTACGCTCAGACCAGAGTCCTGAATCATATGAATAGCACCAATGGCCATCTCATCTGTCGCCGAGAATACCGCAGTCGGACGCTCGTCCAGTTCAATAAAATATTTCATGGCATCAATGCCCGATTCATAGCGGTAGTTGCCGATACGAACAAGCGTATCATCATAGGCAATACCAGCCGACTCCAGCGCCCGCTTATACCCTTGGAAACGAGCATAGCCATTCGCAGGATCCTGCAGCGTGCCACTGATCATTGCAATGCGGCGGTGGCCCTGCTCCAGCAATTTGTTGACCGCATCAAAAGCTGCTTCCTCATGATTAATATCAACGGAAGGAATTTCACCGTTCTCATCCGTCGTTGCACATAATACGATTGGGACATTCGTTGTCTTGAACGCCTGCATATGCTCTTCCGTTACAGCACCGCCCATAAAAAGCAAACCGTCAACCTGCTTCTCCAGCAGCGTGTTAATAACGCGGATTTCCTTATCCTTCTTCTTGTCCGCATTACACAAAATAATGTTATAGTGGTACATATTCGCAATGTCTTCAATACCCCGTGCCACTTCAGCAAAAATAGCATTGGAAATATCGGGGATTACGACACCAACTGTTGTTGTTTTCTTGCTGGCAAGGCCCCTAGCTACCGCATTAGGACGGTATCCCAGACGCTCAATGGCCTCGTAAACCTTCTTGCGGGTTGCGGGTTTCACATTCGGATTGTTATTGACAACCCTGGAAACCGTAGCCATAGATACTCCTGCTTCTCTTGCTACATCATAAATGGTTACCGTCAAGGTCCTTCTCTCCATTATCTCAGATTTTTCACTTTCGCCCACTGCACAATAGAATAATCATACGACAAAATATTACTTTTCGCAATGTTAGCGACTAGGCGCCTTCATTTCTGAACAAGCCTCTGCCCGCAAGCTCATTCCTTTATTGCATTATGTATGCCTTGTCGGTCGGCTAATTTGGCCCAGCCGCTTCGTAATATCCGCTATCCAACCTTCATCCTCAAGCCCTTGAGCAAGCAGCAGCAGATCCAGCAGCGCATCAATACGCTCCTGAATAAGCCGTTCCACCGCAGCAGGATCGGATTGCTTCTTCGTGTTTATGGCAGTAACGAGCAGGCTCGCCCATTCATTGCATTCATCGAATAGAAAGGTTTGCTTGGATGGCTCCGCGCCCAGCTGAGCAATCAGGCCAGTCAAATCGGGCTTTACTTCTGGAAACACTTCACTTCGACTGCAGGCTACACAGGAATAAATAGGCACATTGTCGATTTCCACTTTCCCAGAATAAATGACGGTTCGCAGCTTCATCTTCATGATGTCGCCACAATGACACCGCTTTTCCAAGTTGGTCCACTCCTTCACGCGGACGGCTGTACCGCCCTTCATCTCCGTATATGCTCATAATTTGAGATGCGTAAAATATTCGACCTTTTTCGCGATAAATCCTGCTTTCATCCTCATGTAATTTTTACTATTAGCATTCTAAATGATAAAAGAAAAATTAAATTCCATCACACTACCTCGCAATGCATCGCCATAACCGACGCACGGGCGGCAGCGCCACCAAAGCAGCCCATATGGCTGCTCCGATCATATCATTGCGGACATCGGCTGCATCCGGCATTCTTCCGCCTACGAAAGATTGGTGAAATTCGTCGGTTATGCCATAAAGGCCGCATAATACGACGATGATGACCTTCATGCCCAGACGGTCGGCCCTTGCTCCGATAGCAAAATCTATAGTGGCGGCGAGCATAAAATAAGCGACAAAATGTCCCCAATCAAAGCTGACCATTTGCGGAAAAAGCTTTTGAAAAAAGGGCAGCAGCGTATTCATCTCTTCGCCCGTCGTCGCTGATGCGGCAAAAATCGCTGCCATGACAAATACGGCTGGAATACAGCGGAGCACTCTTACCGTACGCTTTGCTATGGTTTGCTTCATAAGTTCTCCTTCGATACAATAGGTAAGACAATATGAAATGGAGGGAATCGCTATGACCTTACACAATAAAACCGTTATTTGCCTGCTGGATGATGAATTTGAAGATTTAGAGCTATGGTATCCGGTATATCGCGTCCGCGAGGCGGGAGCTACCGTTCTTTATGCAGGTCCTGAGAAGGGCAAGAAGCATATTGGAAAATATGGCGTGCCCGCCGTTGCCGACCTCAGCTTTGATGAAGTAAGCAGCAGCGACATTATTGGCCTGCTTGTTCCTGGAGGCTGGGCGCCGGACAAGCTTCGCCGCTACCCTAAGGTGCTTGAGCTTGTGCAGGAGCTTAACGCAGCTGGCAAGCCAATTGGACAAATTTGTCATGCGGGCTGGGTGCTTATTTCCGCTAAAATATTGCAAGGACGCAAGGTCACTTCCACGCCTGGCATTCGCGACGATATGGAAAATGCCGGTGCCGAATGGTTTGACGAGGCGGTTGTCGTAGACGGAAACCTCATCTCTGCGAGACGTCCGCCAGATCTCCCGCCATACGCCAAAGCTTTCGTTGACGCATTAGAGCAGTACAAAGGCCAAGCGTAAACGGCTGAGGCCGTCCTTTGGCGGCATAAATGGTTATACTTTAAGACATAGAGGCGCTTTGTCTTCTGGCATCATTTTCATCCATAAACTTCCCAAGCAGCTCATGTATGTCCGCACTTGTGCGGCATTCCAGCAGCTTCGGAAGCAGCAAGCGGCTGTCTTCCTGCCTTGTGCGGAGCAGCCGCTCCTTCACCTGCAGCAGTGAATGCGATGAAATACTAAGCTCATCGACATCAAGGCTCAGCCATATTGGCAGCGCCTTAACATCGCCAGCCAGCTCTCCGCAAACCCCCACCTTAATGCCGTTTCGGCGTGCCGCATCAATCGTGAGCTTGAGCATTCGCAGCACTGCGGGATGAAATGGCTCGTACAAATACGAAATCTCCTCATTCATTCGGTCTACAGCAAGGGTGAACTGTACCAAATCATTCGTGCCAATGCTGAAAAAATCAACCTCGCCTGCCAGCAAATCAGCAATAATAACCGCAGCCGGAACCTCAATCATGACACCAACCTGCAAATCCCGGTTATATGGCTGGCCTTCCTGCTCCAGCTCCTGCTTCGCCTCAGCTAAGACTGCATTTGCTGCACGAACTTCCTCAACCGAGGAAATGAGCGGATACATTAGCTTAACCTGTCCATAATGGCTTGCCCGCAATATTGCCCTAAGCTGTACTTTAAACAGATCCTTGCGATCCAGTGAGATGCGGATGGCACGATAGCCTAGAAACGGATTGTCTTCCTCAGCAATATTAAAATAATCGAGCTGCTTGTCACCGCCTATATCAAGCGTTCTAATGATGACCGTTTTGCCTTCAAGCTTCTCCGCTACGCTGCGGTATACCTCGAACTGCTCCTCCTCCCGCGGGAAGCGATTGCGGTCCATATATAAAAACTCGGTGCGGAACAAACCGACGCCATGCGCCCCGCTCGATAAAGCAATTTCCAGCTCTTTGAAGGAGCTGATATTGGCCGCAAGCTCCAGCCGCTTGCCATCCGGCGTTATCGGCTTATGATCGACGATATCGCGCAGACGGGTTTTTGCTTCTTGCTGCTGCCGCTGTTTCGCTGAATAAAGCTCGACAATCTCCTGAGGCGGCTGTACATACATGACACCGTCACCGCCATCGAGCACGATCATTTGGCCCGTCTGAATCGGTTCCTCCAGCTTCGCCTCCACTCCAACGACGAGCGGAACGCCGAGCGCCCTCGCCATAATAGCGGAATGGGAAGTCGTGCTGCCTGCCAGCGTAACAATGCCAAGTACATTTTGCGGATTAATATGGGCAAGCTGCGAAGGAGAAAGCTCCTTGGCGACAAGAATAAACGGCTTTGTGTTAGATGGCAGCTTAATTTCCGGCACACCAAGCAAATGCTTGAGCAGCCGATTGCCGACATCCTTTATGTCCAGCGCACGCTCCTTCATATATTCATCATCCAGCAAATCAAACATCGTCACAAAATGATCAATCGCTTCCTTGACTGCAACCTCTGCTGCCTTGTATTGCCGGCTAATAATGCCTTGAATTTCATTCATAAACACCGGGTCGTCCAAAATCGCAAGATGCGCGTCAAAAATATGGGTTTCCGAAGGACCAACCACTTCCCGCAGCTCGTCCTTCATTTGCTCGATTTCGAATTTTGACGTTCGGATGCCTTCATAAACACGCTCGAACTCACGAGCAAAATCAGCTACATCGATGCGCTGCTCCGGCAGCTCCCACTCCCAGCTGGGCAATACGAAAGATTTTCCGATCGCTATGCCTGCTGACGCTCCAATACCTTGTATCATGGCCTTTCCCCTCCAACTTGTATCTCTTTAAGCACGACCGACATTACGGAAGATTGTCCTTTTTTAACCGTTTTATATGGTGCAAATCGCCATGAACGCACGAGATCCGAATTGGTAATGACCATCGGAGTCGCCAGCGATTTGCTTTCCTTGCGCACCTGCTGCAAATTAAAGCGAATGAGCAATTCGCCTGGAAGCACCATGTCCCCTTCTTTGACAACGGCCTTGAAATAACCTTTGCCGCCAAGCAGTGACGTATCAATGCCGATATGAAGCAGCACCTCAAGCCCTTCCGGGGTTCGAATGCCAATCGCATGCATGGTCGGGTAAATATGAATAACTTCCCCTTTGACAGGCGAGACGAGCTCCCCTTTATCCGGTATAAAGGCAACACCATCGCCAACCAGCTTGCCGGAAAAAATCGGATCGGGCACTTCACTGAGCGCAATCATCTTTCCTTGCATCGGTGAGCTGAACAGCACCTGCTGTTGGTCCCGCTGAATCGTATTCAAAATTTCACCGCGAATCAGCTCCGAATACGTACCGAATACGACCTGCACATTGCCGCCGCCAAGACGAATGACCCCGGCTGCTCCCAAATTACGCAGCGCCGCGATATCAAGCTGCTTCTCATTAGCTACCTTCAAGCGCAGCCGCGTAATGCATGATTCCATTTTCACAATATTGTCCTTGCCGCCAATCGCCTGTAAAATAAGCGGCGCACGCTGCGGAATATCGCCAGCCCACTCATCGAGATGCGAGCCTTCCTCGCGCCCTGGAGTCGGAATTTGAAAACGGTCGATCGCCCAGCGGAATAGAAAATAATAAATGAGCCCGACCACGATACCAATAGGTATGAGCAGCCAGCCCCGCGTAGCCAAATGCTCGTTGACGATAAAATCAATCGCTCCGCCCGAAAATGAAAAGCCATGGCGAATGCCCAGCTCATACGTCACCCACATAATGACGCCTGAGAGCAGCGCATGAACGACGAACAAATAGGGCGCAACGAACAGAAAGGCAAATTCCACAGGCTCGGTCACACCGGTCAAAAAGGAGGCTAACGCCGCGTACATAAACGTTTTGCGGATTTTAGGCTTAAGATCCTCCCTTGCCTCATGAATAATGGCAAGCGCGATGGCGGGCAGTGCAAACATCATCGTCGGATACATCCCCGCCATAAACACGCCTGCTGTCGGATCTCCAGCGAAAAACCGCGGCAAATCGCCATACACGGTTGTCCCATCCGCCATCGTATAACCGCCAATTTGGAACCAGAAAACATGGCTGACAAGATGGTGCAGGCCAAACACAACCAAAATCCGATGGACAAAGCCATAAAGAAAAACACCGAACCCGCCTCCTGAAGCTACAATGTTTCCTAGCTCCTCAAGCATCCGTTCAATATATGGCGTGAGTCCAATCATAAATATAGAAAATAAGACCGATATAAAGCTGACGAACAGCGGCACAAACCGCGGCCCTCCGAAAAACTGTATGTATTCAGGCAAACGCAAATTTTTAAATCGTTCGTAGCTAAAGCCTGAGATAATACCCATCAACGTTCCGATAAACACCGTCGGCTCAATTTCCGGCACAGCTGTCTGCGTGATGCCTACATAAATGAACATCCCGCCAAGCGCCGATAAAGCAGCTGCGAGCGCATTTCCTGTCATGCCGAGCGCAATGCCTACCGCAAACAAATAAGGAAGGTAAGTAAAAATGGCATGGCTTGCGGCCTGCAAATAAACCGTAAGCTGCGGCATTCCAATATAATCCCATGGCAATTGACTGAGGCTCGAAAATATGGCTGCTGCTGGAAGCACAATCATTGGCAGCATAAATGCTCTTCCGAGCTGCTGCAGGCTTCCTAATATGTTCACTTTCGTACCCCCTTTGCTGATTAAAATGTCTTTTCCTCGATGGTAAGGCTTTCCGCACGTTTTGTCAAAGTGAAGAGCGGGCCTTTCGGCCCGCTCTTGTTGATGATTGTTCCTTATAATAACGCAACAGCGGCGGGCTTAGCTTAAGCCCTGCGTGATTGGCTTAGCGATTTGGGCCAGCCTGCCACCCCAATTGCGAAATGACCGGACCGGACTGTGCATAAGCGTTCGTTGCATGGTATACCGGATTTTGACCTGTCGCCGATTGCACCGGCATGCCGCCATGCGTTTGGTTTTGGTTATTGGACATTCCTGCATATCCGCCGCTTGAGAAGTTTTGGTTTTGGCCCGCATACCCCGTGTACCCCGTATGAGACTGTGCATAATGCTGCTGCGGACTCGCCTGGTAGCCTAAGTGCGAAATGACCGGGTTTGTAGCATAATTAGCTGAGCCAAGATGCGATGTATAGCTTGGCATATGCTGCTGAGCCGTGAACGATTGGTAACCGCTATTTGGCTGATATTGATGCGTTAAACCTGTATTTTGTTGATAGCTTGGCATATATGCAGCAGAGCTGTAGCTGTGCTGATTCGTCGCCTGATTACCGCCAAATGGAGATTGCACAATGCTGCTTTGGGTCTGGTTGAAGGTCGGTTGGCTCAGTTGGCCTTGGTAATGCGACTGAACAAAGCCTGATGGTTGATAATGGTTCGAAAATTGACCTTGCTGACCCAGTTGACCTTGCTGCCCTTGGAAATATCCTGGCTGTTGCGACATTTGATTCACGTGTTGTCCTCCTCGACATTAAAAAAGAAAGTCTTCATGAACGACACACTGTATCGCCCGTGAAGCCTTTCTTATTATGCCTAAGTCGCTCGGTTTTTTATTACAGTCAGGTTTTGGATATAGAGCAAGGATGACAAATCATATCCTTTCCTATATTTACAGCAATATCGAATCCTCAACCTTAATGCAGCGGTCCATAATGACCTGCAATCCGCCTGCTTCAGCGATGCTTGCCGCTTCATCACTCGCTATGCCGAGCTGGAGCCACAAAATCTTCGCACCAATAGCAACCGCTTCCTCTGCAACTGGCGGGGTGTGCTCACTGCGTCTGAAAACATTGACGATGTCCACTTTAAATGGAATATCGCTTAACGTCTCGTAGCGGGTTTCACCCAAAATTTCTGCCGCCTTCACAGCCGGATTGACCGGAATAATGCGATAGCCTTTCGCCTGCATGGCCTGCGATACCATATAGGAGACGCGGTCAGGCTTGTCCGACAAGCCGACCACCGCTACAGTAGCACTTTGCTCAAGAAGCTGCTTTATTTTCTCACGCGAAGGATTTTCAAATGCCATATGAGCCACTCCTCCCATCATCCACCTCGTTATTTCCCTAACGCTAGCTTATTCTACCCACTCTACGTTCGCACCAAGCGCCTTCAAATGGTCAAAATAAATCGGGTAAGACTTCGCTACATGGTGCGCGTCGCGGATGCGGATTGGCTGCTTCGAGCGCAGTCCGACAATCGTGAGCGCCATAATGACGCGGTGATCATAATGCGCATTGATTTCAACGCCGCCTTCAACGCCTTCAGGTCGTCCGTGAACGATAATTTCGCTTTGACGCTCTTCTACATTCGCGCCCGCTTTGCGAAGCTCGTTCAAATAGTCGGTAATGCGGTCGCATTCCTTATAGCGCAAATTTTCAACATCATAGAAGCGTGAGGTGCCTTCAGCAAATACGGCTGCTGCTACCATTGCCAGCACCGCATCCGTCGCTTGGTCGCCGTCAAATTCTACAGCTTTCAGCCTGCCATTGCCCTTGACATGAACGATGTCATTATGATGAGTAAGCGGCACTTCCATCATTTTAAGCACATCCACGATCGCACGCTCGCCCTGCTTGCTTTTCTCAACGAGTCGATGCACGATGACATCCGATTGCGTCACTGCCGCAGCTGCTAAAATCGCTGCCGAGCCTGGGTAGTCACCTTGTACAGAATAGGTTTTGGCTGCATAGCTTTGGCCGCCCGGAATACGGTAGCTCATCAAATCCTCGCTTGCGTGAATAACGATGCCTGCTTGCTCCAGCACCTCCAGTGTTTGTCCGACAACAACCTTTGATTTCAAATCATTCAGCACCTCAATCTCGCTGTCTTCTGCAAGCAGCGGAGTCAGGAACAGCAAGGCGCTCAAAAATTGCGAGCTAACAGCGCCTGACACTTGAATTTTGCCGCCCTTTGCTTGTCCGCCCTTAATGGTAATCGGCAGCTTGCCTTCATTATGAGTCACTTGTACGCCAATTTGTCCAAGTGCATCAATTAAATCACTGTGCGGGCGTTTGCCAAGGGAATCTGGGTAACGGTTTACGAAGGTTACCTCTGGGCAAAGCGATACAATGGCCATCAGAAAGCGAAGAACGGCTCCTGCATTGCCTACGTCCAGCTCCTTTACATCCTTTGGATTGCGGCCAAAGCCGGTAATAACGATTTTCTCTTCGTCCTCTTCGACAACAGCGCCCAAGTCGCGAATACAACGGCGCATCGCATCGCTGTCTTCACTGTGAGCGGGATAATAAATCGTGCTCGTGCCTTCAGCAAGAGCCGCAACAAGCAAATAGCGGGTTGTATAATTTTTTGAGGAAAGCGCTTGAATTTCCCCGCTTAGCTTAGGGGTTGGCGTAACTAAAACATCTGTCATTTATTTTGTCTCCCTTGTTTGTAATATAGTTGCGCATACAGCATGCACATTGAGCGATGTCGTATCCAGCACAAGATGCGCAAAATCGTAAGCGTGCCTGCGCTGCTCCATAATCCGATTCACATTCGCGGCAACGTCGCCTTGCAGCAGCGGCCTAGACGAATCGGACTGCACCCTCGCAATAATCTGCTCGGCGCTAGCCTTGAGCGCGACAACGAGACTCCCGCTCAGCATTGCATCACGATTGGCTTCACGCAAAACAGCGCCTCCACCTGTCGCAATGATAGCTGGCTCCTCGCGGCTTAGCAGCTCTTGAATCATGCTGCTCTCCAAATCACGAAAGCCTGCTTCTCCGATTTCCGCAAACAGCTCCGCGACCCGCTTGCCCTGCGAGCGTTCGATTTCCTCATCGGTATCGAATCTTGCATAACCGAGCTGCTCGGCCAGCAGGCGGCTGACGGTCGATTTCCCTGTTCCCATAAAGCCTACCAGCACAATTTTGCCGTGGCGGCCTGCCTCCTGATTCATTCTCTAGTGCCCCCATCAAATTAGTGTATCCTATTAATTTCTTCAACCATCATATCATTTTTTGCAGCGAATCGGGTATAAAAAAGTTCGTTTTGCCGTATCGTTGATAATAATTAGAACGATAGGAGGGTGGCCGTCATGACAAATGATCGTGAATACTCAGCCGCACAAAAGGCGGAACTGCGCATTAACCGTATGCTAAACCCCACACATCCGCTATCCCGCGAAGATGTCATCTGGATGCTCGAATATATTAAAAAAAAGGTGGCCGACGAGGATCCTGGTTTAACAGGTTTGTCGCAGCCACGATTGTTGCGTAATTTTCATTGCTTTGCCGAGGCCGCCATGAGCCTCATTCACCGTGGTCGCGCCTCCGATCAGGAAGCCGACCGCTTGCGGAGCTGGCTGAAGGAGGCGTCCTACGGTTTAATCGCAGCAAAAAGGAGCGAGCCGCACGAATAATGCCGCTCGCTCCTCTGATAAGGCTCGATTAAAATTGGATTAGGATTGAATCCAGTTGTAGTGGAAAGTACCTTCTTTGTCCAGACGCTTGAACGTATGCGCGCCGAAGTAATCGCGTTGTGCTTGCAGCAGATTCGCTGGAAGACGCTCTGTACGGTAGCTGTCGAAGTAAGCAAGTGCACTTGCGAATGCAGGAACTGGCGTACCGTTAGCAACAGCGGCAGATACCACTTCACGCCATGCGCCTTGGTACGATTCAACGATTTCCTTGAAGTAAGGATCAAGCAGCAGGTTGCGCAGATCCGCATCACGGTTGTAAGCATCTGTAATGTTTTGCAGGAAGCGAGCACGGATAATACAGCCGCCGCGGAAGATTTTCGCGATTTCGCCGTATTGCAGGTTCCAGTTATATTCATCGGAAGCTGCACGCATTTGAGCAAAACCTTGCGCATAAGAGCAAATTTTACTTGCAAACAAAGCTTTGCGTACGGATTCAATGAATGCCGCTCTGTCGCCTTGGAATGGTTGTTTTGCAGGACCGCTGAGCACTTTGCTCGCTGCAACGCGCTCTTCCTTCATTGCGGACAGGAAGCGGGTAAATACGGATTCTGTAATGATGGAAAGCGGAACGCCCAAATCAAGCGAGCTTTGGCTTGTCCATTTGCCAGTACCTTTTTGACCAGCGGAGTCCAAAATTACATCTACCATTGGCTTGCCTGTTTCTTCATCGTATTTCGAGAAGATGTCCGTTGTAATTTCAATCAGGTAGCTGTCCAGCTCGCCTTTGTTCCACTCGCTGAAAATGCTGTGCAGCTCTTCAACGCTAACGTCAAGCACGTTTTTGAGCAAGTCGTAAGCTTCGCAGATCAGCTGCATATCGCCATACTCGATGCCGTTGTGCACCATTTTTACATAGTGGCCTGCGCCGTCTGGTCCGATGTATGTGCAGCAAGCGTCGTCGCCGACTTTTGCCGAAATAGCTGTAAGGATTGGCTCAACCAGCTTGTAAGCCGACTCTTGTCCGCCTGGCATGATGGAAGGGCCCTTCAGTGCGCCCTCTTCGCCGCCGGATACGCCCGTGCCGATGAAGCGGATGCCTTTATCTTCAAGCGCTTTGGAACGGCGCTGTGTGTCAGGGAAATAAGCGTTGCCGCCGTCAATAATGATGTCGCCTTTGTCCAGATGCGGCAACAGGGAGTCAATTGTAGCATCAGTACCCGCGCCTGCTTGTACCATGATCAGAATTTTGCGCGGTACTTCAAGCGATTGCACGAACTCCTCAACCGTATAAGTTGCAACGAGGTTTTTGCCTGCTGCTTCCTGAATCAGGTCGTCCGTTTTCTCGCGGGAGCGGTTAAATACCGACACCGTAAAACCTCTGCTTTCAATATTAAGGGCTAGGTTTTTGCCCATGACTGCCAAGCCAATTACACCGATTTGCTGTTTAGACATCTGGTTCTTCCATCCTTTGTTATTGTATTTGGGTCAACAATAGCTCTATTTTACTCCTTTTGTGCGGAGAAGAAAACTAGTAGGGTTTAAAAATATAACCAAAACACCATCAGTTTTATTGACCGCTTTAGAAAGTTTACCTTATATTGCGCCAGAATGCGACCTCATGCTAACAAACAATGCTGCTGTTCTACAACTATTTTAAGCAAGATGCAAAAAAAAACGGGAATAACCGCAATGGCTGCTCCCGCTTGATCTATTTTGTACAACCATTGTTCTGAAATAGACGACGTTTACAATTCGAGTTGCAGCATTTCCAGCCGCAGCTCGCCAAGCTTTGCTTTTGACGAAAGAACCGCCGCCTCATCTTTAGCTCCTAAAGCTTCATGCAGAACGGCTAGCTCGTAATCAAGCTCATAGCGCAGCACCGGAGCGCGCTCCTCTGCTCGTTTGGATTGGAAAGCCTTGATCATCTCTTCCATGGTGACAAGCGGCTTCTTCTGATAAATAATCCGATGTTCCATACCGGACACCTCCACAAGTCGTATAATCTCACCGAACATAATGCTCTCAATGACGATTTGACGATCCTTCATTCGCTTGACCACGGCATGACCTCTTGAATCATTAATGAGCTTTTCCAGCAGCTCCGACAGCCTCTCGTCCCGGATTACATAGTCTCCCACCATCTTGTAGCTATCCTTCATCCGCTGAAACTTAAGCTTTACAAGCTTGCGGCCTGTTCGTATCGAGATGAGAAACTGAACCTCCGTTTCGCTCCAATACAAGGAGTACCCTTCCTGAATGAGATCGCGGATGAGATTTTGGATTTGCCGCCGTTCAAATCGCAGCTCCAAATTGCAATACTCGACTTCGTGGCTCTTATTCACGGCAATCCCTCCTTCAAGGCAGTGTCGTAACACCTTTCACAAATTTGACTAAATGTTCTGACAATTTGTTCTTGATTCTATCTTATACTCCATCATATGTTCTGGCAACTTGGTTTATTGACTAATTTTAAAGCAAAAGCTGATTTTGGGTAAAAAAATAATACAAGCCGCCCCATTTGGGCGGCTTGCAGCAAGCGCTGAACGCGCCCCTACGAATTATTTAGGAGGCATCTTATCGTTTTTATGGCAGCAGCGGTGTGCGCAGCTCCTTATCCGGTGCATCCGTCGTGTAATAATAGATGGACAGATCAAGGCTGTCTCCCTCGTAGTTCCGATAAACCTCTGTCGAGCTGTTAATGCCGTCGCCGGAGAAATTAGCGGTTAGTATTTCACTAGGCACTCTGTCTCTCCCTTTTCCGCGGAACGTCTGGTTGACGCCGCCGAACGTTTTGTCGTCGCTTTCGTTTTGCAGGAATACATCTGAGCCCTTACGGTAATAGGTCCACTTAACTGGATAGCCGCCCACTTCCGTCGTCATGTACTGCTTTTCTTCCTTTATATTGCTCAAGTGAATGACTGCATCCTTATCCGTATGCTCTGTTACCTCATAGCTTTGAATGAGCGTAATCGGGGTCTGCTCCGAAATGACAAGTCCCTGCGGACGCTCAAACCGTATAGCATTATTATAAGGCTCATTGCCTCTCCAAAGGTAACCTTCTAACAATGTTCCTCCAACATCTAGCTTATAATTTTGGAAGGGGTACTGCATATATTTTTGCTCATGGCTTGTTGTAAGCCTGATTTGGGTTGGCGTAATGACAATCTGATCAATTTTAAAGCTATGTTGCTGCAAATCAATCGGCACCTGAACGTCATGTTTAATCGTGCCAGAAAGCATCTGCTGCTTGTCTAGCTCAAGCGGTATGCTCCACCCTCCGTCAATTCGTCCTTCTTCACGGGCATAGCTAAGGCTGAAGGTTAAATGACTGCTCGTCAAATCACTCTGCTTAAAATATTGCAGCATCGTATATTCACCATTAGGCCCCGGCTTCCCAAATGTACCGCTGCGGCTTGTTTTAACACGACTGTTCCCGCTTTCGATTGTTAACTCAGGGAACGCATAGCCCTCTACTGTTTTATCTGTAAAGGTGAGCGCGGAGGAAAGCAAAACCTCATCCCCATTTTGCTTGAAAAGCTGAACCTCCAGCTTGCCGATTCCATCCTGATCCAAATTAAAGCGTTGTATGTCATCGCTAGTCAGGTCGAGCTCTATTGGGATGACGGCGTTCGAAATAAAGCTTGCCCCCGACGCTGAAAAATCCACCTGCTCCACAACCTGCTCCGGCGTCCATTCCGTCTCGAAATAACCACGATATGAATGGCTTGCCTCATCCCAGCCTCTCATCGAATAGTTGCCTTCAATCGCTTTCCCCTTTGAATCCATCAATCGCATATCTGAAAAGGATAAATAACCGGCCTCTCCGCCCGCTGGAGCGAGACTGTAAAGAAGAACCGTACGGTTGTCATCAACAACTGCCGTATGAATGGTAAAGGTCGCGCCGTCCTGAACGGACGACTTCTCGATTTTTTGTCCCATGCCTTGAGCAAGAGCCGATTGAATACCGCTTCTGCCATTCAACAGATGAGCCCAATCTAATTGATAGGCAAAAACAGGAGTCGCCGCGACTAAAGCAATTGCCGCCGCAATCACTAGACCACGCTTTAGGCTGCGCGGCTTCTTCAACAGGTGCACCGCTTCCGCTTCGCGCCCCGACGCTTCCGTATCGCTGCCCTGCTGCGAGCTTGCTCTGCTAACTTGAAAACCCGCTGTCCCGACCGCCTCCCCTCCGCTGAAAGCATCCTCCTTACCTATATGCTCAATCCGCTGCCACATCGCCTCAAAATCAGGATAGGCTGGCGGTTCAGCTTTTTTCAAGCGCTGAATCATTTCGTTCTCTAATAGTTTCATAATGCATGCCTCCTTGTTCATATTTTCCATCCTTGGCCTCCAGCGCCTGCTTCATCAGCTTTAACCCTTTGTGCAGCCGCGACTTCACCGTACCTACTGGAATACCTAGAATGTCCGCTATTTCTGGCAGTGTTTGCTCCTGCATATAGCGCAGCGCTATTACTGTGCGAAATTTTAGCGGCAGCTGCTCCACGAGCATGCTGTATTCTTGATGCGCTTCCCGCTTCTCGACCACCTGCTCCACCGTTTCCGGGTGTCTGCGCATCAGCCAGCCGCTTAAGCTTTCTTTCAGCCGCCCGTTTTTGGCGCGGCGGATTGCATTTAGACAGGAATTAACTGTCAAACGCAGCAGCCATGCTTTAAGCTGATCAACCTGCCGCCATTCCTTGCGGAAGGCCGTCACAAACACTTCCTGACATATATCTTCCGCATCCGCTGCATTTCGGAGCATGTAGTAGCACGTTTTATACACGTCCCTATTATATTGCTCGAACAGCTCTCTTTCCGTCATAACCCGCTTTTCCTCCTCTCGCACTCGCCATGTACACCCTATAAACAATTAAAGGAGTCAAAAGGTTCATTTTCTGCTCTCAATTTTTTATAACCTTTATTTTCACGAATGTTGAGCCACCATACGACTACACAAAAATAGCGCATGTTCCTCTACCAGCGGACTTCGCCAGTAAGCAAGTACATGCACTATTTTAAACGATTCTATAGATAAGCTGAATGCTTGCTGCTGCAAGCTAGCTGTTTATCTCTGACTCGGACGCAGCACGGCTCCGCCGAAAATCAGCAGGACAACAGCGAACAGCATTAAAATAAGCATAGGCTGTGCAATTTCGCTGAGTCCCGCTCCTGTACTGAGCTTGTCAATCGCTTGCAGCGCCCATTTTTGCGGCATAAAATTGGCCAGCTTCTGCATAAACTCCGGCATCATGGATAGCGGAAAAAAACAACCGCTGATCATCGAGGTCGGCGTAACGATGAGCAAATTGATTTGGCTGAGCTGGTGGGCATTTCGCACAAGCCCTGCAACAGCTGTCATCACGCCAATGGCGGCCAGCATGAAGGCTTCCAAGACCAACAGCATCGCACCAAAGGAAACGCCCGGCGAATATCCAAACACATAATAAGTAAGCGAGAGCACAAGCACAAGCTGAATGGTGCCCACCAATATGCTGCCCAAGTAATTGCCCAAAGCAATATCAAGGGCACGAAGCGGCGCTGTATACATGCGGGCCATCGTCCTTATTTCCCGATCCTCCATAATAAAGCCGACAGACTGGCTGACCAGCAGCATGAGAAAAAGCAAAATCACTCCAATCATAATCGGATTGGCAGCAACTACCCCTAGCTTCATCGGCGTATGCTCCAAGGCAACCGCAGGCCTTGCCTGCTGCTGCTCCAGCAGCTCGCTAAGCTTCCCGGCATCGAGAACACCCCCTCCACCAGCCGCTTGCAGCAATTCAGCGGCAGCGGCTAGGCTGCTTGCCTGAGCCTCTAGGGACGATAGCAGCGAGGCATTCCACAGCTGCTCCGTCCAGCGGTACAGCACCGGCTGCGGCTGCTCGCCAGCAAGCAAGCGCTCCGTAAAATCGGCTGGAATAAAAATCGCTGCATCCGCATCACCAGCTGCAACAGCCTCCCTGACCTGCTTATCTGCCCAATCCGGCTGTATTTTCACCTCATAAAGCGAGTCCTGATTTACAGTATCCAGCACATAAGCGCCCATAGCTCCTCGATCTGCATTGCTGATTATAATGACTTCTTTACCGAATTGCAGGCTGCTGAACAAGCCAGCAATAACAGACAAGGCGATTGCAGGAAGCAGTACATTAAGAAAAAAGCCCCGGCGTGTTCCCATCGTTCGACGAATGAGCTGCATCGCAATTGGCAGGCTAGGCATGCTGCTTCACCACCTTAGGCAAGCGAATAATAGCTAAAATAGCAAGAACTGCGGCTATCGCGGCCAAAATACCGATATTTTGCCAAACAAGAACTCGGCTTGAGCCATCCATTAAGCCACGCAGCGCCGCATTCGCCCAGAAATTAATGTTCAGCTTGCTGATAAGGCCCAGCTTATTCTGAATCATCGCCACCATGCCTCCGCTTAAGAAGGTCATGCTGAACAGCAAGGTGTTGAACAGCGTCTGCATCGTTTTGACGGTAGCGGCAAATGATGCAATCGTGAGCGCAAGGCCAGAGCCGGCAATAATCGTCAGCAGTGAGATCAGAGCAATGCCCCAATAAGCCCCTCCCCAATCGACGCCGTAAACATATTTGGTCACAACAATGATAATAATGGCCTGCATGACACCGAGCATTGCGGCTCCGCTAATGATGCCCGCTACAACTGCACCAAACGACGTAGGGATGCCAAATAAGCGCTGGAGCGTTCCTGCACTTTTTTGCCGCAGCAAAGCAACCGCTCCCGTCATGCCGCCATACTGCAAAAACATGATTAAATAGGCAACTGAATAATATTGAATTGCAGATACGGAGCCAAAGGTTTGATCTGATCCACCGCCCAGCGTCTGCACGTTAACCCGCGCCGCAGCCTCCTTCTGACTGCCTGCCAGCCCAGATAAGCTTTCTGGCCCAAGCACCTTAACAGCTGCAGACTGCATGTTTACTTGAGACAGGTACGAGCGAATGACCGAATTTGCCGCAATATTTTTACTTCCATCGTTACCGTCGAACGTTCGCCAGCTAACAGCTTCTCCCGCCGCAAGCTTGTCAGAGTAGTCCGCAGGAATAACAACACCGTAATCGGCAGAGCCATTTTGCACCGCCTCCCGCACTTTGTCCTCATTGGTGAATACTGTGGGAATGACGTACGGAACGACATCAGCCCCCTGCCAAAAAGCATCTACACTCGCTCGCTGTGCTCCTTGATCGCTGTTGTATATCGCTACCTTTGCTGGCTTAATGACACTGTCAAAGGCGCTGCCCAGCAAATAAATCAATAGCAGTGGAAGCAGGGTGAGCACGACAAGCAGCGTATGCATTCGGCTCATTTTGATCCATTCATAAGTAAACGTAATCCACCATGTCCGCATATTCCACACCTCCTATTCATCTCGCAGCGAACGGCCGGTTAATTGGAGGAAAAGCGACTCCAAATTCGGCTCGACCCTCGTGAGCTGCCGCAGCGAAATGCCATGCTTTTGCAAAATAAACAGCAAATCCTGAAGAACGGAGGGCGATTCCTTGACGGTAACCTCAAGCCTCCGCATGCCTTCCTGCTCATCTATTTGTTTAACTGCCGGATGCTCGCCCATTTCCTTTGCCGCAGCCTGATGCGCCTGATCGACTTCGAAAATAATTCGCTCCTCCTGCCCCACCTGCTGTCTCAGCTGCTCCTTGCTTCCGCAGGCGATAAGCTTGCCCTTATCGACAATGCCGATTCGCGAGCAAATCGCATCCACTTCCTCCATGTAATGACTTGTATATATAATCGCTGAGCCCAGCCGGTTCAGCTCTCGAACCGAATCCAATATATGATTCCGCGATTGAGGATCAATGCCGACCGTCGGCTCGTCCATTATAATCAGCTTCGGGCGATGCGTAATGGCGCAGGCAATGTTGAGCCGGCGTTTCATGCCGCCAGAGAAGGTTTGCGGCTTGTCTTTCGCCCGTTCCAGCAGCCCGACAAATTGCAGCGATTCCTCCACTCGCTGCTTCAGCTGCTTGCCTCTAAGACCGTACAGCCTAGCAAAAAAGGCAACGTTCTCCCAAGCGGTCAGTGTATCGTAAATCGCCAGCTCCTGCGGAACTAACCCGATTAGACGCTTAACCTCAAGCGGCTGCTTGCGAATCGAATAGCCGCCCACCTTAATTTCCCCGCCGCTCAGCGGAAGCAGGCCTGAAAGCATATGAATCGACGTGCTTTTCCCTGCGCCATTCGGTCCAAGCAGTCCGAAAATTTCGCCTTCGCCAATATCAAAAGTCAAATGGTTGACGGTAATGGTGCTGTCATATTTTTTAACTACATCTCGAAATGTTACTAGACTCATCTACGCCTCATCCTTCCCATTCATCATCTTGTGTTTATTATAAAACGCCGCCCTTAGGGCATACAGCTCTACAAAGTCACAAGCTGAAGGTGACGAAAGTCATATCCTTAGCGCTGGCTGTATACAGCCGGTTTTTGGACGATTATGCTATAATGAAACGATAGAAATTAAAAGTAAAAACGCATTAGGCTGATAATAGCCTATGGCGATGCGGGAGCTAATCCGACATGTTTGTACCGTTTTACTGGTTTCGCGGCCTATTGATTGCCGTACCCGCAGTCATCAGCGTATTCTCCATTTCATCCGCAAGCTATGCCATTTATACGATCGGCGTCTTGGTTTCATTGTCTGCCATTAAACTAGTTACGCTGTTTCCTAAATATGTGGTGCTGATTTTGTTTATGGAGCTGTTGGGCTTCGGATGGTTCGCCTATCATTTTGGCGGCGTCTTGTTCCTGCTCCTCTTCTCTACTTTAATAGCAGCATTAAGCACGAAGCCATCAGCCGGGCTTGCCGCAATATGGCTCATGGCAGGAGGGATATGCCTCTGGATCGCCATGCGCGGGCTAGCGCCAAGCATGATGGCTGCTATGCTGCTGTTGTGGCTGACGATTGGGGCGGTGCTTCAGGCTACCCAGCAGGTGGAGGGCAAGAGAAGCCAAGTAGAGGCGCTGTATGCAGCGCTTGCACATAGCCATGAGGAGCTGGAAGCCGCAAGGCGCCGCATGCAAAGCTATGCCTCGCAAATCGAGCAATACGCACAGACTGAAGAACGCAATCGGATTGCACGAGACATACATGATGATCTCGGACATCGCTTAATCCGGGTGAAAATGATGTCTGAGGCCGCGCTGCATCTGTTTCAGGCGGACCCTGCCCGTGCGCAGGCGACCGTCGGGCAAATTCGCGACCAGCTGCAGGACAGCATGGAGCGGATGCGCCAAACCGTGCGCAGGCTCGCGGTACCCAGCGAAGGAGACTCCAGGCAATATGCGCTGGATCGCCTCGTTAAAGATTCCGGCGAAGCGCTCGGCATCGCCGTCGCCTTTGAGGTGCAAGGAAACCCACTTCCTCTCTACCCGAGTATGGAATTTATTTTGTTCAAGAACGCCCAGGAAGCCATTACAAATGCGGTTCGCCACGGAGGCGCCACAAGGGTTAAGGTTACGCTGCTATTTCAACCGCGCACCGTAGCCCTGACGATTGCCAACAATGGAGCTGTGCCCGAAGGGGCCATTACAGCAGGGCTTGGCATGCGCGGCATGCGGGAGCGTATATCATTAATCGGCGGAAAGCTGTCTTGGAGGGCGGACGATGGCTTTAGCGTGACGACCGAGCTCCCGCTGCTAGGAGGCGCTAGCGGCGCTGACGAGAAGCATGGATTTGTGAAAAGATAGGAGGACGCCGCTATCATTACCGTATTAATTGTAGATGACGATCCGTTTATTCGGGAAAGCATGCAGGTTATTTTGCAGCTCGACCCTGAGCTTCACGTGGCGGGCGTATGCGAAGACGGCAAAGCCGCAGCAGATTTTGTGCAAAGGACGAAGGTCGATGTCGTATTGATGGATATTCGCATGCCCGGCTGTGATGGCGTCGAAGGCACGCGGCTCATTCGGGCATTGGAGCAGCCCCCTGCCGTCCTCATCCTGACCACCTTCGACGATGACGACTATATCGTGCAGGCTATCCGCTGCGGCGCCGGCGGCTATTTGCTGAAAAACGTACCGCCAAGCCGCATTATTAATGGCATTAAAACCGTTTACGAGGGCTCGCTGCTCATTCATCCCGATATTGCCCGCAAGCTGGCGGGCATGATTACGATGCCAGATGCGGAAGAAGCTGCACTGCCGGTACTTTCCCCTGAAGAACGTACTAGCGGCGAGCTTGCAGAGCGTTACAGCTTGACGCAGGCCGAGCAGCAAATTATTCGCCTCGTTGCCGAAGGGCAATCAAATAAGGAAATTGCCGCATCGCTTTTTTTGAGTGAGGGTACGATCAAAAATTACATTTCCGACATGCTGCACAAGCTGGGGCTGCGGGATCGCACGCAAATGGCGATTTTTTATTTGAAATTATCATTCATTCCAAGCAAGGAGAGATAACCGTATGAGCATAAAAACGATAGAGAGTAGCAGGACCGAGCTTGAAGGATTTACACAAGAGGATTTCGAGGTGTTTCAGCTTCAGGGACTAGCGGAGCGGATGGCGGGAATCCAGGAAAAAATCCAGCCTAAGTTTCGCTCCCTTGGCGAGCGCTTGCGCACCGAGCTGTCCATGCAGGCAGGCGACGAAATGTTTTTGCATGTAGCGAAGCATGCCCGCCGCTCCGTTAATCCGCCTAAGGATACGTGGCTCGCGATTTGCAATAATAAGCGCGGGTATAAGGCGCATCCGCATTTTCAATTGGGACTGTTTGACGATCATCTGTTTATTTGGTTCGCCCTCATTTACGAGACGCCGAATAAATCCCGCATCGCCTCCGCCTACTTAAATGAGCTGGATGAAATTATCGCGCAGGTTCCTTCCTCTTATGTCATTTCGCTTGATCATACAAAAAAGGAATCCGCTCCCGTCAGTGAAATGTCGGAGGAGCAATGGAAGCAAGCCCTCGTCCGCTTCCGCGACGTCAAGAAGTCCGAGCTGCTCATCGGTCAGCATATTGCGGCTGACGACCCGATTTTGCGTGATGGCGAAGCGCTTGTGAAGCTTGCTTCCTCAACCTATGAATCGCTGCTGCCGCTATACCGCCGCTCGCTCTTGCAGGAATAAATCACATCATATATTGCATACGCCAAAAGCCGCTGCCCTTGTCTCTTGCAAGGTACAGCGGCTTTTGAGCGATTAGCAGATTTCGTAGAAGTGCCTGCTTGATGAAAAACGATCGGCAAGTTAGTAGTCTGGTCACTTGGATAATTTGCGCTTCAATAGCCTTACCACATAATAGGCAGCTGCCCCAACTAACATGACAAGCAATACCTGCAGCCATGCCCAACTAGGAGTGTTGTCCACCCAGCCGACGGCTACGTTTTTCTGCAAATAGTCAACCGATTCATATTGCGCCATGATGTCGGGGACATATTGCTCCGTCATATAGATGCCGCCAATTAGCTGCACACCATAAAAAACAATGACAAAGACAACTCCTGTCAGCAAGGCGCGAAAAACCGTATTTTTCATCTACGTCTCCTCTCCTTGTATTCCTATCCTCATTATTATAGAAATCAAGCTTGCGCTGCTGCCTTCTTTTTATCCATTTGACGGAATTGCATGAGCAGCAGAAGTGCTGCCAAACATAGAATGCCCCCTGATACATAGGGAAGCCTTAAATCCAGTGTGAACAGGAACGTGCCTGCCAGCGGCCCCGCAATACGTCCCAAGCTGTCCATCGAAGAGCTGAGACCAGAGGCAACCCCCTGTCCAACCGTCGTCTTCTGAGTAATTAAAGACGTTACACAAGGGCGAATGAGCGCATTGCCAATGCCAAACACGGCCAAGGAAAGCGTGGCCCACCAAAGCGAATGCGCAGCAAGCAGCATGAAAAAGCCGATGCTGGATATGACGAGGCCAATGGCAATGTATTTGCCCTCCTCGCCCACTTTGATCCTTCTGCGCACGACACCGCCTTGAATTAATGCACCCACAAAGCCGCAGACGAAAAACAAAATCCCTACCTCAAGCGGCGTTACATCAAAGCGCCTCATGCCGAAAAACTGCAAGGTCGCTTCCAGTCCTGCAAGCGTAAACGTGACGAAAAATGCCAGTATGTACAAATATTTCAGCGGCCCGGTAAAAGCTTTCCAGCGTGACTCCCGGCGGCTTGCACCCATGCGGCGCTGCTCAGGCGTAAGCGATTCCTTGAGCTTGGCCCATGCGAGCACGAATGTAATCAGTGCAAGCGCAGAGGCTGCATAAAACGGCGTTTCCAGCGACACGAGGCTCAGCAGCCCGCCAAACCCAGGCCCAATCGTAAAGCCAAGGCCGATTGACATGCCGACCAGTCCCATGCCCTTGGTGCGTTCCTCAGGCGTTGTAATATCCGCTACGTAAGCAACGATAACCGAGGTTACTGCACCGGAGAACAAGCCACCCAGCACGCGGGATAAATACATCAGCGTCAAATTGCCCGACGACAAGCCGAATAAGACAAAGCTTAGAGCGAAGCCAAGTACGCCAATGAGAATGATAGGCCGTCTGCCGATTCGGTCAGACAGGCTTCCCCATATCGGAGAAAGCACAAACGATACAGCCGAATATACCGCGAGCATTAAGCCCGTATGCGCCTCCGCGCCAAGCGGGTCCGCAGCTTTAATAATTTCGGGCATGACCGGGATAATAATCCCGAAGCCAATAAATGTTGTCATTAAGGTAGCCATTACAATTAACAAGCGTCTGTCCATTAAGCTCATCCCCTCCACACGTTATGTTATCATAACTGGCTGTTTTCTGGTAATGAACAAATGGAGAACAAATAAGACAAGCAGCATCGCTCCGCTTACTAGAAAAGGCGCCTGATGGCCGAAGGTATCCCACAGCTTGCCGGACAAAATCGTGCCCAGCACCATGCCTGAGCCTTCAATCGTCAAAAAGAAGCCCCATACGGCACCGCGCTCCGCCTTTGGAATCGCTTGGGCAATTAAAGCATTCCAGGCCGGAATGATGCAGGCATAGCCAATGCCTACAATCGCCACAATAACAAGCACAAGCGGCAGTGAACGGGTCATGCCAAGCAGCGGCAGCGAAATGGCGGCGAGGAGAAACCCGACATGCAAAAACCATTTTGTCCCGACCCGGTCCACAAGCTTCCCTACCGGAATGAGCCCCAGCACCGTAATAGCCCCGCCAGCGATGAGAAACCAGCTGTACTGAGCGGGCGTCAGATGGAGCACCGAACGCGCAAACAGCGTTAAGATCGGCGTCAGCAGACCAAGCGAGAAGTTCTGCACAAACATCGCCGGATAAAGCAGCTTGCTGGCATGCAGCGACTTGCCTACTTTGGCAAAATAACGGCTGGCGCGAGCTTTGAACGGCTCCTTGGCAGCATCACCTTTCCCTGCTGTATGCCGAGCCGTCTGTGACGCTGAGTCCTCCGCTGCACCTGAACGCTGCTTCATGCGACCGCGTCCGGGCAGAAACATCGTCGTGAGCACAACGACGATCATACCGCCAATGATGAGGCGGAAAGCTGCCGTATACGAGCTGGATAGCAGGAAATTAATTACAATTGGTCCTGCGCCCACACCGACCAGCCAGGAGACATAGACAACACTCATCGCCCGCCCATTCGCTTCCTCTCCAGCCTCCTCTGTCGCTCCTGTAATGACGCACGGCCATAGTGGGGACGTCCCAATGCCTAGCAGCAGACAAGCGACAACTATCCAGCTCGTATGCTGGGCAAAAGCGACCAGTAATACGGCCGTAAAGGTCAGTATAATACCCGCAAGCATGACGGAGCGGTAGCCTAAACGGTCAATGAGCCAGCCAATCGGGCTGCGAAACAAATTGTCACCAATATATTGCAGCGCCAGTGCCCAGCCAATTGCGTAAGCTGATAAGCCAAGCACCGTTCCCATGTACACAGGCAGAATGGAAATGAGCAGCGCTCCCTTTACAAATTCAATAATAAACATAATGATCAGAAGTTGAATAATAAAAGGAGAGCGCCAAATAACGACGCCTGATGGCTTTTTGCCTGAACGTTCTTTCATTTAATATCGAGCCTCCGTTTCTGCCGCAAGCAAGCGTTTTGAAAAAAGCTGCTTGCATTCCGACTTGTTTTTGCTATACTCAACCTTGTTTGTATTTTAACTAGAGAGGCAGGGATGAAAGCGATGGATCATAACAAAACCCCGCTCTTCAGCGCATTACGCCGCCATGCGGAACAGAATCCTACCCAATTTCATATTCCAGGACATAAGAAAGGGTTAGGCAGCGATGCCGAATTTCGTGCCTTTATCGGCGATAACGCGTTATCGATCGATTTAATAAATATAGCTCCGCTGGATGACCTGCATCAGCCTACCGGTGTTATTGAGGAAGCCCAGAAGCTTGCAGCCGATGCTTTCGGCGCAGATTATACTTATTTTTCCGTACAAGGTACGAGCGGTGCCATTATTACAATGATCATGAGCGTCTGCCTTCCCGGCGATAAAATTATCGTCCCGCGCAATGTGCATAAGTCGATTATGGCGGCCATTATTTTTGCAGGTGCCCGTCCAATCTTTATTTCACCCGTGCGTGACGAAAATCTCGGCATTGATCACGGCATTACGACACGTGCTGTCAAGCGCGCACTGGACAAGCATCCCGATTCTAAAGCTGTGCTTGTTATCAACCCGACGTATTATGGCGTATGCGCTGACCTAAAGGAAATCGTCGATTTAGTGCATACCTTCGATATTCCTGTGCTGGTAGATGAAGCGCATGGGGTGCTCATTCATTTCAATGAAAAGCTTCCAATGTCCGCCATGCAGGCTGGCGCAGATATGGCAGCGACGAGCGTTCATAAGCTAGGCGGCTCCATGACGCAAAGCTCCGTGCTGAACGTGCGCGGAGGCCGAGTTAATCCCCACCGTATACAAACGATTATAAGCATGCTGACGACAACGTCGACCTCTTATATTTTGCTGTCGTCGCTCGATACGTCGCGCCGCAATTTGGCTCTCAACGGCCACAAGCTGGCCGAGCAAGCAATTGAGCTTGCCGAGTATGCTCGTAAGAGCATCAATGAAATTCCCGGCTTGTACTGCTTTGGACGGGAAATATTAGGTGGAGAGGCTACCTTTGATCTCGATCCAACCAAGGTCGCGATTCATGTCCGCCATCTCGGCATTACCGGCTATGAGACGGAAAACTGGCTCCGTGACCATTTCAACCTCGAAATTGAAATGAGCGATATGTATAACATTCTTTGCCTTGTTACGCCGGGTGATACATCCGATTCAGTAGAAAAATTGCTGGTCGCGCTGCGTGCGCTGTCAGACAGCTTCCACGAAGGCGCAGAGGCTCGCGAGCTCGTTGTCAAAATTCCAGATATTCCCCAGCTGTCGCTCTCGCCGCGCGATGCTTTCTACGGGCATACCGAGGTCGTTCCGTTTAAAGAGTCGGCTGGCCGAATTATTGCCGAATTTATTTATGTTTACCCGCCAGGCATCCCGATTCTACTCCCGGGCGAGGTTATTTCCCAGAAAAATATTGACTATATTGTAGAGCATGTGGAGGTAGGCCTCCCTGTTAAAGGTCCAGAGGATCGCAACGTTGAATTCGTTAAAGTTATTTTCGAGGAAACGGCCATTTCCTAATCGTTCAAGCAAAAACGGCCTCGTCGTCCTTCCATGGCGATGAAGAGCTTTGCCTTAGAAATATAAGTCCATTTATATGTGTGATCCTTATAAATTGTTATATTTGAACAAAAGACACCTGCTGTCCCAGAAGCATTCGCTCTTGGTGACGCAGGTGTCTTGTGTATAAACAGCTAATGTGCATGATGACTTGCAAGGTCAGTGAAAAGAGAGGAAAGCCTACTCTTCTTTTGCTGCGTTTTCAGTAATCGCAATTTCTTCGTAAATCTTCGTTACGCGATCCCATTCTTCATCGTCTTCGATCCCAACGAGGTATGCCTCGTCGTTCTCTTCCTCGATGCGGAAAATAACGCCGTCTGCTTCAGGATCATTGCGATCCAGCAATACCGCATAAGCGTTGTTCTCGGATTCAAACGTATAAACCATGACCATTTCACGTTCCTGGCCCTCATCGTCCGTTACAATAAATACACTTTCTTCATGTTCATGGTCTTCTCCGCAACCGCAATCTGCGCCATGATTATGCTCAGTCATTGTTTTACCCCATTTCAGTCAATTATCCATACCTGAGTATCGTACCATGAGACCTAGCAGCGGTCAAACAAGCGTAAACGGCTGTCGCCGTCATCCGGAGGTAAAGCTACCGTTTCGAGGGTGAAATATAAGAAATTATAAGCTTGAAACTAATAATTTCTTATATTTCGAAAAAGCCCGCGTTTGCTCCACTTGGAAGAAGCACAGGCAATCGCCGTTATTGCGAAGAAATCAGCTTCTCCGAGACGAGCGTCCAATCATCGGATGCGCTCGTTTTCAGGAAAAATCTCACCGCATATTTCCCTGAATATTCGAAATTGTACTTCAAGTCTTCTGTCCGATACCAAAAGTTGTCCTTCGTTATCGTATCGGTCTGCGTCTGAATGACCTTCTCGCTGCCATACGGATCAAATATGGATACTTTAACCGCGGCAATATCCGTCTTCAAATTGTCCACCTGCGACAATACGCTGAACGTATACGAGTTGCCCTTCGTCACATTGCCAAACAGCTTGCTATCCTGCATGAGTACAATATGTACATTCGGTCTCGTTAAGGTTGCCTTCTTGTTCTGCCCATCCCAAGTGACGATGGTTTGCAGGCTATTGGCTATTTCCCGAATCGGCAGGTAAGTTTTGCCATCCACCATAATGCCGCCTTCTTCAAGCTCGCTGCCATTGAGGAGAACCTTCACGGTCTGCGATGCCGCACTCGCAATCATTAAGGTACTGCTGCATAAAAAAAGCGCCAGCAGCAAGATCGCTATTTTTCTGAATTTCATAGGTGAGTACCCTCCATCCGCTTTGTCTGGATATATGGTTATACTCTTCAAAATGAATAGAGTTGCGCTGTTACAGAAACTTTTTCAGCCCTGTACCAGCGCTATATTTTGTCTCCAGCATAGGCTTGCGCTCTCCCTTTTATTAGATCAACCTTTGCAGGGATTTAAGCAGCTTGCCCGTGCGAAAAAAATGTAGAAATATGCGGTTGCCTGGGAAATATTCCGGTTAATGATAAGTGCGGGTGAGCACGCAAGGAACCCCTTTTCCAACTGCGCCCGGCTCGGACATTCGCTCCAAATACGCGAGTCCCCTTGCACAAGGTGTCGGGCACACTTCGCAGACGGGGGATAGCACCAATTTATATTGGTACTGCTTCCGTTCACCTGACGTTTGTTTTTTCTTAGCGTTTTTGCCTTTTCCTTTGCTCATTGCTGCTCTGTCCTCCCTGCCGGATCTTGCTCCTGCATTATATGTAGGTCTCCGGCAAAGGGTATCTCTATTTGTCAGTTTGCCAATCATTTGATACATTAAATGTAGCGAGATGATTTCGAAGACGGAGGTGTTCCATTGCATATACAAATGATCGGAACAGGGAGTGCTTTTGCCAAGAAATATGATAATAACAATGCGTTAATTGAAGTGCCAGGATTTAAATTACTGGTCGATTGCGGCATTACGCTGCCCAAAGCGCTGCATGAAGCGAAGCTTTCGTTCGATGAGCTGGATGCCGTGCTGATCAGCCATATTCATGGCGACCATGTGGGCGGACTGGAGGAATATGCTTTTCAAATGATGTTTCTTTACGGAAAAAAGCCCGTGCTGTACATCGCCTCCTCGCTCGTCGAGCCGTTGTGGGAGCAGACGCTGCGCGGCGGGCTGACGCAAGGACCCTTGCAATCCATTGATGATTTTTTTGAAGTGAGACGGCTGGAGGAAGGCGCCCAGCATGAGCTGCATCCAGGGTTGACGGTGAAGCTGCTAAAGACCGAGCATATTGTGGGGAAAGATAGCTATTCGTTTATTTTCAATCGTCACTTCTTCTATTCGGCGGATATGAAGTTCAGTCCGTCATTGCTGGAGCGGCTTGTGGAGGATGGCGTGGATACGATTTTTCACGACTGCCAGCTGATTGCGCCAGGTGTTGTACATGCCTGTCTCGACGAGCTGCTGACACTGCCGGAGCCGTTGCAGGAGAGGATATGGCTCATGCATTATGGGGATACGATGGAAAATTACATAGGTCATACCGGGAAAATGCGGTTTGTACAGCAGCGTGAAGTTTACACGGTGTAGGTACGCGTAGCTCGTATGATCAGCAACGATATTAAAAAGAGCCTGGCGTTTTTTCGCGTCAGGCTCTTTTTGTTATCGTTGCGCTAGGCTCAGGCTTGCCGCTTAAAACAGCGGAAGCTGATCCAAATTGTTCGTAGGATCGCCGTCTGCATCGCCACGGATGTACATTTCGCCATCCTTGCCCTTGAAGGCATTCACGCCAGCGATTTGCCCTGCCTGTACCTCTTGCAGCGCCGTCTGATAATCCAGTACACGGCCCGATGACGTTTTAAAGCTCGTCAGGTCACCGTCTCCATTTTTCTGAACCGCTACAAAATGATCCCTTTCCACATTGCTCCATTCGTTCGCGCTCATATCAAGCTCGCCTCCTTCGTATTGAGAGCGGTAATTACCGCCCGCCACTCGGCATTCAGTCGATAGGATGCGCAGCTTTTGAGGATTTTATGTGAGATGGCTTCCACTATTTCAGAAGCTCTTCCGGTGTCTCTGGTTGATTGACGTAAAGATAGCTTGCTGTTCTTACTGAAAGAACAGCTGTGCAGTCCAAAAATGTAGCCAATTTATAAACCAGCTTTTTTAGCATGAGTACTCACCACCTTAGCCAAAATTAAGGTAACGCACTGCACTAGCAATGTTAATCCAATTATAGACGATTCTATCCATAAATTGCTACATATAATTACAGCCGAAATCAGTTTTAGCACCGGGTAAAAGCGTCTAGGAATACGCGACTGCTTCTCAATGTCTGATGGTGCGAATAACAATGCAAGCAGAAGATTAATTAAATTGATTATGAACAGCGTTCCGCTCGAAAATGCTGGTGTGAACGACAGCGCCGTCGCCACCCCAATCGACACCACAACACACATCGTTCCCGATTTAAGATGTAGCCCACCCGATGCCTGCCTAAGTATCGCAAACGAGATAAGAGCCGCTAATACACCGCTCACCTTGCCTGTAAATAACGCGATGAGCAGCGCCCCTGAAATAATAAATAGAGCGTTTAAAATTAATGACAAACCGTATTGCAGTCGCGCTGCCGAAGCTGGATGCTCTGGAACAATGGCCTTAATGCTTATTGCCAGTTTTCTCGAAAAAGTTTCCAACATTGAACATAACCTCCTTCAGGTATGAATACACAAAGAAAAATAACGCAGTTACAAAATAATAAACGATATTAAGAATCTCGCTGCGCTGATGCAAAATGAAGGCAAAGCCTATTAAGATTGCAATAATAAAGCCTCCGACTACACGCCGTTCATGCGGAAAGCGCATTTTCTCAGAAATTTCCTCTACAAAACCTATTTTAAGCCTGTTTAAGCCCCAAGCTATAGATAAATTAATACAGGCAGTGAACAACTGCAGCAAGTATCCCATATATGGCTGTGCTTTTATCTCTGCTACTGAAAAGAAAGGAAATGTGTTTACAATTGCTCCCTGTATCATGGCAAAAATAAAAAAGCCCAATCCAGTAATAATCAACGACGCAAAAAACGGAATCTTTTTAATAAAACTTAGGAATATTACGAATATGAAAATATGAATGACTGGAACTATACTTTCAAGCGCAAGCTCCTCCCTCAAAAAATAACTCTGCAAGCTCGATAGCGTTATGACGATAAGAGCAGAGTAAAAGCTGGAAGTATCATGCCTGTAAATCTTTAGCATAAGAAGGAGAATGCCAAAACCTTCGATAATTGAAAAAAGCATAAATAATACAAACTCTATCATTATTTTCTCCCTTTATCTTTTCATCCATCATTGCATGTGGACATGCTGAATGCAATACAGATTTTGATGCTAAATGAATAGCTTTCCAGTAAATGTACACTCTAAATTAAAACAATAAGGAGTGACATCTATGCATACCGTCTGGAAAGGGGCAATTAGCTTCGGGTTGGTGCATGTCCCCGTTAAAATGCACTCGGCGACGGAGGACAGGGACCTATCCTTTCGCAGCTTACACAAGGATTGTGGCATGCCGATTAATTATGCGAAAACATGTCGGCATTGTAATAAGGAAATTGGCCCTGACGAAATTGTGAAGGGCTTCGAGTATGAAAAGGATAAATATGTCATTGTTAATGAGGAGGAGCTTGAGGCCATCAAGCCAGATTCCGCCAAGATCATTCAAATTTTAGATTTTGTAAACCTCGCTGAAATCGATCCCGTCTATTATCAAAAAGCATATTACCTTTCTCCTGACATGGCGGGCGCTGGCGCGTATAGCCTGCTGCTAGAGGCAATTCGACAAACAGGCAAAATAGGTATAGCCAAAATATCTATTCGCTCCAAAAGCAGTCTTGCAGCGGTTCGGGTAGTCGGCAGCTGCTTGTGTTTGGAGACGATGTTTTTTCCCGATGAAATTCGTGCGGTCAGCCAGGTGCCAAACCTACCAGCTCAAGCGGCTGTCAATGAGAAGGAGCTCGATATGGCTAAAATGCTGATTGAGCAGCTCAGCGAGCCCTTTGACGCTGCTAAATATACAGATGACTACCGCATCGCGCTGACCGAGCTGATACAGCAAAAAATAGCCGGTCAAAGTGTTGACATTGTATCCGCTCCAGCAGCAGCTTCAGGCCGAACCAATGTCATTGATCTTATGGCTGCGCTTCAGGCCAGCCTGGATGCAACAAAGAGCGCGACACCGCCTGCGCCGGCTCCTAAGAAAAAACGCACCTCCAAAGCAAAAGGAACTGCATCATGATGCAGCTCCCCGCCGTTCCTATGGCTCCGATAACCTCACCTGATATACCGATAGGGCCGCAATGGTGCTATCAGATTAAATGGGATGGTGTACGTACTTTGGCCCGTTTAGATGGAAAAGGAGGTGTAGAGCTGTTTGGGCGGCGTTTAGAGCCGCGTAATCACACTTTCCCCGAAATTGTGTCCTTATTAGAACCCATACGCGTTGGGCCTTGCATTTTGGACGGCGAGATCGCTTATTTTGACGGTGTACGCCCGAACTTTCAAAGAGCCAAGCTCGGGGTCCGAAAACGCGTCAAAGATGATGGACTTCTATTTGTCATGTTTGACATGCTCAACTCGGATGGCGAGGATATACGGAAGCTCCCTTTTAAAGAGCGCTTTGAGAGGCTACAGGCCTCCTTCCCTGAGAAAACGCCTCGTCTATTTGTAACCGATTTGCACTTTGATGGACAGCAGCTTTGGCAATGGCTTAATGAGCGTGAATGGGAAGGTATTATTTCAAAAAGATTAGATGGCCCTTATGTGGAGGGAAAAAAACATCAATATTGGTTTAAAAAAAGAAAAGAAGTCCGCTTAGTTGCAGACGTCGTCGGCATTAAACAGCGTGACGGACAGGTATCAAGCCTTGTCCTACGCTATGAAGGAAGATACATCGGGCATGTATCTGGGCTGGACAATGCCTCAAAGCAGGTGCTAAAGCAATTTATGATGGAGCATCCGGGCGAATGCCCTTTCCACGACCTTTCTAATAGTATGAAAAAATCTGACATCGTTTGGATTGCCCCTCCCTTCAGCTGCCGGGTAAGTGCGCTCGAATTTACGGAATCAGGCATTTTAAGACAGCCTAGATTACTTGGGTTTGGAGATGGCGAATGAAAAAAGGCAATAAGCTCAAGCTCGTGGATGCTCAAGCCGGATTGTCCCCGTCCGATATTCACTGACCGTACGCAAAAAAGCCTGAAACCCTCATATAGAAAGGATTTCAGGCTTTTTCGTTTCCTAAGAATACGTAACAGAATAAAGGATCAGGATGTTGATTAAATATGCAGCCTCCCGATACTTACCATTAGAGCGTATACCATCAAGCGGCGAATGCTGCTGTAGCTGATCCATAATCTCCAGGCGTAAACTGAACAAACAAGCCATGCTTGACTGCTGCAATGTTCCGTTTTGCGGTAGTTCAAAAAACAATACCTGCTAAACAGATAAAAACCCGCGTCCCATAAGGGATTGCGGGTTTTTCATTGTATGATCTGTAGTGGGCTCGAACCACTGACCCCTACCCTGTCAAGATAGTGCTCTCCCAGCTGAGCTAACAGATCATGTATTAGCGACGTTTATTAATATACCAAGTTTGAACGGAAAAGTCAACCATTTCACTACTACTTTTTTTGGAATTTCAAACAAAAAGCTTCGTTCTCCCTCCTACAAATCGGAGAACGAAGCCTTTAATTCATTTTTTCCCGCTTTGGCTAGCTTGCGTTGTTGTTCACCTTCATAATATCCATAAAAGGTATTTTGGTCATTGCTTCGCCTTTCGCTACGTGAACCAGCTTTGTGCGCGAATCCATTTTTACGATGACCCCCGCGACAGGCTCTTCCCAGTTCCACACCTCAAAAAGCAGCTCAATCCCCTCTTGATATGCTTCAACCAGACGCTCTCCGAGCTCCTCTAATTCAAACTCGTCCCTTGTCGGGCGCTTTGGTTTCTTTGCCATTGCCTCCGTCTCCATTCTATGTTTTAGTACATGTCCGTTGCTGTCATCCATGCCTTTTTTAACCCGTCGTTCAATCATACCCTTTCTTTAAAGCATTTGTCATGGAGATTATGAAATTAGGCAAGGAAAAACAACTTCGTCGGCCTTCTGGGACGTGCGAAGAGCTTTGCCTTAGAAATATAAGCCTATTTATAAGTGCAAAACTTATAAATTCTTATATTTCAAAAAAACATCCCCCTGCCAGATACCTGGCAAGGGGACGCTTCTTCTCTATTTTTAACTTTAAATGCATGGTTAAGGAAATTGCTGATGCGGTCAGGATATCAGGATCGTGCTAAGCTGCTTATATTACCACATACAGGAGCAAATGATGATGACCAATAGAATGAACAGTACTAGAATAGCGCCTGGGCTTGTGAAAGCACCGCCTACTTTATTTCCGCAGCCACCGTATCCTGGACCTACTCCTACATTTCCTACTTCATATCCCATTTCGTTGCTCATCTCCTTTTTTTAAGGTACACAGCATCATATGGTCAAACGCTTAAAAGGGTTGGGCTTTCAGGCAAAATGGGTATTCGCCTCGCCGTTCGATACGCGAGATGAAGTCTTTGTCAAAAAGGAGAAAAAAGAATAACGCAGCGCCAAGGCTTCCCGGACACAAGGGGAGATTTTTTATTTTCATTTCAGCTTCGTTTCAGTTCATCTTCAGATGGTTAATCCATACTAGCAGCATACTCCCTTTTAATATACAGTTGGGTCCGCTTGAATAGCGGGCCATTTTTTTTGAAATATAGGAGAGGATATGATTTCGCCACCCACTCTCTGTATTTCTCAGGCTGAAACGCACCGTGCCGCCAAAGGACGGCTTTCGGCCATTTCTCCTGCCTATCTTCATAAAAATCTGTTGGATGTCATTCATTTTTAAATTTAAGGTTGTTATCAGTTAGCATTCATTTTATTTTAAGGTGGTTAACCTATACTAAACACATGACCCCCCACTATTTATATAGTATAACCTTGACGACCTGCCTTTCGGCGGGTTCTTTTTTTGTTCAAGAAAGTGCTTGGGCGGTCTAAATGATAAAAATACAGGATTAAGCTAAAAATCAGCTTCATTTCATTTTTTCTTAAGGTACGAAGCGCATACTGACTTTACTCTCTTTTCGACATATATTGTTGTGACTCGCAGCGATGCGAGTTATTTTTTTTGCCTAGTTGTATTCATCCCTCCGCCATGCCTGCCGATAATAAAGGTGGAGGTGGTGAATAATGGATATAGCAGCATTATCAACGTCACTTAGTCAAGCATCACTTGGCACGGCCGTATCTATTAGCATGCTGGATATGGGTCAAGAGCAGATGCAGGTGCAGGCGCAAGGGCTTATCAAAATGATGGAGCTCAGTGTCAATCCAAATGTAGGCAGCCTACTAGATATCAAAGTGTAGTTACAGGTAAGTGTGGAGCGGGAAGGTTGAGCCTTCCCGTTTTTTCATGTCCTACAGAAATTTCATACTTGTCCATTCGCCTAAATGCGAACAAATGAATTGATTTTACTTCGTTCTGCAACAATAAAAGAAATAGCACCGTCTGAGATCATAGAAGCAACAAAAAATATACAGAGGTGAATGGAAATGAAGAAAAAACCACTACTATTAATCGTTATCTTGACCATGATGATGCTGACAATCGGACAAAGCGCTTGGGCGTTCAACGATGTCAAAAACGAACCTAATGCCAAAAAAATTGAAGCGCTCCAGCAGCAGGGCATTATTACCGGTGACAAAAACGGCAATTTCCGTCCAAAGGGAAATCTGACTTATGCAGAAGGCATCTCCATGATTGTTAAAGGACTGGAGCTTAACTTTGATCATATTCGTTTTATTAAGCAGCCGCTGGCAGCCGACTACTATACGAATATTAAAGATGACAAATGGTATTCCCAAGCTTTCATCATCGCCCATTTCTACGATCTTGGTGTAGCTAAGGATGTGAAAGCAAATGACATGATGACTCGCGAGCAATTCGCTCAGCATTTGTTCAAAGCGATAGATCAGAAAGTGACGTATGCGATGATTGAAATGTACGTAATGCTTAATGATGAGGCTGATGTCAATCCAGACTTCATGGGTAATATCCAAAAGCTGCTCCTCAGCAAAATCGCAACACTTGATGCAAAGCAAAATTTTTACCCAACCGCTTCGATCAAACGTGGTGACGCTGCAGCATGGCTCCATGATGGCATTGCTTTTATGAAGAAAATGAAAGAAATTGAAGCACCTGTCAGCCAGCCAGAGCCATCTGACAATCCCTTCACAGATGCTAGACTAACGGTTACAGCCGTTAATGCGGAAGTTAATAAAGTGACGGTAACAGCAACGGTGCCACACCCGGGATATGGCATTCAAATTTCCGGCATCACGTTTGATGGCGACCAAGCTACTATTCAGCTTGAGCGCACGGAGCCTAAACCAGATCAAATGTATCCTCAAGTGATTACAGAGGTAAAGGTTACGACTTATGTGGATGCCAAATTCAAGCCTGTCCTTCCAGCAGCCACTGATGCCTTTCAAGGCAGCTCCTCTGCTGCTCCTGCGGGCAGCAGTGCGTCTGTCGCTTCCTAATCACATGATGGATTCCAACTAAAGCCATAATCAAAAAGCCGCTGAACAACGCGCAGGCAACTACGCGCATTCAGCGGCTTTCTCGTTTGGATCATACGTTTGGAGCATAGGCAGCAACTGCCGTTCAGGTAGGAGCATCGTGTACGCCTAGCTTGAAAAGCTATAATGCCGGGATGCTCCAATCTATTTCGCGCTCTCCCAGCTCTTGCAAATAAGCATTCGCCTTCGAGAATGGCTTGCTGCCGAAAAATCCGCCACGGGCGGACAAGGGGCTAGGATGCACGGAGGTAATGATTTTATGCCTGCCGGTGTCAATGAGCTCCAGCTTCTTCTGCGCGGGATTTCCCCATAATATGAATACGACCGGACGCTCGCGTTCATTGAGCGCAGTAATAATACGATCGGTAAACGTTTCCCAGCCCTTCTTCTTATGCGAGTTGGCTGCCGCCGCTTCCACTGTCAGCACCGTATTAAGCAGCAATACTCCCTGCTCAGCCCACGCCCGCAGCGAGCCATGGGCTGGAATGGTGCAGCCTAAATCTGCATGAAGCTCCTTGTAGATGTTGCCGAGCGACCTTGGCACAGCTACTCCCGGCTGCACGGAAAAGCTCAGGCCATGCGCCTGGCCAACTCCATGATAAGGGTCCTGTCCTAAAATAACGACGTGCGTGCCCTCATAGGAAGTGTAGTTAAGCGCATTAAATACATCCTCCTGCTTCGGATATATGGTTTTCGTGCTGTATTGCTCCGTCAAGAAAGCTTCCAGCTTCTTGAAGTAAGGCTGTTCAAATTCAGATTGCAGCTTATCCGCCCAATCATTGTTCAACTGCTGAAACACCGCGAAGTCCCCTCTCTATGTACAACGTTATTTTCGTCCAAAATCGGCTTTAATTTCTCCCCATTCCTCCGTGTTCCATTTGAGCACCTTGTTCGGATAGGTGTTCGTCTTCAGCCATTTCTCCGCTTCATCGGTCAGTGCCCAAATTTTCGCGGTTGAGGCGTCTCTTACGAGCGTTGAAGCAACCTTCTTATTACGCAGCCAGCTTAGTGCCGTTCGAGAGTCGCTGTATACCGTTCTTGCGCTGCCCTTCTGCTTCAAATAAGCGAGTGCGTGCACAACGGCGATAAATTCGCCGAGATTGTTGGTTCCATTCGGTATCGGTCCGACATAAAATAAAATTTCTCCCGTCTGTGTATCGACGCCCTTGTATTCCACCGGCCCCGGATTGCCCCGCGTACCGACATCTACGGAAATGCTGTCGTAGTCGATTTCTCCAGACTCCTGCGGCTTGGCAGCGGTTTTCTTAAAACCGCCCGAGCTGCTGCCTGCTCCGCTTGTCGCACTCTTCCCCTTGCCCCAGTGGCTGCGCCAGCCTTCCTTGAAGGCGGCATCCGCCAGCGCTTTGGATTCAAAGGATTTATATTTCGCATCCTGAACGCCGCTGACCTGCTCCTGACATTCCTTCCATGTTGCAAATACGCCTGCTTGCTTGCCTACCCATACGACATAATATTTTGATTTCGCCATTAGCGTGTGCTTACCACCTTTACCAAACGTTCATTCCTCTATTAAATCGAAAAATGCAGCTCCTGTCCACCAAAGCGGCACAATTAAAAAAGGGAAAACGGCCGAAAGCCGTCCTTTGGCGGCGCGGCGCGTTTCAGTCCGAGAAATATAGAGAAGGGATGGAACCATCCTGTCCTTACCTAGTATTTTCAAAAAAAGAGCGATCAGCAGCGCTGATCGCTCTTCCCTGATGAGTAGCTCCTTTACGAGCAGCTCCTTAGTCCCGACTAGCACCAAGGAAACGCAGTATAAACAGGAACAGATTAACGAAGTCCAAATAAATGCTCACGACGATCATTGGAATGTCCTCATCGCTAAAGCCTTGGCGAGTAAGACGCGAGAAGTCAAACAACGTCCAACCGATGAAAATCAAAATGCCGAAGCCGGATACCATTAGCTCTGTCGTGCCCGAGAACGGAAGGAATAAGCCAACGAGCGTCATGAGTACAAGCACAATAGTTGAAGCGAACAAGAAGCCGCCGAGGAATGAAAAATCCTGCTTCGACTTAATCGCATAAAGCGCGGTGCCGCCAAAGGCGAGAATTGCAACGCCAAGGCCTTGCAGCACCAGCGAAGCGCCAAGAAGGCTAATGTAGCTAACAATGACGAAATACATCGTCAAGCCGGAGACGAACATAAAGCTGTACATCAGCGTGTAGCCGATTGATTTCTTTTTCCGTAAAAAGAGCAATGCAATCAGCAGACCAATTTCCACAATGTACAGCGGCATAGCTAGCACAGGCGGTACAACTTGACCGACCAAGAAGCCGACAAGCGATACAATCAGGGAAAGAAATAAAACCCGAAAAACTTTCGGCAGTAACAGCTGCGACGAATGAATCGTATCCATAAAACAAGCTCCTTTAATATTAAATTTAGTTTAATCTATTATCTAGTTTACACTAATTCCTTTAATAATAACACTCTATGTAAGCATGACTTTTCAGCAGATTATGCATTTAGCAACTGAATATTTACAGATAAAAGAAATAAGCCGCCAAATCAAAGTGATCGGCGGCTTATTCTCATTTGCAAATGAAAAGATTAAGAATGCTGCCCGTGATACATCATGGGCTGAGCTTGCTGGCTGCCAACCGGCATCTCGGAATATGTCTTTTGACACATCATATTAGAAATTCGCGGAATGTATACCATTTCTCCAGCATTCAGCTGAGCCGGGTTAATATGAGGATTGGCTTCCTCCATTATCGCATGAGGAATATTATATTTGTGACAAACTGCCGCCAGCGTCTCACCCTGCTGAGCCTGATGCTGAGCATAAATCATATCGTCCGAGCTGCCTTCTCTAATAAAAGGAAACAAAAAGGGTGAGAAGAAGAAAAATGGGAACAACACACGGTTAGGAAAAAAGGGATGCGGGAACGGACGAAAGAAAGGACGACCGAACCCGCCGCCAAAGCCACCACCAGGAAAAAATGCACGATCCATCATAATACCTCCGTTTGATATAGTCATTTGTCTATATAGCGTATTATTTTGGGCGCAATTGGTGACAATTTTTTTTGCAAATAGGATGAGTGGGCGTTAGCTTGACAGCTCCAGCCACTGTTCCAAACGCTGATCCAGCCTTGCTTGCAGCTCTTCCCGCTCCGTCCATTTCTGCTCAAGATTTGCCGTTTCCCCCATCCGCTCGATTTGTTCCAGCTCTGCATCTGCTATTGCAATTTCGGCCTCAAGCTTTGCAATATCCTGCTCGACATGCTCAAGCTTTGTCTTGTACTTTAACGTACTCGAATGGGCTGCTGCATTTTCCCGCCGTGTTTTCTGCTTAGTAGCGGGCGCTTCAGCAGCAGCCGTACTTCTATTCGAGCGCTTCTTCTCGTTGCGTGCACCACTTGCTGCTTCTTGCATTCCTTTTCCAGTTGAGTTAGCTTGAATCCGCTCCTCTCGCTTCGCCTTAAAATCGTCATAGTTGCCTATATAAGCAGCGACCTTTCCGTGTCCCAGCTCCCATACCCGCTTCGCCAAGCGATTGATGAAATAGCGGTCATGCGAAATCGCAAGCACCGTGCCCGGAAATTCCTCCAGCGCCTCCTCCAGCGCCTCGCGTGATGCCACATCCAAATGGTTGGTCGGCTCATCGAGCAGCAGCAGATTGGGCTTGCGTCTTACAAGCAGTGCGAGCCGCAGCCGTGACCACTCTCCACCGGAAAGCGCCGCGAGCGGCTTGAATACGTCCGTCCCATAAAATAAATATTTAGCTAGCACATTTCGTGCTTCGCCTTCCTCCAAGCCGCCCTCCAGACGGAAATACTCCAGCACGGTTTGCTTATTGTCCTTTAACGGCTCCTGCTGCGCCAAATATCCGATTTCCAAACGTGTGCCCTGCTCCACTTGCCCACTGTCAGGTTGCAACTCGCCTAGCAGCAGCTTGAACAGCGTCGTTTTTCCGGAGCCGTTATCGCCAAGCAGCACGACTTTCTCGCCATATAGCAGACTGCCCTCTGCCTCCCGTAAAATCATTCGTTCCCCGAACTGCTTCGTCAAGCCTTCAAACGAGATGACATGACGACCAGAGCGGTCAAGCGGCATCAGCTCAAATTCAGCTGTATTCCGCTCCAAAATCGGGCGCTTAACCGTTTCCATCCGCTCCAGCGCTTTGCGGATCGACGCTGCACGCTTGAAAAACTTCTCATTGCCGCCAACGCGCCCCCATTCTTCCAGCTGGCGAATCGTTTCTTTCATTTTTCGAATGACCTTCTGCTGTTCCTGAAACTCGGCGAATTGCTGGAGCAGCCGCTCCTCCTTCTCTTTCAGATAACCGCTATAGTTGCTGTGATAGGTATGGGCTTCGCCATCCTCCAGCTCAATCATTTTTGTGCCGACGGCATCAAGAAAATAACGATCATGCGATACGATTACACAAGCGCCCTCATAGTGCTGAATGAACTGCTCCAGCCATTCAATTCCTTTAAGATCGAGATGATTTGTCGGCTCATCCAACAGCAGCAAGGCTGGACGTACAACGAGCTGTGAAGCTAGAACAATCCGGGTTTTCTCCCCGCCCGACAAGCTGCCGAAGCTCCGCTGATCGTAATTTCGGTCAATGCGCAGGCCGCTGGCTACTTGATCAATCGCCGTATCCATGTCGTAGCCGCCGCCTTGCTCGAATTTTTCCTGTGCAGCAGCGTACATGTTCAGCAGCCTCTCCATCTTCACAGCGTCATTTGCCGCTTCTTCCCCTGCCATCTCGCGCTCAAGCTCCGACATTTCCTGCCTGCAGGCCGTCAGCTCGCGAAAGCCGTAAGCCATCACCTCATAGACGGTAAGCGAATCAAACGCCGCTGGAATTTGCGGCAAGTAGCCGATTAGCAAATCTCTTTTCACAGTCAGCATGCCATCGTCAACCTGCTCATGTCCGGCAATCAGCCGCAGCAGCGTCGATTTTCCACTGCCGTTTCGGCCAATGAGCCCTACCTTCTCTCCCTCCTGAAGCTGAAGCGTTAAACCATCAAGCACCAGATTTGCCGCGTGGTATTTTTTTATTTGTTGTATATTTACAATGATCATTTGAAGATCCTCCTAATTGATGAGGAAGACCCTAGCTTGTAAACACAAGGTGATCCGGCTGTCGCTGTCTTTTGACCGATAGAAACATCATATGCTTTCCTAAAAATCAAAAAAGAGCCGCAGCAACAAGCCCGCGACCCTTCGAATAGCAAAGCAATCCGTTGTGGTTAAGGTAGGCGTCTTCTCGCGAATGGTATATCCGTATGATTAAAAATGGACAGACTGATCCCGTTCGCGGAAAATGCATGCATAATGCCAGCCATAGCAATCGGCAGCTGGCTAATTCGGTTATTGACCCATTCGTGATTCACCTACCTCACCTCCCTTTACGTTAGTTATTCTAATTTAACATAATTCATGGTGCTATGGCAATCTCAAGCCTTCATTTAACGTTTGTTTCACGTTTAAATCTTTGCCGCCTCCCAAGCCGATATAAAAACGGATTAGTATCACAATCCTGCATCGTCAAAAGCATTCACGCATGATAAAATAACATTGTTATTTTATTTTGGAGGTAAACGCGATGACTGAAAGCAAAGCAGAAAAAACCGAAAAACGGCTGCTCGCCTATGCCAAAGCAGAGTTTATGGAAATGGGTTATGCAGGGGCAAATATGCGTACAATCGCTCAGAAGGCGGGAATGACTACGGGAGCCATCTACCGTTATTTTCACGATAAAAATGCACTGTTCGCCGCTTTAGTTGGTCCGACTGCCGACGAGATCATGCAGCATTTCGAGAAGCTGGCGCGCTTCCAATTAAAGATGCTGGAGCAAAACAACAAAATTGAGGAATTAGCCGAGTCTAGCGATGGCTTGCTTCAAGTCGTCGACTTCATTTTCAGCCGATTTGAGGTGTTTGATTTATTAATCAATCGTTCAGCGGGCTCTGCGTGGGAAAATTATATGGATTCCTTAATCGAGCATGACCTTGCCTCTACCCAAGCCTACCTTGAAAAAATGGTGCAAATGAACCTGCTGGCGCAAACCCCGCTGCCTCGCCATCTAGCTATTCTTGTTAAGCAAAGCTATAAGCAGGTGCTGGAAATCGTAGCTTCGCAAATGAGCCGTGAGGAAGCGCTGGAATATATGCAGCTGCTGATTCCGTTTTTATATGCGGGATGGAGTACGATTTTAAGGAAAAATACATCAGAGGAGGAAGCAACATGAACCGCTTCGCGATCGGACATGTCTTAATCAAAACAAAGCAGCTAAAGCAGGCTGTGCAAAGCTTTCAACAGCTCGGTTTCACCGTAACCTACCGCACTGCTCCTTCCAAAGCATATAATGCACTCATTTATTTGCAGGATGGCTCTTTTCTTGAGCTGTTCAATCCGAAGCCCTTCCATCTTCCAGATCGGCTGCTTCGAGCTGTTTTTCAACTGCTTCGTCCACTCCATCCAGCCATGGTCAATCGTTTCCTCCATTACTTGAACAGTGAGGAAGGCTTAAATGATTACGCACTGGATAGCGTTCAGCTAGAGCAGGCCGAGGCGAATGTGCGGGAAATCAGTCAGGCTGGCGCCAAGCTCGGAAAAACGATCAACAAGAGTAAAACCTTGCCTGATGGACGCAAGCAAACGTGGTGGCTGGCCGTTCCCGAGGAGCCTCGTTTGCCATTTCTAATGAGTGCATATGATCCAGAGCTGGCGTGTACAGAGCAAGAAATCAGCCATAGCAATGGCGCGCTAGGCATAGATAGGCTCGTTATTGATGTCCCCGATCTGGAAAACTGGATTGAAAGCTATAAGCTTATTTTTACGGGAGCCGAATTTTCAAGGGACGGTCAGCAATGCACGTTCGTTTTGGGCAAAAATCACACCGTCGTGCTTCGGCTGGCTAAGCAGCATCGACTGGCAGAAATTCACTTAATTACCTCGCTTCCATTAAAAAATGAGCTTAGGCTCCAGCCAGATTTGTCCCATGGCGCGGCAATTATGATGAAGTCGGTATAAATACACGGGTATGTTCCGTATTTTCCGTTAGCCAGCAGCACCGCTGCCCTTGGATTTCCACTCCAATTCCGGAGTTTGCTGCTTTAGCTTGTACAGCTCCTTCAATCGCTCTATGAAAAATGCCTGAATGCTTTCAATATGATCATCTGTAGATAAAAATTGCAGCAGACTTTTGTCGTAATGAATCATTGACCATGCGGTGTGATCGTCGATATCTTGCGATGACCAGCCTTCATTTTTCTCTAAAACACTTTTCATAGCAGATCTGTATAACGCTTCAACTGCTGATCTCCCTCTTAAAAACCCTTACTTACGGATTTCGAATTGGAGCAGGCATTATGACCGAGGTGCTGACAGGGAAAGATGAGCTTGCCAGAAAACTAGGGACATGTCCTGATAATTTAGAAAAATAAATAATCGTTCCATGAAATGTAAAATTCAGTTGTTGTGATTAAACAAAAAAGCATCGAATAGATGCCGTTTTCACGATATCTATTCGATGCTTTAAACATCCTTTCCTATTTAGAACACTCGGAATACAGGTTCATCTGCCAAAAAATGAACAGGAAGCATCGGATATTTCTCCGCTAGCCTTTCTGCTAAATATTCCATCCCCGGCGCTTCGCTCTCGGCATGCCCGAGCATAATTAAAGCTTTGCTGCGCCCTTGGTGCAGCGCATCCTTTATATACTCCGGCGTTTCCCACTCAGGTCCTTCGCCTGCTATAATCAAATCCACATTTTCTTGCTGGAGCAAGGGAATCGCCGAGCTTCCGCCCCCTCTGTACCCTACGAGAACCCCGACACGCTCGCACAGCATCGTCGGTTCCCCTGCTGCCCGCACATAGGGAATGTGCAGTCTGCTCTTCAAATATTCGGCTACCTCTATCAGCTGCATGGCCGGGATGTCCACAATGGCACCTACTGCGTGCATTTCAGAAGCGACCCAACCGAGCTTACGCAGCAAACCGACCTCGATAGGGTCAGGCTGGTAGCGATGAATATAATCATGAAGGCGAAAAATGCCGACATCTGCTTGTTCAATAGCAGCCGCTTTGACCTCAACTACAGCATCGTTGCGAAGCCAGTCACTCGGCTCACGGTGTTTATAATAAATCCCCTCGTGCGATATGATAAAATTGGCGCCCAAAGCGGATGCCCGCTCAATAATAGATTGCGAGGCTGTAAAGGCTGTAACAATCCCTTTGACCACGGTATGCTCATGCCCAAAGAGCAATCTATCAACGGTAGAATCAGGGAGCTCCAGGTCTGCTTTCAAATCTTTAATCACATGTCCAATGGTAATGTTCATCGCAGCTACCTTTCTTGCAAAATTAGCTTAATGGAAAATGCCGTGCACATTCCTTTCTTTTGCAACCGAGCATTTCGCTTAATAGATTTTGCGGTGATGCTCATCCTCTATGCCGCTTTTGCGCAAGAAGTACGTATTGATTTGATCCCGCCATTCCTCCGCATGGCGAGCCTGCTCCCGCAAGCGCTCCTCAACCTGCAAGTACAGCCCTTCCTCTAACTGCCCCTTCAGAGTGCTCCAAGCTGCAAGCAATTGTGCCGCCCGCTCCACCCCTTCAAAATGAGTATCATATATATGCTGAATGACCGTCTTTCCAGAATGAAGGACATGGGTATACGGAACATGATGAAAAAAGAGCAGCAGCTCATCCGGACAATGCTCCAGCGAATTATACACTTCCGCATTTGTCCCCATATATTGCGCACTGTATCCGGTTCCGGTCTGCACCGTGCGGTCAACGCCTAATCCGTTGTTATCTGCAAAATGATACGTTCCCCACGGCGAATATTCATAACCATCGACGTTAGGACCGTAATGATGGTCTGGATTGACCATCCAGCCAATGCCAAGCGGTGCGGTATACGATTCATAAATGCTCCACGAATCCATCAGCAATCCGAGAGCGACATCATGAACAGCTGTATCCAAAGTTAGGGTAAGCTGTATCCACTCACTCGCAATTTGTTCAGAGGTTAACTCCGGGTTCCATGCCAGTCTGCCGTAGCCATACAAATTAGCTTGAGCCAGCAAATGCCCGCTCCAGTTGGAGTCTGCTCCTACATTAGTGACGGCTGCCATCCCGTTTATCGAATTGCCCCACAAGGAGCCGTCCACTATACGCTTGACCGGAGCCTGCTTACCCTCCGCATATGTATTAAACTCCAAAATTTCCTTCCATTGAGGAACAAGATAGCACAGATGACGCTGCTGCCCTGTATACTCCTGCGTAATTTGAAATTCAATGAGCTGATTCGTATGTTCAAGCGCGCCAAATAGCGGCGATACAGGCTCTCTTACCTGAAAATCAAGCGGTCCGTTCTTAATTTGCAGCACGACATTATCGTTAAATCTGCCGTCTAGCGGTTTAAAATGGTCATACGCCGCCCGTGCGCGGTCGGTCGTGCGGTCGCGCCAATCCTGCTTGCAGTTGTAAACAAAGCAGCGCCAAATGACGATGCCGCCATGCGGCTCCAGCGCCTGCGCCAGCATATTGGCTCCCTCTGCATGGTCGCGGTCATACGTAAAGGGACCCGGACGATTTTCAGAATCGGCTTTGACCAGAAAACCGCCAAAATCCGGTATGGCTGCGTATATTTCTGAAGCTTTATTGCTCCACCAGGCTTGCACCTTCTGATCCAGCGGATCGGCCGTCACCAGCCCGCCGATTTGAATCGGACTCGCGAAATTGATGCTGAGGTACAGACGAATACCATAAACGCGAAAAATAGCAGCAAGCTTCGCCACTTGCGGCAGGTAGGTGGACGTAATAAACAGCGTCTCCTCCTGATGAACGTTGACATTGTTAATCACAATCGCATTAATGCCAACCGAAGCCATCATTCTGGCGTAATCGCGCAGCCGCTCCTGATCCTTCGTAAAACGATTATTTGTATACAAAAAAGAATTTCCGGCATAACCACGCTCAATGCTGCCGTCGAAATTATCCCAATGATTAATCATCCGCAGTCCGTTTACCGGAGCGCTGACGAGATCAAGCTCATCAATTGCCGCGCCTGTACCTATAAGCCTCAGCAAATGAAATACGCCATAAAGCACACCTGCTGGCGATGCAGCACCGATTGCTAGACAGGAATGTGCATGGCTCGTGCGAATAACGAACCCTTCCGCTTTTGCGGCCCGAATATCTTTTTCGCTAAACAAGCCTTGATAGCGCACATTTAAGGCAGCAAACGTTCCGAGCGTGATATAACGCTGCCCCTGCTCGGCAGAGGCTGACACGGAATGACCCAGCATAGCTTCCAGACCAAGCTTTAATTCAGCCGCCGCAGCCTGAATCGTTTCCTGTTCTTCCAAGGAAACGATTGCGCCGCCCCACTGGCGATTCTTCTCCAATTGCGCACCTGGCAAAGCCTTGTTATAGCTGAGCCAAGCACGATAGCCGCTTTCCGCTGACTTATGCTTACTCGCATTCTCATTCATCTTTTTTGCACCTCGTCTTATTGTGATTAGCCAATGCTGCTACCCCTTCCTAATCGCTAACTAAAATTAAAATAAAGCGTTTGCAGGATTTATTTTCATCCTAGCACGTCAGGTTAAGCCGAAGCCATTGTCAAATCGAGCAATTATTTACCCAAATCGGGCTAAATACGCTATACTCATAATGAAGCATGACATGGAAATTTGTGAGAAATGGAACGGAGGCGTTACAGGATGGCAGCCAATTTTATAGCGCCTAAACTGGGGCAATTCATTAGCGAAGCGATTGTCCCCGATGTCAAAACAACGATAAACCTGTTTGGCATGCATTTGCGCAAAGTAAGCGGACAATGGGACTATCCGGTGCATACCCATCCCCAATATGAAATCAATTACGTGCTTGAGGGCGAGCAATTGTTTATCGTCAATGACCGTCCTTATTTCCAGCAGGCTGGGGCTCTCATGTTCCTTCAGCCAGGCGCCTCCCACTCCAGCAAAAGCGGGAATGGCAAACCGTTCACATATTTTTGCCTGCATTTTGACATTGATGATCGGATGTTTTTATCCTTATTAAGTCGGCTCGATTCTGTTCTGTTTGATACCGATAGCCATGTCGTCCAGCAATTAAGGCCCGCTCTCAACAAGGTTATTGAAATGTCGAGCCAGCTCGCTGAGCATTCCACAGTCAAGCTTACGGAACGGATGCGGCTTCAATCCGCTGTGTTTGAGCTGTTCGGCCAGCTTTGGGAAGCCCTTTCTGCGGAGGCCGACCTCCACTCCTCCGTCTCCTATGAGAAGGTCCAACTGGCTCATCAAATTCGCGACAAGCTGCAGGGTCTTATCTACCAGCAATTCAAGCAGGATGCTGCTGCAGTCAGCCAGCATTACGGTATTGACGACATTGCGGCTGAGCTTGGCATTAGTGTCTCCCACTGCAACCGCGTGTTTAGGAAGGTTTTTGAAATATCGCCGCGCGTGTTTCTCTCTAACGAGATGCTGCATGAGGCGAAGATGCTGCTTCATGATCCGCAAATGTCAATCAGCCAAATTTCCGCCATTCTCGGCTACCGTGATATTTCGCATTTTAGCCGGCAGTTCAAGCGCTGGCATGGTGCCTCGCCGAGTGAGTATCGACGCTCGCATGACGAAAACAAATAGAACCGTTATTTTTCATCATCCAGCGCCCAAAGGATCGCTTTTTCGAGGTAATCATTCCAAAAGTCCCATGTATGGGCACCGGGGCTTTCGGTATACGAGACTTCAACATTTTCGGCAACCAGAAAGTTATGGAACTTCTGATTGACGTCGAGTAGAAAATCCTCGGTACCGCAAGCCATATAAATACGAGGAATCTCCTCGTTGCTCCGTTTTAGGTTTAAAATCAGCGCTTCCGGATCTTTATCGCTCCCTAGCAGTTGATTTAAGTCGCCGAATACCCGTGTAAAATAGTTGTAATCCGCTACTCCATCCCGATAATCCTCAGCAGCTCCCGCAATTTGATAGGGTAAAATGGCAGAGGAGAACGCCATAATTTTGCTGAAATTCCCGGCATACTTCAAGCCATTACGGATCGCACCGTAGCCGCCCATGGATAAACCGCCAATAAAGGTATCCTCTCTTCTTGCTGACAAAGGGAACATTTCCCTTGTAAACGCAACCAATTCATTGCCGACATATTCTCCGAATAATTCACCTTTGCCTGGGTCGTCCACATAAAAATGATTTTCTCCGGATGGCATGAACACCGCGATTTGGTGGTTATTGGAAAGCTCCCTAATTCTTGTGTAGCTAATCCAGTCCGTGAAGCTTCCCGTATAACCATTTAATAAATAGAGTGCCTTCATCGGTTTTTTCTCCGCTGCCGCTTGTCCCGGCATTTCAAACTTGTCTAATGGAATCAGTGCATTAAAGGTAACTTCTCTTCTCATCGACTTTGAATAAAAATGAACCTGCATCATTGCCATTGTTCATATCCCCTATCTATTTTTTGTATGCGGCTGATTGTTTTCGAGCGCTGCAAGCATCAAATATAACCGTGTCCATGACTTCTTATACGTCCAATATTTTGCCCTCCTTATACCTATTCTTCGACTTCCCACTCCCTTATCCCTTTATTGCTCCAATTAAGGTGCCTTTTGTCAAATCCCTAGATGCAAGGGCAGCTAATAGAATGGTCACAATCACCGTCATTGGCACAGTTCTATACGCTTGATTATATCCATTATTTTGATTAGAGCCTATAACCTTTCGTCGAGCCTGCAATGAATAAATATAGATATATTTCTTTATTTTGTTTAAAGTTACAGTAAGAGCTCCCATTCATGAACAGAACAAGCCCTATTATTGACGAAACCACAACTAGAGGTGAAATAGATGCTCAAAGTTAACCGTGACGACGCACGTCCCATCTGGCAGCAGCTGCTTGATCAAGCGATACATAATATTACGAGCGGAAATTGGCCTCCCGGCGAATTGCTGCTGCCTACTCGTGAGCTCGCCCTGCTCGTCGGTGTCTCTCGTTCAACTATACAGATTGTGTATGAGGAATTATTCAGTCGAGGCTATACGGTTACTTCCAGGCGCGGAGGAACACGAGTTAGCGACTGGAGCCAGAAAAGCCGTTCTATGGAGGAAGTTATAACTGGGGGACCTGTTACCCCTGAGCTGCCTTTATTAAACGATGCAGTCAGCCAGTTGCAGCATTGGTTCAGAGGCAAGGAAAATAGAAATGTGGAGATCGACTTTAGCCCGCACGAGCCTTATTTGGATCAACATTTTCAAACAAACTGGAGACACTCTTTTTTACAAGCCTCCAAAAAAACAGATTTAGCCAGCTGGGCTTACGGCAACCCCTATGGCTTCGTGCCGCTGCGCGAGCAGATTCAACGTTATTTGTCACTTGAGCGAGGCGTCCACGTCCATATTGATCAAATCATATTAACCTCGGGCGCACAGCATAGTCTGGATTTAATTGCCCAAGCTCTGTTAAATGAAGGAGAAACCGTTTGCGTAGAGGATCCGGGCTTTCCTGCTTCATGGATGGCGATGAAATATCGGCACATGAATGTACTTCCCATCCCTGTCGACGATTACGGAATACAAGCAGATCGTATTCCCGCTCAAACAAAGCTTGTTTATGTTACTCCTTCACATCAGTGTGCAGTTGGGGTGATTACGTCGGAGCCTCGCAGACAGCAATTGCTGCATATGGCGGCTCAACATCAGTTTTGGATCGTTGAGGACGACTACGATAGCGAGTTTCGATATCGCGGCGACCCACTCCCAACCTTGTTTAGCCAGCAGCCTCAGAGCACGCTGTATATGATGAGTTTTTCCAAAATGGTCGCTCCTGGCATTCGAATATCCGCCATTGTTGGCCCAACAGAGGCCATTCGCCAGCTTGCCCATGTCCATGAATTAACCTATCGCCATCTTCCGATTATGGAGCAATTGACGCTTGCCCATTTTATCGAGCACGGGCATTTCATGCGCCATATGAGAAGGGTCAGAAATGTATATCGGCGCAGACACGAAGCCATGACAAAGGCTATCATCGCGACCGGTCTAAGTGCACGGTTTAAACTTAGCGGTGTAGAGACGGGCTTGCATATGCTTCTTGAAGCGGAAAACTCATTTGATGAACAATCTGCTACAAACCAAGCGCTCGAAAAAGGCATACGTGTTTATCCACTTAGCAATTATGGTTTGGAAAGTGATCGAAAGGGATGGGTGCTCGGCTTTGCTAAAGTAGACGAGTTAGCAATAGAGACGGGCATTCAGCGTCTTGCGGAGCTGCTTTTATAATTTAAGCAGCTCCGGCTAAGCTAAAGCAACCCCAGCCCTTTCTGCCCATTTGTACCTATATTCCTATTACATGCTGCTTATTATTTTTGTTCGCCTTGCTGTATGCCACTCGCCTTATTAGGTTTGCGGCGAAATTGTCCATGGATCAAAAGATGTGCGGCCAAGCCTGCAACCAGACCCCAGAATGCACCGCCAACACCAAGCAATGTAACATTTGCTGCCGTTGCCAAAAAAGTAATGAGCGCGGTCTCACGACCCTTGGGCTCCGTTAAAGCGCCCGCAAGGCTGCTGCCAATTGTCCCGAGCAAGGCGAGCCCCGCTAACGTCGCGATGAAGGTAGCTGGAAGAATTAGAAACAGAGCAGCCAGCGTAACACCAAATATCCCAACAACTATATAAAAAATGCCGCAGACAATACCCGCAATGTAACGTTTTGTTGAATCCTCGTGCGCATCCTTCCCTGTACAAATCGCCGCAGTAATAGCTGCTACATTGAAAGCATGCGAGCCAAATGGCGCTGCTACAAGCGAGCCCAAGCCCGTTACGAGCAAAATCGGATTCGCACTCGTCTTAAACCCATCATTTCGCAAGACTAGCATCCCAGGCATATATTGTCCCGTCAATGTAATAATGAATAACGGCAAGGCAACACCTAATAAAGCATGCAGTGAAAACGCAGGAACGATGAATACCGGTGAAGCGATAGCTAATTTGATCGTGCTGAAATCTACTTTTCCCAAGCTGATCAAATAAATAAGTCCAATAACTAAAATGCCGACGATAGCATAACGGGACGTATACCTTTTTAATAGTACATAAACAGCAAACAAGACAATGACCAGCAAAGGATCAGCTTTCGCTCCGCCAAAGGCCGATATACCAAACTGTAGTAAAATACCTGCTAGCAGTCCAGAAGCAATGCCCGGAGGAATAAGCCGGACGAACCTTTCGAACATTCCCGACAGTCCTAGAACAATAAATCCTAAAGCGGAGATCATATAAGCACCTATCGCTTCCTCATAGGGAGTTATCGCTAATACCGACACAAGAAAAGCCACACCTGGTGTTGACCAAGCTGTAATGATCGGTTCACGATAGCGATAGCTTAGCCATATACCCGTTATCCCCACGCCTACGGAAATTGACAATATCCATGAAGCGGTCATTTCGGGACTCAGACCCGCGACCTTTGCCGCTTGAAATACGAGAATAAATGTCCCCCCATAGTTGACAATGACAGAAATTAACGCAGCTATAGTGGGCGATATCCAATCACGGCCGCGCAGCGAAGATGATGTTGGGTTCATTTGCACTCTCTTTAACATGTTAACAACCTCATTTTTCTTATTTGTACATTTTTTCTTCCTCGATTGGATTGGCTTTCGCCGTAATATGATAAGGATCAACCCGGTAGACTTGAACAGGTGATTGGAAAATAGCAGACCTATATTTGTCTACATGCTGCTTGGACAACGGACGATTATAGTAGCCAGGCACATATTTATGAAGCATTTCTTGCAGCATGTAGGTAGCCTCGTCCAGATCATCAATAAGCTCGGCCTTTCCAAAAATCATAACACTCATATATGCCGTGTCCGTCTTAGCAGGTACGGGATCGGTAATAGTTCCATATTCCTCGCAAACCGTAAAACAGACCTCGGAATTCGCACTCATCACCTGATTGCGCCTCCCGCCTGCGGCTCCATGAAAATAAAGCTTCCCCTTTGCCCAAACAAAATTAAGCGGAACCACATATGGCAGCTGACCATCAACCATGCCCAGATTCCCAATTCGCGCTTTATGCAAAAAGGCATCTATTTGGTCACTGTCCAACACTTCTCTTATTTTGTAACGAACTCCATTCATTCTCAGGCCACTCCTCAAATGCTGAATTTTCGTAAGTATATCAGTCATTGGATTGAATGAGTACATCCAAAAACTATGCATTTGAGCAGTCCATATTTTCAACTAAGTAGAGTAGTTCAGATCCTTGATGATAAATTTTTAAAAGGACGGTATAGCCGAGTGGGGGAACCAAGGGGAATAAAATACATAAAGTTAGCAAAAGAAAAACCGCTTCAGCTGAAGCGGCGAGATTAACATGACGTGCTTATTTTTTCTTAGGCATGGATTTTATAAACACAATTAAACCACCAATACAAATGCCAACTATAGCCCAACCCGCTATAAACAATATTGAATTCAAAGCGCTTGCCTCCTTTAATAGATATAGCTACTGATAGATGTTATAGCTCCATATTGTTTATCCCAATTGTAGCATGTGACTCAATGTCTGCGCTAATCCATACACTGTAGTTTAACCTCTAACACGATTTTACAAATTCCTCAAATAGCCTAAAGTTATGTATATCCGATTTTTAGCTACACTCTGGATGTCACTGAACGGCTAAAACAAGCTTTTTCTCAGGCATCATAACCGCTTCTATTAAACCATCCTCAGCCTTTGCCACAGAAATTAGTTGCTTGGACAGCTCCTTAATCCCCTGATGATGGTAGCTATTGATTTTAAGGTTCTCCGTTTCGATGATTCGGTGCAGGGGTTCTCCTTTTCTATGTACACATGATAAATAGGTTCAGAATATGGAGGAGCTTGTTTATGTTTAATGCTGCTCTCCGGCTTGAATTGAGTCGGAATATCTTGATACAACATGCCTCCTAGCAAGGCGTTAAACAGCTGTAATCCACGGCAGATTCCGAATGCTGGTTTATCCAAATCTATCACTTGTTTGAATAAGGCGCTCTCCATCACATCTCGCTCCTGACACAGCTCTCCGCAAACAGCCTCTATCTGCTCCCCATAAATTTCAGGATTAATATCGTGCCCGCCTGTAAAAAGAAAGCCGTCAAACATATCCGCTATTCGAGTTATATTCTCTGCATCTGAGGTAAGTGGCAATACAAACGGAATTCCACCTGCGTCTTCACTAACTATTGGGTCGGTAGGGCTTTCACTTATTTACGTGCGAGTATAATCGTATTTAGCCAGGTCAACTCCCACAGGGTAAGCGTTCCTTTTTGCGCCTTCTCAATCCATGTCTTGTCTGTAATTACCTTTTGATCAAATAGGGATTGCAGCGCCGCTACTAGCATTTTCTTCTGAGCCACAGATAGCTTCATTTCTTGTTCATCTGCTACTGCATTTGCCTCTACATCTGTATGTGCATCTTTATGTGCATGTTCATGTGCATCTGCCTCAACAACATCATATTTTTTAAGGTCATTCGCTTTAATAATTGCCAGCAGCTTGCTTGCATAAGCCGAGTCAGTCGCATATCCACAGGCACACAGCGCTGCTGCTTGCTCCTCCGGTGTTTGAGCTGCCCTTACACGGGCGTAACGACTGAGGCCAAACAATAGATCTTGATCCTTGTAAAAATCATACAGGGTATCATATGCCCTAAATGCAGCCGTGATATTGACCGTCTTACCGTTGTACTCCTCCCATGTTCCTTTATTGACCGCCTTCCCACGCCAGTAGGCGTTAGGCTTACCTTTACCGACTTTAATGCCGCCAAGATTATTCCAATCGTGAATTTTGCAGCCAGTTTCCAAAATATTTTGAGCGAGTCTCACCGATGGCAGCATCGGCGATCCCTCCCGCCGAGCTCGCAAAACATGAGGCGCTAATGTCTCGATAAACGCCGCTCGACTATACTGAGTCATTGCCTTTTCCTCCTTTAGCTCCTCTTTGGGAAGCTCTATTAACGATTACTTATAGTTCTGAAACTATCATTTTAACAATAGTTTTAGAAGTAGTTCTCCCACCCGAATCGGTAGGCATTAGCCATAAATCATAGCCATTTGCGATAGGATAGACCGACAGTACGTAGAAAATTAGCCCCGACATCACGAGCAGCTTGTCCAGCAAGGATGCCAGTAATTAAAATCTCGAAACTCTGAAAATTGCTACAAATGGCGCTTTCTCTTTTTTTTAGGACTACAGTTACCACACCGATGAAGCATCTAGGAGGATTACTCTAGGTGTGAATGCTGCCTCGTCCCTACTCTGTTTAACCATGACTCAAAGTAGCTTCTACTTTGTTCCTCAACCCAATGGTTGCATAACAAATACCGTTTTTCTCGGACAAAATAAAGGTCAGCATAATATCGTGGATAGCCATTAACTGTACGTTGGCTAGAAAGAGATTTTATAGCATCATATTCCTTCAATACAGGGTAATTGATATTAAACGTCTTTTTAGAATAATCAACTTGTTGAAGCCGTTCAACTTCAGCTGGATCAATTTGCTCATCATGACTTAGTCTAACAAAGGTGGATTTGACGAGAATACCAATTTTCATTTCATCAAATCCCGTTTCTCTGGTTTTATTAATGCTCCCTATTGCCCTTTGCTTACGTTCCTTAACTAATTTCGCAACACCAGTATCGTCAGCAAACATATTTGACATCTGAACCGCCCTCATGAATAACTCCGACGTATCTGCAACTGTGCTGGATAGCGCTGTCACAACGTTATAAATCTTATTTTTGAAATCCTCATTGCAGATAAACGAGAAATGAAAGTTCAATCCTAAGCTTTGAAGTAGCTGCTGTAATTCCTGGAGATACTCCTGCAAAGGGTTGCTAATGATCCCATAAACTTTAGGCGAGGCAAAGATGATTTCCCCTTTAATCACGTTAAAGAACCCGTGGAGAATCATAGCTGTGCGAACCATCTTCTTCATAACTCTGGCGATAGTCTCTTCCTTGGAGCCATAGTTCAGTCCATTTTCATGAAATGCTACATCAATTGCGTATATGCTCAGAACGCCGCCACTGTTTATCTCGATACCAAGAGCATCAATTTCTCCCTGTTGAAGAAGTTGACCTACTGAGCTGTTCTTCTTAAACAAGTCCAACCCATGCTTCTCGCTAAAGTATGCATCAGTACTCTTCATTACTGACTCAATGGTGTTTTCGTTGTGTAATTCCCATGAACTAACCGATGGCTTCCAGTTTAGTTGAACCATTTGACAGTTTTTTGCATGTCTTAACCAAGACAACATTAGAGATTCAGCTATTTCAATTTTCATTTGGTATCCACTCCTGTTGAGTTATATCCCAATTTATATACTTAGCCCAGATAGTCAAAACAAACAAAATTCATTATAGTCCTCATAATTTATCCATTTTTCTAAAGTTAATAGATGGCAAACTTACAATATCCACTTTCCATTCAGCAAATAACCATGCTTTTGCATGTGAATGGGTCTTATCATTCGACCACCAAGCACGATATTTGAATGCTGATGCTGGTAGCTTGAAGCCCAAGATTGATTCAATCTGCTCAAGCGATAAGGTGATTGTTTCATCTGTTTGAATTCTTATGTAATGGTACAATGGGGCATACTTACCCATCACTCTGTCTGAATCATTTGCTTTTTCTGTTACGCTCTTCTTCTCATTTGTTGGGATTGTAACATTAGAGCCAAGCGCACTCGTCAGCTTTTGGAGCATATAGCCCATACCTTTACAATCGCTAAGCGGAAAATCTAGTGAGCTCCCCTGCTCAAACACCCTCACGGCACGATCTATATAATGTTTCCCGCCCAAGACGGTTATTTCTTTGAAATCAAGGAGTCCTTTAGTTCTAGCTTGCTCTTTCAGTTGATCTATACCTATTACTCCATCAGATGGCTTCGTGAATGTTACATTGTAGCTCTCCTCAATAATTTCATCAGGAAATAGAAATCCATGCTTAGCGGACAAAATAACCCAGTGGTCAAAAAAAGCCTCCGCATATCTTTGACAAGTTCCTGCGAATACCCCCGTATATACATTCTTCGCTTTCTGAGGTCCCGCAGTTGGCTGCTTATCCCATATTTTTGCTGAACCGCAAGGGATGATACATAAACGTTTGTCCATTAGGTACTTTCCACCAATCTTTGAAAATCTTCCACTGACAAGCCTGTCTTGTACAGCTCGTTTACTTGCCAAAGCCCACTCTCTCTAATCTTAGCTTTTGGAGAAGACAACCCTAACCACGATTGGGAGCAAGAGCACTCCTTGCATAAGGACACAGTAGAAACAATTCTCGATTCAAAATAAATCCGATCTTCCTTGCTTGGAACTTCCAGCACTGTGAAAGTAAAATTCTCGCGCATATAGCTGCTAACCTGCTGTTCAATTTCTTTCTGATAATCGGGCATAATGAGATGACTATAACTACTTTTATTTTTTGATGAAGTCGCATCGAGCTCCCATACGGCAAGATAAGGGTCATTCGCTTGATGCAAGAGGCATCTTCCAATGTTTTTGCGAAAAATACTTCTGTCCTTCTTCTCATTCGTAAAATGCTGCATGAGCCGTGAACGAAGTTGATTTACGCCAGTATGTGCCCCAATTCGAACAATGCGATCACTGCCGTGACCTCGCTCTCCTTTTTCAAATAGGAGGTATATTCCGTTTTGCGGAATTAGCTTTTTATCGAAGGTGAAGTTGTACCTGGGTAATTGCCAAGCAAAATGATGAAGCTCGCTGCATACAGTGTTCATACTACCCCTCACAATCCAAATATTTATGCATTGCTGGTAAATCTACATCTTGGATAGCTATTGCAGCCAATAAAAGCACCATTTTTCCCATTACGCTTCATCAATTGATTCCCGCACCTTGGACAAATGCCACTAGTTGTTTTTGCTCTGTTTACGTTCAGATTCTCTTTAATAACCTTCACATGCTGCTTTCTCTCTTGTCTGTCGTTAACCGTGCTTGTTGATAATATATCGTGTATACGCTTTACCTGGCTGCCCGTCAGCACGGGAACATTATATTTCGTTATGGTAGGCACCAGTTTGGTGGTGTAGATTACCTCCGCACTCATCGGCTCCAGCTTTAAATCTGCCCGTGTACTGAAGGCAATAATAGAGATAATTGGAATCGTAGTGTCATCCAGCGCAGCTTCTATCGCTTTAATATGTCCATAATTTTGACGTATTGGATTGTATAGCTTCTCTTTACGCTTATAGATCACCTGTGTCCAATATTCCGCTTTCTCATTGCCTACGATCCAACCTGTATAATTTTTAGTCTCAATGACGAACACACCGTATTTCGATATCACTATATGGTCAACTTGCGATGTTCTTCCATCCGCCTTCTTAAGCATGATATCATTTAGAATGATATACTCTTTCGGATTAAGCTTTTTTAGCTTTGAACGAACAGAAACTTCGCCAATAAAGCCTTTAAAAATGGGTGATTTTGAAAGTATGACTAGCATTAACATTAGTCCAGCAAGTAAATATATCATTAGGTACCTCTATCTTTGTTTTTTCTATATTTTCGTTCGTCTCATCCTGCCTTGATCTGCTTTGCGCCATCTATCCAGCTTATATGATATGTTGATCCGTAACCTTGAAATAAATGATCAATCCCCCAAGTATGAAGATTCCTCTTAAAAGAATAGGTTAATGTTCAAAGAATAAGCGACACAAATAATTCCAAGGCATACACTTTCGACCTCTTACGACTATTTTCCTGCTTTTAGGTAAAAATAATAGGTATATAGATGGATCAAAAAGCACCAATCGTTCTGATATACCTATTAGTCAAAGCAATTCAAGAGAAGCCCGCATGTCTTGAAATGAGCAAACCTGCTATCCAAGCTGCACGCTATTCTGACAAAGACAGTTTATCTGAGGAGTTAGTAAAAGAAATTATTCAGGCTCAAAAAAAGATTGCCTGATCGGCGCTTTTCAAGTCATAAGCTACGAAAAAACCTCCTATGGTCATCTGATTTAGTCAGATAGCTAAAGGAGGTTTATTAATTAATCCTGTGTCCTTAGTTTAAAATGCACAGCACTCTAATTTTGTATAAGTACACAAAAGAAAAACACCTTGATTTCTCAAGGTGTTTTCTGTATGCCGAGGACCGGGATCGAACCGGTACGGTAGTCACCTACCGCAGGATTTTAAGTCCTGTGCGTCTGCCAATTCCGCCACCCCGGCATAATAGATTGAGGTGTACAATGGTGGGCCCTGAGGGACTCGAACCCCCGACCAATCGGTTATGAGCCGACCGCTCTAACCAACTGAGCTAAGGGCCCTCATAAAACGTCTAGTAAGACGATTTAATAGAAAGCGGCTATATATTCCATTCGTACAGCGCATCAATTTGAAATGGCGACATCAATTAATATACAATATATGAGATAGTGAAGTCAAGCATTTTTCTTCATTTTTTTAATCTTTTTAATTAAATCAAAAATCTCACGCCGTAACGTCCCCGCTTGGAGCGAAAAACCTCGACCTCCTGCGGACATTCGTAGCCGTAGATCCACCAATCATTTTCCATTCTCCGCACCAGGCAGCCTGCCTGAAATTTTGTCTCATATAATCGAACCCAATAGATCCACCTCATTGGTATCCCTCCTCACTCCTTAGAATACCCAATAAAGGCCAAATACAGTAATCCATCGACTTTTACACCTGCAAAAACAAACGTCCCGCACAGAGCCATTTCAGGCTTCATACGGGACGCTCTTTTTTTAGCCTGCTGGCACTTCTGTTGCTGTTGTTTCTTCTTCCTCTACTTGCGTGCTGGCATCATCCGTGCTGCCACCGTCAGCCGCATTGGAGGAATCTGTCTTGGCCGGCTGTTTCTTAAGCTTCTCCAGTATAGAATTACCCTTCGTTTCCCACTCAGCGAGCGCTTCCTTCGAAGTGATATCGCCTTTAATGACCTTCTGGAACAATTCATAAGAAGCATTTTGCGCTTCCCAAATGCCCGGCTTGTCGCGGAACAACTGCTCGGTATCCACGCTTTGCGGCGGAATCGGTTTAAGGGAAGTAAACGCGTCAATGTTGTAATTCATGCCGTTTTTAGGCTTTAGGAACTCCTTGCGCGCTACAAGCTCATACGTGCTGCGGGATTTCATTTCCGCCCATTCCTTGCTGTTTGTAAATTGAATGAATTTCCAAGCATCCTCGGGGTTCTGAGCATTGTTATTAATCCCCATCAGCTGGCTGAAGGAAATATTGCCGCCAATGCCTGGTGCTTCCTCATGGGTCGGATAAGTGACGACATCCCAATCAAACGCCTCGAAGCCTTTAATTTTGGAGGCATTGTTCATCGTAGAGTTCAGCTCGTTCACATAATAGTAATCAGCAATCGTCATCGCTACTTTGCCACTCGCAAACAAATCGCCTTGCGTCGGGTTGTACACGTAGTTGCCGTCCTCGGAAGCCTTGTTCGACTCTTCATTGATTTTGTTAATATCGTCTTGGTCCGGCACAATGTCTTCTCTGTACAATCCTGCGATCGTATTCCATACAGTTTCCCATTGCGGCGTGTTGACCAGCATTTTCTCGCCTTTATCATCCCACATTTTCAATTGAAGCGCCGAGCTGTACGTTTGGACATCGGAGTTGAAATCGCCGCCGTTCCAACGGCTGAAGGTCATGCCATATTTGCGGTCAGCGCCCTCTCCCTTGCTCATAAGACGAGCTTTGTCCATAACGTCCTTCCAGGTCATATTGTCAGTAGGCGGCTCTACGCCATTTTCTTCAAACAGCTTTTTATTGTAAAAAAGAGCCGATGAGCTGAACGTTGGCGTCAGCGCATAAATGTTGTTGTCGCCTGCCGATTTAATGCCGTCAATGACAGTCGGCACATAATCCGTCAAATCGAATTTGCTTTGGCTGATCAATGGATCAAGCTGCTTCAGCAAGTTATCCTGCACTAGACGGCGCAGCATGCTGTAATCCAATACAACAACATCGACAGGATTATCGCCTGTCAGCATCTCTTTCATTTTCGCATATGGATCTGGCTGGTCGATATTGCCATTCTCATCTGGAGTCTGGAAGCGCATATCCGAGTAGTCAATCGCGCTTACGATTTCAAAATCGACCTCCGGGTTCATCATTTCATACGTATCGGTATATTGCGAACGGAAGTACGGTTCATTATCTGCTCCGCCATATAGTACACCTATACGAAGGACATGCTTCTCCGCTGTACTTTGGGCACCGCCGGTACAAGCTGCCAAAATTGATGTCGCCACCATCAGTGTCGCAGGGACCACAACCCACTTTTTAATCATTTTTCTATTAGACAACCGTTTCTCCATCCTATATTACCCCCCTAATGATTTAGGCGGCGAAATGACGATTCGCTCACCATCAAACTCCATTGTCGCTTTATCTGTGATGCCTAGTGCGGTTAAATATTCCTTCGGCACCTGGAGTCTTCCCACCCGGTCTACGACGACATAAGCTTCATGCACAGCCTGAAGCCCTTTGCCTGTTTGCTCTTCCTCACCCCCAACCGTATTCATATTGGGATTGCGCTTAATGAACTCGGTACTCGTCAAGCCATCGCGAATCGCAACGACACGGTCCACTTTGCCCGCAAGTGACAGATCGTGGGTAACAATGACAATCGTAATGCCAATTTCCCGGTTCAGCTTGCGAAAAATATTCATAATCAGATCCGACGTGGCGGTATCTACCGATCCCGTCGGCTCATCCGCCAGCAGCAGCTGCGGACGATTGCACAAGGAAATGGCAATCGCGACCCGCTGCTGCTCCCCGCCGGATAATTGATGGAGCTTGTTGTGCATTCGCTCCTTGAGCCCTACCCATTCCAGCAGCTGCTTGGCATAGGCCCGGTCGACCTTGCCCGAAAGCATCATCGGCATTTCGACATTTTCCAATGCCGTTAAATATGGCAGCAGGTTGCGGGCATTATTTTGCCATATAAAACCGACTGTTTCCCGCTTGTATTTCACGAGATCGTCCGGGTTGATTTTCAGCAAATCCCATGGCCCTACTCTGACTTGACCAGCAGACGGGTGGTCGAGGCCGCCCAAAATATTGAGCAGCGTCGACTTCCCGCTTCCGCTGTTCCCGATAATCGCCATTAGCTCGCCCGGGTTTACTTTAAGATTAAGACCTTGCAAAGCGACAACCTCGAGATCATCCGTTTTGTAAATTTTGACTAAGCCTTCGCAATCGATCATAGCTGTTAGCGCTCCTCTCCCATTTTAACCGCCTGATGCACCCGCAGCCTGCGAATATGCAGGAAGAGCAGCAGCGCTCCAGTAATCATCATGAAAGCGACGACGATAAACAGCTGATTCGTATCCTTCGCTTCGAAGACGACGCGGAACGGCGGCACCGTTTCTGTCGCATTTTCCGCCGTTTGCAGGAATGGCAGGAACAGCAGACTCGTCAGCTTGCCGATCAAAACGCCTAGACCGATGGAAAGCCCCGCTGTAAACAGCTGCTCCAGCATGAGCATGCCCGTAAGCTGCCGGCGTGACAGCCCCATCGCCCGCAGTACGCCAAATTGCACGACCCGTCCTGAAAGATTAAAGAACCAATACAGCACATACCCCGTCAATGTAACGATGACCGATACGAGGAAGCCGAGACTGAGAATGCCGAATACGCCACCTCGAGTCGGAAGCTTGGACTGGATAATCAGTTCATTGCGTACATCCTTGATGGTAGCCACATCAATGTCCTGCCTTTGCAGCTCCTCCAAAATCGGCGCAACCTTGGCGCCATCCTTCATTTTGAGCCACACCTCATAAGGCATAATCGGAAGCTGATCGTAAATGTAATCGAGATTCGTAATGACGAACGGCGATTGATCCGGATATTGCGTCGGCCAATAAGGCAGGATGCCTACGACCACAAAATCCAGCTTGCCATCCGTAAAGCCAACCGATATGGTATCTCCCGGTTTAAGCTGATATTTCTCCGCTACTCCAGTTGGAATAAGCGCCGCTTGCTCATACATCCCTAGGTAGTTCAAATACGTAAACGGATGTGTGGGGAACAAGTCATTGCGGAACCAAGCTACCTTGGAGAAATCGACATTGTCGATGCCCATCACCGTGCCCTGACCGATGGAGCGCCCCGATACGACGATATTCCCTTTCGTTTGCAGCACGCGTGCTGCTGCTTCAACGCCTTCCATTTTGCGGAACAGCTCAAACGGCGGTTCACTGTACAAAATGCGCGTAGGCACAGGCTGCTGCGCACCGCCTCCACCGCCGCCGGACCCTCCGCCAGCACCACCAGAGCCGCCGCCTGACGACCCGCCACCGCCGGAGCCATTTCCACCGCTGCCGCCATTGCCGCCGCCGTTTCCATTATTTCCACCGGTATATTTGATCTCTGGCGTTCCGTCCCAATTCGTCTTAATGACGACGTCCGTACCGAATTTATACAGCGTGCGCTCCGTCGAGTTCAAATCAATCGTACGGGCGGCAGATGCGTTATATACACCAAGCCCGAGAGTCAGTACGAGCAAAATCATTAAAGGATAATAGCCTTTGGAAGAACGCGATAGCTGGGTAAGCGTTAAATAAAGCGGAACGGGCAAAAACTTGCGGCCCAGCCAGTTAAACACCTTCAGCAGCCACGGGAACAACCGCAGGAAAAACAATCCCATTGCAAAAATGGATAACGCCGGCACGAAAAACAGAAACGGCTGCACATTAAGCTGGTCCGTCGTCAGTCCCGTCTGAAAGGTCAGCATCTGGCGCTGATTGAACATATACCAGCCATATCCGGCTGCGCCAAGCAGCAAAACATCAATAAACCAGCGCTGCCAAAACGGACTGCGGTCCGAGCGTGCCAGATCCCTCTTATAGCTTACAATCGAAGATCTGGCATAAATAATCGCCGGAATAATGGTCGAGAGCAGCGCCAGCACAACGGCAGCCACGCCAGCAATCATCGCCTCTGTCGAGAAGCCGACAGGGATGGACGACCGATTGACGAAGGACAGGAAGCCATTGGCCGAGCCGATGCTTTTCGCCATAAACCAGCCGAGGAACGGGCCGCATACTAAAGCGATCGCCCCAAGGAGCAAGCCCTCCAGCAAATAAATCCAAATGATTTGCCTCGTTCCAGCGCCGCGGCTGCGGAGCACCGCAATGTCGCTGCGCTGCTTATCGAGAGACTGCCGGGCATTCATCGCGATAAAATAAAACACCATTGCAAGCATTGGAGCTGCCAGCGTAAATAGCAGCGTCTGAAGCTGCAAGCTCTGCCGCTTAAATTCAATGAGTGTATCGGCAAATGAAATTTCCACCTTCGTGTCCGTCAAACGCTGATACAGCTCTATATTTAAGCGATCCAGCGTTCTTCCGAGCGGTGAAAGCTGACTCGTCTTCACTTGTGACAAATCGAAGGCATAATACCAGCTTGCATTGTTAAGCGGAATTTTTTGCTGCTCCAGCAGCGTCTTCAAAAACACATTCTCGTGAATCTGGAGCGTATTCATCAGTCCTTCAAGCCCTTGATACCAATAAGGATCGGTGTCATTCAGCGGCTTGACAGCACCGACGACTTTGACGCGCAGCGTTAAATTCAGTCCGCTATAAATCGGGTATTCGAAAACATCTCCAATATGAACATCATTGCGATACATCGCTTCTTCAAGCATGACCGCTTCCATTACGCCGTCCTTATCGACCTTGTCGGTAAACCAGCTTCCTTGCGTAATTTCGGTCTTGCCTTCGAGTTCTGTCATCGACATCAGTGTCATCTGACGAGTACGGCTCGCATCCACCTTAGTCGGGTCTTCTGGCACGACATCGGCGCCGCGGAGCGACAAGCTGCGAACAAAGTGCTGATAAGCAAACCCGATTTCATTCGGTACATCCTCTTTAATGTATCGGTCGACCTCAGTCAAGGCTGAAAGATTGGTTGTCTGGCCGCCTGGCGACTGATACCGCATCAGCAGCGAGCCTGCCGGCAAGCCGGTGCTTTTCTCTTTGAGTGAAGCAGCGACTACACGCTTGAGCGCTCCATCCGCATACATCGGGATGCTGGTTGCAAAAGCAACCGCAATCGTCAGCCCCGCCAAGGCGCTAAAGGTCAGCCAACGGGTGTTCCACATTTTGCGGAACAAAAATCGCAATAGAGGCACTCCCATCGGCTATCGACCTACAACTTTCTGTCCCGGCTCCAAGCCTTTCAAAATCTCGATTTGCGTAGCCGTTTGCTGTCCAACCTCTACGTCCACTTCACGTTTGCCATCCTCATCAATGACCTGCACGTACGTACGCGATCCAATGGAACGTAGTGTAGATGGCGGGATTACAATGACATTTTCCTTGCGCTTCGTAATAATGCTGATCGAAAGCGGGGTGCCGCGAGTTAAGTTTTTTGGCATATTTTTAATTTCTACCTGCATAAAATCTTCCGGCTTCTCTTTATCCGTATTCGTTCCGGTGCCGCCACCGTTGTTGCCGCCAGTGGAATCGTCATTGGTTAACGGCATCATTTTTACCGTGCCTTTGAACTGGCCAGCATTGCTGATTTCAGCTACAATCGGCATGCCGACGACGATTTTGGCCCGCTCATCCTTCGTCAGCTTCGCTGCTGGAATAAGCGTCGTTGTATCGGCAATGACCGCAATTGTGCTATATGCTTTAATTGCTGCCCCCTTCTCGACGTTGAGCGAAACAACCGTTCCGCTAATCGGCGCTGTCAGCGTAGCTTTCGCAATGTCAGACTCCTGATCGACCAGTGCCTGCTTCTTCTCTTCAAATAAAATTAATCTTTCCTCAAATTCGATCGGGTCCATCTCATCGCGTGTTCTCAGCGCTTCCTTCATCGCTGTCTCTTCCTTGCGGAAGGCCAGCTTATCCATGCGCAGCGTCTTGGAGAGGGAATCGACATCAAGCTGGCCAATGACCTGCCCTGCGGACACTTTATCGCCTACTTTAATGTTCAGCTCCTTCAGGTTTTTACCATCCAGAGTGAAAAAAACAGGCTCCTCGCGAGACGAAATCAGCTTGCCGATAACATTAACCTTCGTCTCCAGCGTAGCTGTCGTTACCTCGTACTCTGGCTTCTTGGAAATTTGAGGCGGTGCAATGGAAGGCAAAACTTCCTCTTCATCTTCAGCGGGCAGCAGGGAGCAGCCGCTAGTTATTAACATGATTGCAGCAAGACTTAATATTGCGGGACGCTTAAATAAATTTCCCGTCAACCATTTCATAGACATGGTCGGCAACCTCCATAATAGTAGGATCATGTGTCGTCATACAGATCGTGACTTGTTCCGTGCGAATAATGGTTTTAAAAACATTCATAATTTGAGCGGACATGTTTGAATCCAGCTCTGCGGTTGGCTCATCCGCCAGCAGCAGGATCGGCTTATGGGCAATCGCCTTCGCGATAGCTACGCGCTGCTGCTCTCCCCCCGATAGCTCGAAGGGCCGATGGTTCATCCTCTTCTCCAGACCAACCAGCTCCAGGCAGTGGTTCACCCGCTCCTTCCACGTTGCACGCGGAACGCCGGCCATCCTCAGCGACAGCTCGACATTTTCCTTCGCAGACAGCAGCGGCATCAAGGCGAACGCCTGGAAAATAAAGCCCATTTCCTTGCGCCTGACAAGTGTACGCTTGTCGTCGCTCAGCTTATGAAAGGGCCTGCCGTTGAACCAGATTTCGCCTTCCGTTGGCGTATCTAGTCCGCCTAGACAGTTCAGCAGCGTAGTCTTGCCCGAGCCGGAACGGCCGCGAAGCATAACGAGCTGATTTTGGCGAAGCTGCATATTAATGCCTTTGAGCACGCGCAACGGCGCGCCGCCAGCTTGAAATACCCGTTCAACATTCACAACGGAAAGCAGTGTTTCATTATGTACTTCTTTCTCTAGCTTTAGATCCTGCTTTTCTTCCTCCACTAGGTCGGGCTGCTGTGCCGGTTGCTCATCCTTTTTTTTCTTGCTAAATATCATAGCTGATTTCTCTACCTCCTCTTAAGCAGAGCGCCCTAGGATGACAATCAGGCTGCTCAATTAAAAAAACTTCATAATTCTCATCTTAACGTGTTAGACGAACGATTACAGCAAAAAGTTACAAAAATCACCGAAGATTTTAAAATTTTTACGTAAACTTGAATCATGACAAGCGTAAACGGCTGAAGCCGTTTTCTGACGGCTAAGCTATCGTTCTGCGTTGAGATTTAGACCCATTATAAATAAAATACTTATGAATGAGCCTATAATAAAAAAACTCCAGCCCTTCCGGATGGAAAAGGCTGGAGCACTGCTTGCACTATTTGCCAAACGATTGCGGATCTTCGCGCCATGCTTGCAATTTCAGCATATCATCGCTCTTCACCTTGCCAAGCTCTACGGCTGCTTCAATCAGCTCGGAATAATTGGATAACGTTTCAAGCGGCATGTTTGCCTCGGCAAATGCCGAAGTCGCCTGCTCGAACTGGTAGGTAAAAATCGCTAGCACCGCTAGCACCTCGGCACCTGCCTCGCGAACGGCAAGCCCCGCTTTAAGCGAGCTGCCTCCAGTTGAAATCAAATCCTCGATGACAACAACCTTTTGCCCAGGCTCAATGCGGCCTTCGATTTGGTTCTGCTTGCCATGACCCTTCGCTTTGTCGCGGATGTAAGCCATTGGCAATCCAAGCTTATGCGCGACCCAAGCTGCATGGGGAATACCGGCTGTCGAGGTGCCCGCGATGACTTCAACATCCGGATAACGCTCGCGGATAACAGCTGCGAAGCCATCCGCAACGAGCTCGCGAATAGCTGGGTAAGACATCGTGAGGCGATTGTCGCAATAGATCGGCGACTTCAGACCTGATGTCCATGTAAATGGCTCATTTGGACTAAGGGCTACTGCTCCGATTTCGAGCAGGCTGGCCGCAATTGTTTTAGGCAACTCTGAAAGTTTAACTTGGCTCATCTTAAATCAGCTCCTCAATAATGGCTTCTAATACTGCTCTTGAATTAGCGGCTGCCGTAATTGGCCGACCGATTACCATGTAATCTGTTCCTTGCTTTAACGCTTCAGCTGGTGTCATAATGCGCGATTGGTCGCCTATATCGGCACCCTTCGGGCGAATGCCTGGCGTCACTGTCTGGAAGGAAGCGCCACATGCCTGCTTGATGGCCTGCACTTCAGCAGGCGATGCTACTACGCCATTCAGACCAGCAGCGCGGGCAAGCTCTGCATAACGCAGAACCGCCTGCTCAACTGTGCCCTCAATACCAATCTGCTCATTGAGCGTCGTTTGATTGGTGCTCGTTAGCTGAGTCACCGCAATAATACTCGGCCTTGCTTGACCCGCAGCAAGCGCAGCTTCCATGCCCTCGACCGCTGCCTCAAGCATCGCGCTTCCGCCCGCAGCATGGACATTGAACATATCGACGCCAAGCCGGGTCACGCTGCCTGAGCCGCCTTTGACCGTGTTCGGAATATCGTGCATCTTTACATCAAGGAAAACACGGTAGCCCCGTTCCTTAAGACCCGCTATGAAAGCAGGCCCTGCCGCATAAAAGAGCTGCATGCCCACCTTCATATAACAAGGAATACCTTCCAGCTCATTCAATAAGCGCTCTGCAGAAGCCGCATCCGCATAATCGAGCGCAACCATAATTTTTCCGGCTGCCTGTTCCCGTTCCCGTGTCAAACTCATCGTTAACCGTCCCCTTTGCCGTATTTTTGCCAAATATACGCATTAAAAAGGCCATCCGCCGGGCCACGCGCACCCGCAAAGGTAAAGCCATTTGCGGGCCGCAGGCAATCGGCGCTGGCCGTGCTTGCTAAAACTTATTTGTGCAGCAGTGTAGGCATCGAACGCGAGGAGAAGTTGATGGTTTCCATCATCCGCAGCAAGGCGCGAACCGTATCAAGCGACGTCATACATACGACGCCGTTCTCAACCGCTTCACGGCGAATCCGGAAGCCGTCACGCTCAGGCGTTTTGCCTTTTGTCAGCGTATTGAAGACGAATTGTGCTTTGCCTTCACGGATCAGATCAAGAATGTTCGGTGATCCTTCGCTCAGCTTATTCACTGTCGTTACCGTCATGCCTGCTTCTTCCAGCATAGCTGCGGTGCCGCCAGTTGCAATGATTTTGTAGCCAATGCTGTAGAAGCCACGAAGCAATTCGAGCGCTTCTTCTTTATCTTTATCCGCAACGGTCGCAATAATCGAGCCCGTTGTCGGAATTTTCATGCCTGCGCCTAGCAAGCCTTTGTACAAGGCTTTCGCATATTGCACATCGCGTCCCATAACCTCACCCGTCGATTTCATCTCCGGTGTTAAGGTAGGGTCAACACGGCGCAGCTTCGCGAACGAGAAGACCGGAACTTTAACCGATACATATTCATCTTCAGGCCACAGACCGTCTTTATGACCAAGATCAGCCAGCTTCGTGCCAAGAATCGCTTGTGTCGCAAGGTTAGCCATCTGCAAGTTCGTTACTTTGCTCAGGAACGGAACTGTACGTGACGAACGCGGATTTACTTCAATGACATAAACAACCTCGTTATGAATAACGAACTGGATGTTAACCAGGCCGACTACGTTCAGCGCCTTCGATACTTTAATCGTAATGTCGACGATTTGCTCCTTCACGCTGTCAGACAACGATTGCGGCGGATACACGGCAATCGAGTCTCCGGAGTGAACGCCTGCGCGCTCAATATGCTCCATAATGCCTGGGATGAGCACAGTGTCGCCATCGCAAATGGCATCGACTTCAGCTTCCATACCGAGCATATAACGGTCAATGAGGACAGGATGCTCCGGGTTGATTTTCACGGCTACTTCCATGTAGCTCAGCAAATCTTCATCCGAATATACGATTTCCATTGCGCGGCCGCCCAAGACGTAAGAAGGACGAACGAGTACTGGATAGCCGAGTCTTTGAGCTGTTGCAACTGCCTCGTCAACAGACGTTACTGTGCTGCCTTCTGGCTGAGCAACGTTCAAGCCGCGAAGCAAGGCTTCGAACTTTTTGCGATCCTCTGCCATGTCGATGCTCTCCAGGCTGGAGCCAAGAATTTTCACGCCAGCTTTGGCTAGCGGAGCTGCGAGGTTGATCGCCGTTTGGCCGCCGAACTGCACGATGACGCCGATTGGCTTCTCTTGCTCAATAACGTTCATAACATCCTCAAGGAACAAAGGCTCGAAGTACAGGCGGTCCGATGTGCTGAAATCGGTCGATACCGTCTCAGGGTTATTGTTGATAATAACCGCTTCATAGCCAGCCTTCTGAATGGCCCATACCGCATGAACCGTCGAATAGTCAAACTCAATGCCTTGTCCAATCCGAATCGGGCCAGAGCCGAGTACAAGCACTTTCTCCTTCGTCGAAGGCGCTACCTCGTTCTCTACCTCGTATGTTGAATAGTAGTAAGGCGTGCTCGCTTCAAACTCAGCAGCGCAAGTATCAACCATTTTGTATACAGGTACAATTTCAAGCTCTTTACGGTACGCACGAATATCATGCTCATTCGTAAGGCTGCCCTTCGGGTTGCCTTCTTTGCGAAGCTCAGCGATCGAACGGTCGGAGAAGCCTTTGCGCTTCGCTTGGTACAGCGTCTCACGAGAAAGCGTCGCTTCCTTGCGAATTTTATCCTCGAATGCAATGATGCCTTCGATTTTGTCGAGGAACCACCAGTCGATGTTCGTCAAATCTTGAATTTCCTGCAATGCATAACCACGGCGGAACGCTTCCGCTACGAGGAACATACGCTCATCATCCGGCTTTTGAAGGCGCGTGCGCAGCACATCCTCGCTCAGGTCTGCCGCTTCCTTCAAATGAATGCGATGCGTGCCAATTTCAAGGGAACGTACTGCTTTATGCATCGACTCCTCGAACGTACGGCCAATCGCCATAACCTCGCCTGTCGCCTTCATTTGCGTGCCGAGCTTGCGGTTTGCATTTACGAACTTGTCAAACGGCCAGCGTGGAATTTTCGATACGATATAATCCAGCGTAGGCTCGAAGCAAGCATAGGTCTGACCTGTTACTGGGTTCACGATTTCATCAAGCGTATAGCCAATGGCAATTTTAGCAGCCATTTTGGCAATCGGGTAGCCTGTCGCTTTGGAAGCCAGCGCCGAGGAGCGGCTAACACGCGGGTTAACTTCGATTACATAATATTGGAAGCTTTGTGGATCAAGCGCGAACTGTACGTTACAGCCGCCTTCGATGTTCAAAGCGCGAATAATTTTAAGCGAAGCGGAACGAAGCATTTGATACTCGCGATCCGACAGCGTTTGGCTAGGCGCTACTACGATACTGTCGCCAGTATGTACGCCAACCGGGTCGAAGTTTTCCATGTTGCAGACAACGATACAGTTGTCGTTCGCATCACGCATAACTTCATATTCAACTTCCTTCATGCCGGCAATCGACTTTTCAATTAGACATTGGCCGATTGGGCTGTAACGAATACCTGAAGCAACCGTCTCCAGCAATTCTTCTTCATTTGCGCAAATTCCGCCGCCTGTACCGCCAAGCGTGTAGGCAGGACGAACGATAATCGGGTAGCCAATTTCATTGGCAAAAGCCACTGCTGCTTCTACAGTCGTTACGATGTCGCTTTCAGGTACCGGCTGCTCCAGCTCGCGCATCAGCTCGCGGAACAAATCGCGGTCCTCCGCTTTCTCAATAGCTGTCAGCTGCGTGCCGAGAAGCTGTACATTTTCCGCTTCCAATACGCCAGCGCGAGCCAGCTCTACTGCCATGTTCAGACCTGTTTGGCCGCCAAGCGTCGGCAGCAAGCCGTCTGGACGCTCCTGACGAATAATTTGCGATACAAATTCAAGGGTAATTGGCTCGATGTATACTTTATCCGCCATATTTGTGTCTGTCATAATCGTAGCCGGGTTGCTGTTGATCAATACAACCTCGTAGCCTTCTTCCATAAGCGCCTGACAAGCTTGCGTTCCAGCATAGTCAAATTCAGCAGCTTGGCCGATTACAATCGGGCCGGAGCCGATGACAAGAATTTTTTTGAGTTTATTATTTTTGGGCATATTGAAGCTCCCCTTTCACTTTCAACGTTTCCGCGAGTACGACTTGACGACGCTGTGGCGGGTTGTTTAATTTATGTGTGCGAATCATACTCAGGAATTCGTCAAACAGGTAGCTGGAATCATACGGTCCTGGAGCAGCCTCCGGGTGGTATTGCACCGAAAATGCTGGATGCGTATTATGCTTCAGCCCTTCAATCGTACGGTCATTGTTATTGATATGCGTTACGCTCAGACCGGAGCTTGCAATCGAATCTTCAAGTACAGTGTAGCCATGGTTCTGGGAAGTAATATAGCAACGGTTCGTCGCCAGCTCCTTCACTGGATGGTTTCCGCCGCGGTGGCCGAATTTAAGCTTCGTTGTATCAGCGCCGCAAGCGAGTGCGAACAGCTGATGTCCAAGGCAAATACCGAAAATCGGGTACTCTCCGAGCAGCTCGGAAATCATTTTAACCGCATGTGGAACATCCTTCGGGTCCCCAGGGCCGTTGGAAAGCTGAATGCCATCCGGTGCAAGGCGGCGAATTTCTTCAGCCGTCGTGTCATGAGGCACAACTACGACATCACAGCCGCGTTTAGTCAGCTCGCGCAAAATACCGCTTTTAGCGCCAAAGTCTACGAGCACAATGCGCTCGCCATTGCCTGGGCTGGAAAATACATGCTTTGTCGAAGTGCGTGCCACTTGATCCGTCATCAGTGTAGATAAGCCAAGACGCTCTTGCAGTTCCTCAATGCGCTCGTTGCCTGTCGTAAGCAGACCTTTCATCGTACCATGCTGACGCAAAATCCGTGTAAGCATACGCGTGTCGATTTCGCTGATGCCCGGAATGCTATATTCCTTAAGCAGCTGCTCAAGCGAATATTGGGCGCGCCAGTTGCTCGGCACCGGCTCATTACGGCGTACGACAAAACCATGGATATAAGGGCGAATCGACTCAAAGTCATCGCGCGAAATGCCGTAGTTGCCGATTAGTGGATAAGTCATCGTGACGATTTGTCCACAATAGGATGGATCAGACAATACTTCCTGATATCCCGTAATTCCTGTATTAAAAACAACCTCACCCATCGTTTGCACTTCCGCGCCGAAGGATAATCCTGTAAACAATGTTCCATCTTCCAATAATAATCTCGCTTGCATCCGTCTCACTCCTCAGGTCTTCGTATTCCTATATGTCAATTAGCATATCCAAGTTAACGCTCTTATGCTTGCTCCGACCATACAACCTTGCCATTTACGATTGTCGCTACCGGCCAGCCTTGCAGCTTCCAGCCGCCGAAAGGCGTGTTGTTGCTGCGCGAGGCAAAGGTTGAAGGATCAACTGCACGCTCGCTATCCAGATCCACAATCGTCAGATCCGCTGGCGCACCTGCTGCCAAGCGGCCTGTCTCAAGCTTGAACACTCGTGCCGGGTCAGCCGTCATACGATCAAGCAGGAAGCCAAGCGTCCATTTGCCGGTTTTGACGAACTGCGTGTACAGCAGCGGAAAGGCTGTCTCAAAGCCGACGATTCCAAACGGCGCAAGCTGCATGCCGCGAGCTTTCTCTTCCGCGCTATGCGGGGCATGATCCGTTACGATCATGTCGATCGTGCCGTCCTCCAGCGCTTCAATGACCGCGGCCACATCGCGCGGCGTGCGCAGCGGCGGGTTCATTTTCCAATTGGCATCAAAGCCTGGAATGTCCTCGTCCGACAGCACTAGATGATGCGGGCAAACCTCAGCGGTTACGTTGACGCCGATTTGCTTGCCAAGGCGGATCAGCCTTACCGATTGCTCGGTGCTGACGTGGCAGACATGATAATGAACGCCTGTCGCTTCGGCGAGCAAAATGTCGCGGCCAACATGAATCGCTTCCGATTCATTCGGAATGCCCTTCAGTCCGTTCTCGCTGGAGAACTTGCCTTCCGAGACGAACAAGCCCTCAACGAGCGTATTATCTTCGCAGTGCGCAATGACTGGCATGTCAAGCGACTTTGCCAGCGCCATCGCATCCTTCATCATTTGGGCGCTTTGTACGCCGACACCATCGTCGGTAAAGCCAATCGTGCCTGCCGCCTTCAGCGCTGCAAAATCCGTCAGCTCACGTCCGAGCTGATTTTTGGAAATGGCGGCGTAAGGCAGGACGCGAACGATGCCTTCCTTCGCATTTTTGTTCAAAATGTATTCAATCGTTTCAGGTGTATCTGTCACCGGGCGAGTATTCGGCATGCAGGCGATGGTTGTAAATCCACCCTTCGCTGCTGAACGCGTCCCTGTTGCAATGTCTTCTTTATATTCGAAGCCGGGATCACGCAAATGGACGTGCATATCAATAAAGCCTGCTGATACGAGCTTGCCCTCTGCGTCAATCACTTCTGCTGAACCTGTATCTGGCGCTGCCTCGCCGCTTGCAAGCTCGGCGATTTTGCCATCCTCAATTCGAATATGCTGCTTCACTAGGCCACTTGCAGCTGTATCCCATACGCTGCCGTTAATAATCCACAAGGACATATTGGTTCACCCTCCCGATTTCATCTAAAAGTTAGTTTAAAGCCCGTTCTATGACGGCCATTCTGACCGGAACCCCGTGCTCCATCTGCTTAAAAATCCGGGACCTGGCATGCTCGACCAGCTCATCGTCAATTTCAACATTGCGGTTGATCGGCGCCGGGTGCATAATAATCGCATGCTCCGGCATTGTCGCTGCTCGCTCCACCGTGAGTCCAAACTGCTCGCGGTAGCTTTCAGCCGAGCTCAGCATGCCGCTTTCGTGACGCTCAAGCTGTACCCGCAGCATCATCACGACATCGGACTTCAGCGCTTCCTCCATCGTCACATAACGAGCGTCAAGGCTCGGCGCCTGCAAGTTCGCAGGAGCGCAAAACTTCACCGTTGCGCCCAGCTTTTGCAGAGCGTACAAATTTGAACGCGCTACGCGGCTGTGCAGAATGTCTCCGATAATCGAGACGGTCAAGCCTTTAATTTCGCCGAATTGCTTGCGCATCGTATATAAATCAAGCAGCGCCTGTGTTGGATGCTCGTTGTTGCCATCGCCTGCGTTAATCAGCGGCACTTTAATTTTCGTAGCCAGTTCGGCAAGCAAGCCAATCGGCTTAAGCCGGATAATGCCGACGTCTATGCCCATCGACTCAAGGGTGCGAACGGTATCATATACCGACTCGCCTTTCTGCACGCTCGATACGGCTGCCGAGAAGTTCAGCACTTCCGCCCCAAGCCGCTTCTCCGCTACCTCGAAGGAAAAGCGTGTGCGCGTGCTGTTCTCGAAAAACATGTTAGCTGCAAACTTGCCCGGCAGCACGCTCTGTACTTTCGTCTCCTGCTGCTCCCAATGAGCGGCACGATCCAATATAGCAATAATTTCCTCTGCGTCAAGCTCCTTCAAACCAAGCAAACTGCGCTGTCTGAGCTGTAAAAGTGTCATTTAGGCTTGCCCCCTCTGATGAATAATTTTCACCTGGTCTAAGGAATCAATCTCGGTTAACGTAACGGAGATTTGCTCTTGTTTGGAGGATGGCACATTTTTGCCTACAAAATCCGGCCTGATCGGTAATTCCCGATGACCACGGTCAACCAGCACGGCAAGCTGAATGCTTTGCGGCCTGCCGCAATCCATCACCGCATCCATCGCGGCGCGAATCGTCCGACCGGTATACAGCACATCGTCGAACAAAATAATGTTGCGGTCCTGTACGACCGACAATTCGACATCCATCTCGCCGATCATGCCCGCTTCCATCTCGGTGCGACTGCCTAATACCTTGCCGTCATCGCGATAGCGCGTAATGTCCAGTTCTTTTACCGCAACCGGCTTGCCTTCGATTTCCTGAATGCGCTCCGCTATTCTTCGGGCGATATAAACGCCTCTTGTCCGAATGCCGACCAGCGTACAGTTGTCGATGCCTTTGTTCTTCTCCACAATTTCGTGGGCGATGCGGGTGAGTGCGCGGCGAATGGCTGCATCATCCATAATGACCAAGTGCTCTTCTTCCACCGTTACGTAACCTCCCATCCTAGCGCAGGTTGAACTGCCAACTCTCATCAAGGCGCTTTATAAAAAAGACTCCTTGCGTATTCGCAAGGAGCCCATGATTAACCGCTGCGGATTCCATCCATCCCCGCCAACCTCATGAGTTGCGGAAGATGAGGAGTTGCATGTCCCCAGCTTGATTAATCAACTATTCACGCTACCTTGCCAGCCTCACAGGACTGAGTTAAAGGTACAACTTTATACCAAAGGAATTATCCCACGTTCGACATAAGATGTCAAGGGGCGGCGGCAGTAAATACGAGCCTCCAGCCTATGACTGGATGACTAACATATTTTTTACAGTTTGCAGACATACTAAGCAGCAGCTACGCACATTTTGCCAGCAGGAGGGAACTTGATGCAGTCACAAATCGTTCAGCCGCATGAAAAAATCAGCCTGCCGACTTCACTCGAAGCATGTCTCCAGCATATCCGTACCGAAATCGGCGGCAGCCCCGATCTCGTCGTCAAGCGTTTTTCCTGCCTGCATCTATGGCCCGGCGCACTCGTGTATATGGAAGGCATGATAGATGTTCAAATGCTTCATCAATCAGTGCTCGCTTCACTCATGGGCTACCCGAATGAGCATACCCCGAAATTTGATAATTCAATTGACCGACTGAGGCATGTAAAGGAGGATGTATTGATTTCAGGAGATACGGATTATATGGAAGAAATGGAATCCCTGTTCCATCGCCTGCTATCCGGCTCTATTATTTTGCTGCTGGATAACAGCACACTGGCTATCGCCATCAGCGCAGCCGGATGGGAGAACCGCTCCATTACGGAGGCACAATCGCAATCGGTCGTTCGCGGACCGATGGAAGCTTTTACCGAAAATTTACGCACCAATATGACAATGATTAGAAGAAGAATTAAAGATCCGCAGCTGTGGATAGAGACTCGGCAAATTGGTAATGTAACCAAAACCTCCGTTGCCATCCTGTATGTAAATCATCTGGTCGACAGGAGCGTGCTCGACGAATTACGACGCAGACTCGACGATATTGACATCGACGGCATTTTGGAAAGCGGCTATATCGAGGAGCTGATTCAGGATGTAACGCTAACCCCGTTTCCGACCATTTACAACAGCGAGCGGCCCGATACCGTCTCTGCTGCACTTCTGGAAGGGCGGGTCGCTATAATAGTCGATGGTACGCCGTTCGTGCTGCTTGTTCCTTCGTTGTTTGTCCATTTTTTTCAATCGGCTGAGGATTATTACCAGCGTGCGGATATTAGCACCCTCCTTCGGCTCATTCGCTATTTATCGTTTTTTATCGCTATGCTTGCGCCTTCCTTCTATATCGCCATTACGACTTTTCATCAGGAAATGCTGCCTACAAGTCTGCTCATTAATTTGGCGGCGCAGCGCGAGGGCGTTCCGTTTCCTGCCTTTATTGAAGCGGTGCTTATGGAGCTTACCTATGAAATCTTGCGGGAGGCTGGCGTGCGCATTCCGAAGACGGTCGGGCAAGCGGTGTCGATTGTCGGAACACTTGTCATCGGACAAGCGGCGGTCGATGCTGGCGTCGTCTCTGCGGCGATGGTCATTATCGTCTCTATAACGGCCATATCGAGCTACGTCATTCCAGAAAACGGCATGTCGATCGCCGTCCGCATTTTGCGCTTTATCCTTATGCTGCTGGCAGCCTCCTTTGGCTTTTACGGCATTTTAATTGGCCTGTTGGTCATCTTGCTGCATTTGACGAGCCTCCGTTCATTCGGTGCCCCCTATATGAGTCCATTCGGTCCATTTGCAGCCTCTGATATTAAGGATTCGCTGTTTCGCATGCCGTGGACCCATATGCTAAGACGTCCTCTGAGTAGCGGAAATGGACAGAAAACAAGGCAAAAGCAGCGGTCGAAACGCTTATAGAAAGGTGGGGAAGTCTCCATGAACAAAAAAATATCTTCCTTGCTGACGGCCGCTTTGCTTATGCTGCTTCTACCTGGCTGCTGGGATCGCAAGGAAATGAACGATTTGGGTATTGTGCTCGCCATGGGTATTGATCAAGGCAAAAACAACATGCTGAGCGTATCCTTTCAAATTGTTGTGCCCTCCGAGGTCGCCTCCAACTCAGGGAAAAGCACGACGACACCCGTTACGCTTTATCAGACAGAGGCCCAAACGATTTTAGACGCCATTCATAAAATGAGCCTGAGTAGTCCGCGTAACGGTTATATCTCCCATATTCGCGTACTGGTGTTCAGCGAAGCCGTTGCCCGTACAGGCATTGCCGACAAACTGGAAAATATGCTCCGCCATCCAGAAATGCGCCCTGACTTTTTTGTTATGATTGCTCGGCATTCCAAAGCAGCTGACATCTTGAATGTGCTGACTCCACTGGAAACGATCCCTGCCAACAACATGTTTCTTTCGCTGCAAAACTCTTCTACTACATGGGCACCTACTATTACGACCCAATCCGATGAATTGCTCGAAAAAATGATTAATGAGGGGGTAGAGCCTGTTATGACCGGCATCGAAATCATAGGCAACAGGTCGGAGGGCGGCAGCAAGGACAATTTAGCCTCCATCAAGCCCAAAGCAACCCTCACCTACACAGGAATGGGTGTACTCAGGAAGGACAAGCTGCTGGGGTGGATGAATGAACAGGAGAGCAAAGGCTATAACTACATCACGAACAATGTACAAACCACATCAGGCAATTTGCCTTGTCCGGACAACAAGGGCAGGCTGAGTCTATTAGTTTTACGCTCGAACACCGACATAAAAGTAAAAGTCATTGCCGGAAAACCTGTTATTCATATCACGCTTACAAACACCTCAAGTATTTTGGGAGATGGCTGCACAACACCAATCTCTAATCAAAGTGATATCAAGGCGATTCAAAATAGTAGCGAAGAAAAGCTTATCCAGCTTATGAGAAGCAGTGTGACTGCTGCTCAAAGGCGCTATCATTCAGATATTTTCGGCTTTGGCTTAGCCATTAGCCGCGAGAAGCCGAAGCTGTGGGCACAGCTGCGCGATAACTGGGAAGATGAATTCACCACTCTTAAGGTTGAGTATGAGGCACACAGCAAATTACGCCGCGTCGGTATGCTGGACGACTCGATTTTGCAGGATTTAAAGGAATAGACCCATGAGCATGCCCACCTTCATTGTGCTCACTGTCGCTTTTTCTTTCGGAATGATACAAATGCCTGCTCTAATCAAGCAAAGGCTGAAGCGCGAAGCAGCCGTTTATTTCGTGCTATTATGCGCTGGAACAGCATGCAGCATATTAGCGGCAAACTTGATAATTACGCCCAGTCCGCTTCATCCGATTATTTGGATATATGAGCCATTCAATCAATTTTTTGATCAGCTGTTCCATTCTTGAATGATGAAGGGAGTCCCTATGCTGGAAAGAGGCAAAATTAGCGTAAGACAGTTGTCCGTTCTTGTTTTTCTGGCGGTCATTGGCGATATGATATTAATCTTTCCATCCGTAACAACAGGCTATGCCCAGCAGGATGCCTGGATTGCCGCCCTGCTCGGCATCCCGTTCGGACTTTTTTTCCTATGGCTGATGCTTAAGGTAAGCAGCTTGTACCCGCAGCTAAATTTGATTCAAATCAATGAGCGCATTCTTGGTAAATGGCTCGGTATTCTGATCAGCTGCGCCTATTTATATTTTTTCCTGTTTGCGGGCGCAACCTTTATTCGCGAGGTCGGTGATTTCCTAACGACGCAGCTGTATCAGAAGACACCGATTCGCTTTATCCACTTACTCTTTGTGCTCGCCTTGCTATGGGGAGTGTGGAACGGGTTAGAGCCGATTGCCCGAAGCGCAGAAATTTTATTGCCCTGCTTCCTTGCCATATGCTTGTTTCTTATAATATGCCTGTTGCCTCAGGTAGATTTGAAGCAGCTAAAGCCATACCTAGGCTCGGAAACCACCTCCTTTGCCCATGCGACGCTGCTGTCCAGCGTTTATCCATGCGGGGAGCTATGCTCATTTATGATGATTTATCCGTATACCACCCGTTCCTCCCATCGGAATAAGGATGTCTTGCTCGCAGCTTTATTCGCCTCTCTTCTGCTCGCCCTGCTCGTGTTTATTTCCTTGACCGTGCTAGGCGCATACTTTACGGAGCACAACATTTATTCGACCTATTTGCTGACACAAAAAATAAATATAGGCGCATTTCTCCAGCGTATTGAAGCTTTAATGGCTACCGCCTGGGTCATTTCCACCTTCTTCAAAACCGTTTTGTTTTTCTACGCCTTTACGCTTGGCACCGCCCAACTGTTAAAGCTTACGACCTATAAGCCATTTACTGTCACGACTGCCTTCCTTATGTTCGGACTGGCTCTGATGATTGCCCCCAACATTTTATATTATGTGAAAACCATCGTACCTTACTGGGTGGACTGGGATCTTACCTATGCTTTTATATTTCCTGCGCTGCTCTTGGTCACTTACTTCATTAGAAAAAAATTCAAGCAAAAATAGAAAACTGCGTCAAATGGGCGTATGATTAAAAATCAAAAAATTGCTCGTCCATGCATGGTGCACTGTTCTATAGTAGCCATCTGATTACGCAAAAAATCGTCCTTCTGTAAATGGGTTTTGTTGTAACCTCCATTTTACAGGAAAGACGATTTTTTTGTCTCCATTTTAAACATTCAGCAATAACGGGGCATCCAATAGTCCGTTTTCACTGACCTTTTGGACAGCCCCGACTAGACTAGAATAGACCAGGCAGCCCAACGGTGTAAAAGTTGGTAGAGGTGTCATCATAAGAGCCATTATGCGACTTTATCATAATAGAATATTTTTTACCTGCTTGAAGGTAAACATATAGTAACGAAGCAGTGCCTCCATATGCAAATACATGTGCTAAAGAACTCCCGCCAGGATACTCAAAAATTGCCAGTTCATAAAATGTTCCGCTTGGTGGTTGCAGCCAGATTTGTTGAACAACTGTTTTGGGCGAAACAAAATTCCAAAAGTCAATATCTGTTGGTGACTGAATCCACGAATGGACCTCGTTTTGACTAAATTGATAGGTTGTTAATGGAGAATTATTCGCGGGCTCAGAGAAGTCCTGATTCAGTGGAGTTGCCGATGCTACTGTGGCTAGAGACAGCATCAAAACAAGGGTTAGTATAATCGACCTAGCAAACTTCATTAGAAAATTACCTCCTAAATATTATTTTGAAGGTATGTCTTAGATGAAGGAGTCGGCCAACTCACACCTATATAATATCACTTTTAACATATTATAGGTACAAATAAAAATTCATTTTTTGATTTTTCGTTCTTTTTTCCTAGTTCAAAAGTTTTAGAGTGATTATCTGTTATTTATTGAACTTAACCCTTTATGATTAATCAAAATATATACTTTTAATTCGCAGAGAGTACTGTCTTAATTAACACATCACCGAGGGATTGTATTGCCATTCTTTAATGAGAATTCCGATTTTGTTTGTTACGTTCGAAACATCGCGGGATTCATTAGAAAAGGAGCGTCCAGCAGTCAGTTTACACTGACTTTCTGGACAGCTCCTTCGTGACATCATATTCAAATGAGTTACAGCGACATTTTGCGAATACGCTCAACCGCTTTTTCCGTGTTCTCGCGGCTGCCGAAAGCAGTCAGGCGGAAGTAGCCTTGGCCGCTTTGACCGAAGCCCACGCCCGGCGTACCAACAATGTTAGCCTCCGAAAGCAGCTTATCGAAAAACGCCCATGAATCAAGGCCGTTTGGTGTCTTAAGCCAAATGTAAGGGGCATTGACGCCGCCAAATACTTCAAGGCCAAGCGAAGCAAGACCGTCGCGAATGATTTTGGCATTCGTCATGTAGTAATCAACAAGCGCTTTAATCTGCTCTTTGCCCTCTGGCGAGTAGATCGCTGCTGCTCCGCGCTGCGTTACATAAGAAACACCATTGAATTTAGTAGTATGACGACGATTCCACAGATCGTTGATCAATACTTCTACGCCGTTGTCATCGAAGCCCTTCAGCTCGCGAGGAACGACAGTGTAGGCACAACGAACGCCTGTGAAGCCTGCTGTTTTGGAGAAGCTGCGGAATTCGATTGCGACTTCCTTCGCGCCTTCAATTTCATAAATGCTATGCGGCACATCCACTTCTTGAATGAAAGCCTCATAAGCCGAATCATACAGGATGATGCAGTTGTTGCTCTTCGCATAGTCGACCCATTTTTTCAATTCCTCACGGGAAAGCGTCATGCCCGTCGGATTGTTCGGGTAGCAGAGATAAATCAGATCCACCTTGCGGTCTGGCAAGCTTGGCGTGAAATTGTTTTCCGCTGTGCATTCCAGGTAAACGATATTTTCATAACGCTTCGAATCGGTATTGTATTTGCCGGAGCGCCCCGCCATCACATTCGTATCCACATAAACCGGGTAAACCGGATCTTGAACGGCTACGATGCTGTTTTGGCTAAAAATCTCCTGAATGTTGCCTACGTCGCATTTCGAGCCATCGCTCAAAAAGACTTCGTTCGTTTGAATATCGACGCCGCGTGCTTTGTAATCATTCTCGATAATAGCATTAATCAAGAAGTCATACCCTTGCTCCGGGCCATAGCCGCGGAAAGAGCCCGGTACAGCCAGCTCGTCCACTGCCTCATGCATCGCTTTAACTACCGCTTCCGGCAAGCCTCGCGTAACGTCGCCAATTCCTAAGCTAATAATTTCAGCATTCGGATTTTCTTTAATAAACTGTGTGCGACGCTTAGCAATTTCAGAGAATAAATAGCTGCCTTGCAACTCTTGGTAATTATGGTTAATGTTCGTCATTATTTATCACCAATCCTTTAACTACAAGAATAGCTTACTTTTCCCCGAGACTTAATAAAGGAATTGCCCAAAAGTTTGTATTTTTGCGCTACTTCAAAGCAGCAAACCTGCCAAGCTGTGTTCGATTTAACGGCCGCGCAGCATGCTTAGTACATGGTTCATATCGCCAGGAATCGGCGCTTCGAAATGCATGAGCTCGCCTGTGCGCGGATGCTTAAAGCCAAGCACGGCTGCATGCAAGGCTTGCCCCTTAAGCGCCACCGTCTTATTGCGGCCATACATAGGATCTCCAGCGAGCGGATAGCCGATATATTTTAGATGCACACGGATTTGGTGCGTTCTACCCGTTTCGAGCTGAAGCTCCACTAACGAATAGTCTTCCCCAATACGCTCGATAACCATGAAATGCGTGACCGCATGCTTGCTGTTGCGCTCCGTGACCGTGAACATTTTACGATCATTCGTATCTCTGCCGATTGGCGCATCAATTGTGCCATGGTCATGCGGCAAATTGCCATGCACCAAGCCGATGTATTTGCGTGTAATCGAATGGTCCTTCAGCTGCGCGGCTAGCGAAGCGTGGGCCAAATCATTTTTCGCAATCATCAGCAGTCCTGAGGTGTCCTTGTCAATGCGATGGACGATGCCGGGACGCAATACACCATTGATCCCCGATAAGTCCTTGCAATGATACATGAGCGCGTTGACAACGGTACCGGATGAATGCCCCGGCGCAGGGTGAACGACTAGTCCACGCGGCTTATTAATGACGATGACGTCGCTATCCTCATAGACGATATCAAGCGGAATATTTTCAGGAGCGATGATCGCCTCTTCCAGTTCTGGAATTGTAATGACGATAACGTCGTCGGCAGCAACCTTATAATTTCTTTTGCCTGTTTGTCCATTTACCGTAACGGCTCCTGCCTTAAGCCATTCCTGTACCTGCGTACGCGATATTGCGGGATCATCCATCGCTTCGGTTACGACTTTATCCAGACGCTCGCCAGCTTGATCCTCGTCAATGACAAACCCCACTTGCTCCTGCTCCTGCTCCTGCTCCTGCTCCTCCTGCTCAAGCTCTTGCTCTATTTCTTGCTCATTAAACGGTTTGCTGCTCATTCTGGTTAGACTCCTTATCCTCTTCACTTCTTAGTTGATCCTGCTTCTCTTGTTTCGAGGTTAGCAAGGCATCAATCAATATTAGCGCGACACCTACGCAAATCGCCGAATCAGCGACATTAAAAATCGGGAATGAATAGCTGCCGAAATTAAACAACAGGAAATCGACAACTTCGCCGTACATCGCCCGGTCAAGAAAATTGCCGAACGCTCCGCCAAGCACAAGTCCAAGACCTGTCAGCAGCCATGCTTTGCCGAGCTTCCGAGTCGTCTGTATGTACCAGATAATCGCGGCTAAAATAACAATCGTAATGACGATAAAAAATAATCGCTGCTCCTGCAAAATACCAAAGGCAGCCCCCCTGTTGCGATGTGAAGTAATGTAAAAGAAATTTCCAATTACACTAATCAAATCACCCAGATTCATCGTTGTCGCAATTATTTTCTTCGTTATAAAATCTACAACAAATACGAATAAAGCGATCCAGTAGTAGTAATAACGCATCTACTTTCTCCTTTCGTTGTACATGCACGGCCTATCCGTCTGCATAACATTCCGTCATATATCCCAAGCTATTGTAGCATAGTCAATATGGAATGAGCCAGCCTCTGCGGCGCGGAGGACTAAATGAACAAAGGATGGTGCCTGCCCATGCGGCTGCCTACGATGGAACAGCTTAGCGAGCTTCATGCTCGATTAATATCAGACAAACAAGACATTGAAGAGCGACTTGAACATAACGGGCATTATGGACTTGATTCCGAGTGGAAAGCAAGCAACAGCGAGCTGTCAGCAGTGGACAATCATCCGGCAGATGCTGGAACCGATTTATTCGAGCGCAGTAAGGACATTGCCCTGCTGGAGCAGGAGGAGCTGCATTTAAACAGAATCAACGCGGCGCTGGAAGCTTTTCAAAACGGAACCTACGGTACCTGCATCGTGTGCAAGGAGCCGATACCTTATGAGCGGCTGGAGGCCATCCCTGATTGCTTATATTGCCTGGACCATGCCCCGCGTCAGGATTTAACTTATCATCGTCCTGTGGAGGAAGAAACGATCCAGCTGCCTTACGGCTATTCCAGTGAAAAAGCATACACGGGCTGGGCCGGCTTCGACGGCGAGGACGCTTGGCAAATTGTCGAGCAATGGGGCAACTCGGACTCCCCGGCCATGTCTGCTAATCGCGAGGCATATGATTATGAGCATATTGGCTCCGCTTCAGAGGAAAATGAAGGTTTTGTGGAGCAGCTTGAAAGCTTCGTCGCCACCGATATAACCGGACGCCATGTGTCCATTATTCATAATTCACAATATAAGCGTTATATGGAAAGCAATGAAGGCGACCATCATTTGGAGCCGGACAGTTAAAGCCATTTCGCTAACAGACGGCAGCCTCCGTTATTTGCTCATAAGATGCCCTGCTCTTGCCTGCTGGCATTATGAATAAATAGCGGAGCGTTGCCGTGTATGTAAACCGCTGCTTAATAGTTTTTCCCTTCCAGCTGAATCTGAACGATGCGAACAATATCCGCAATATAGTCGCCGATAATCGGCAAATTGAGCGCACCTAATATTTGCAATACATAAAGAATCGTCGCTGCAAAAAAAGTAAAGCCAATTGCGATCCCGACGCCTCTCGCCAGTCCAGCAAGCACATTGCGCCATATGAGGCTAAACGGTCGATTGAGCAAATCTACATATTCAGCGATTTGCGTACGTTCCATTTCTGCCGCTATTTTGCTCAGCCTGCTATCCAGCTTGCTCAGCGTATGTTCAAGCGACTGCTCATCCTTCACGGAACGAATCGGCTTGCGCTCCTGCTCTTTCATCTCGGCATCCCTCCCAGGCATAAAATAAGGAAAAAACGAGCATTGGTTATGCTCGTTTTTTAATAGCTCCTTATACTATATCCTTAAACGCCTTTTTCTTATGCTGATTTAAAAGAAGCTCGGCACAAAATTATTCGCACCTACGCGTGCGCGTGCACGTACGCCTATGCCTTCGCCTTACCCTTTAATCAAAATACCAATTTCCTTCTCGCCCAGTTGGATACGCTCGCTGCCTTCCAGCTCTTCATAGGAAACGCTGCTCAGCAATACATTTTCCTTCAGCACATGGCTGAATGCTTCAAGCGCTGCGCGAAGCTCGTCATCGACGCTAAGCACAAGATCAACGCGCTTCTCGATCGGTAAATCCAGCTTTTTGCGCGTATCTTGAACCGCGCGAATGACTTCTCGCACCCAGCCCTCTTGCTCCAGCTCAGGCGTAATGTCGGTGTTCAGCGCTACGGTAATGCCGCTGCCGGAGGCGGAGGCAAAGCCGGATTTCGCTTGCTTCTCAACGAGAAGCTCCTCGACCGGAATGAACAGCTCCTCCGCATCCACGGCCATAGCGAGCGAGCCATGCGCTATAATGGCGCGCGTCTCGTCTGCCGTCAGCGATTTCAGATGCGCCTGAATCGGACCAACGTTTTTGCCGTATTTTTTACCAGCGACTTTGAGGTTTAGCTTGAATGTAAAATCTACAAATCCGCTGTCGCTGTTTTGCACAACAATCGACTTGACATTGATTTCGTCCTTCACGATTTCCTCATAGCCTGCGACGTCAAACTCACGGTCAAGGGACACGATCAGCTCAGACAGCGGCTGACGCGTCTTGATGCCCGTTTCGTTGCGGACGTTGCGGGCAAGCTCCACAATTTGCTTCGCGCTCTCCATATCCTGCTCTAGTGTTAAGTCAATAGCGGACTCGTCTGCTGTAGGATAGTTTGCGAGATGGACGCTTTCTCCGCCGCCAAGATTGCCATAGAGGTCTTCCGCCAGCAGCGGGGCATATGGCGCAATGACGCGTGCCAATGTCAGCAGCACATGACGCAGCGTTTGATAGGCATTGATTTTGTCCTCGGTCAGGCCGCTGCCCCAGAAACGGTCACGGGAACGACGGATGTACCAGTTGCTCAGCTCGTCAACGAATATTTCAATCGCCTTCGCCGGGTTCAGGAAGTCATTTCCGTCCAGCCCTTTCACAGCCGTTTTGATCAGACTGTTCAGACGGGAGACGATCCAGCGATCCAGCTTATTTGCCGAATGACGCTCTTCATGCGTTTTGTGATCAAAGCCATCAATGGTTGCATACAACGCATAGAAAGCGTGCGTGTTGACAATGGTGTCAATGACCTTGGATTTTGCTTCGCCTACGATTGAACGCGAGAAACGCTTGCTGTTCCACGGCGCGCTATCTGCAAGCAGAGCCCAACGGAATGCATCTGTGCCGTACTCATTAATGATCTCCCAAGGGTCGATGACATTGCCTTTGGATTTGGACATTTTCTGACCATTTTCATCCAAAATATGCCCGGTCGAAATAACCGCTTTATACGGCGCTTTGCCGTTGTAGAGCGTCGATACCGCAAGCAGGCTGTAGAACCAGCCGCGCGTCTGATCAATGCCCTCGCAAATGATATCAGCCGGATACTGCTCGGCAAAACGCTCAGCATTTTCAAAAGGCACATGATGCTGCGCAAACGGCATTGAGCCGCTGTCGAACCATACATCAATGACTTCCGGTGTACGCGTCATAACTGCGCCTTCGGCAAACGGCGATTTCAGCTTGATTTCATCGACGTAAGGCTTATGCAGCTCAATGTCCTCCGGCACAAAGCCAACTGCACGCTCGCGCAGATCGGCAATGCTGCCCGGCGAATATTGCTTGCCTGTCGCCTCGCAAATCCATACGTTCAGCGGCGTTCCCCAATAGCGGTTGCGGCTGATGTTCCAGTCTACTAGATCCTCAAGGAACTTACCGAAGCGGCCATCGCGGATGTGGCCTGGGTACCAGTCTACCCCATTGTTGTTAGCGATCAGCTGATCTTTAACCGCCGTCGTCTCGATGAACCAGCTTTCAGTCGCGTAATACAATAGCGGCGATTTACAGCGCCAGCAGAACGGATAGCTATGCTCATAACGCTCCTTCGAGAACAACAGTTCACGCTCGCTAAGCATTTTCACAATGTCTACATCGCAATCCTTAACGAAGCGGCCAGCGAGGTCCGTCACCTCATCGACGTAACGTCCCGCATTGTTCACGACGTTCAGCATGCTGATGCCGTTCTGACGTGCCACTCTGTAGTCATCCTCACCGTGAGCCGGCGCAATGTGTACGATACCTGTACCGCTCGTATCGCTTACGAAATCGCCAGCAATCACTTTATGCGCATTTTCTACGGCAACGTAGCGGAAAGGCGGCTCGTAGCTTTCGCCTACCAGCTCAGAGCCCTTTAGCGAGGACAGCACCTCGTGCTCCTCTTTAAATACGCTCTCCACCAGGTTTTGAGCGACGATAAATACTTCGCCGCCGCTTGCGACACGAACGTATTCCAGCTCAGGATTGACAGCTAATGCTACGTTCGCCGGCAATGTCCAAGGGGTTGTCGTCCACGCCAGTACTGATTCGCCGCTGCCGGCAAGCTTGAACTTGACAGTAGCGCTCAAATCTTTAACGTCTTCATAGCCCTGCGCAACCTCATGGGAGCTAAGCGTCGTTTGGCAGCAAGGGCAATAAGGGCTGACGCGGTGGCCGCGATACAGCAAGCCCTTGTTATGAATCGTCGAAAGAATATGCCATACACTTTCGATATATTCGTTTTTAAGCGTAATGTACGGATGATCCAAATCTGTCCAATAGGCGATGCCCTCGGTCAGCTCACGCCATTGCTTCTCATATTCAAAGACGCTGTCCTTGCATTTTTTGATAAAAGCTTCTACACCGTAATTCTCGATCTCCTGCTTGCCAGAAATGCCGAGCTGCTTCTCAACGCCAAGCTCAACAGGGAGACCGTGCGTATCCCAGCCCGCTTTGCGAACAACGCGATAGCCGGACATCGTTTTGTAGCGGCAAATAAAATCCTTGATGACTCGGCCCAGCACATGTCCGATATGCGGCGCGCCGTTTGCGGTCGGAGGACCTTCATAAAATACGAAATTCGGCTTACCTTCGCGGTTTTCAATTGATTTTTTGAACGTATCGTTATCTGCCCACTGCTTCAATACACGAAGCTCGCGCGTTCTTGCTTTTTCCTTCACATCTACACGTTGCATCTTCATATTCCTCCCGAAAAAAAAATAAAGCCCCGCCCCTGTAAAGGGACGAGGCTTGCTCGCGTTACCACCCTTGTTCCGTCATCATCGCTGCATATGCAGCTTAAAGGACGGCACCTTTGGCGTGAATGCCTTAGCATCCACGGTCCTTGTAACGGAGGACAGACCGTCAGCCCTTACTCCTTCTACCATACAGCCTTAAATCGCAGCTGGTCAGTCGAAGTTTCGGCGCCGCTTCTCGGAGAGGATATTCTGTAACCGCTTGAACGTCGTCTTGCAGCAACGCAACGACTCTCTGTGGATCAAGCAACGATACATACTCGTTCTCGTCAACGAAGTTTTACATCTGAACAATCATTAATCCTATTTATAGCGTATCGCTGACCTATTGTCAATCAGCCTTGCGCGGATTAACCGCGGGAAAGCTGCTCCAGCTCCGAATGCTGGCCTGGATCAAGCGTTCTCCAATCGTCCTGGCTGAGCAGCTCCAGCTGCGCCTCTACAAGCGTGCGGAACCGTGCGCGGAAAATAGACGCCTGCTTCTTCAGCTCTTCAACCTCAACCGATACTTTGCGCGATTTACTCAGCGAGTCATTAATAATGCGATCCGCATTTTTCTCCGCTTCCTTGATGATGAGCTGTGCTTCCTTCTTCGCATTGCTTCGAACCTCGTCAGCCGCCTCTTGTGCGACGATTATCGTCTTGCTCAGCGTCTCTTCGATGTTTGAGAAATGGTTCAGCTTCTCCTGCATATTAAGGATCTGGTTTTGCAGCTCCTTATTTTCGCGGATAATCGTTTCATAATCTTTAATGACCTGATCAAGAAATTCATTGACCTCATCCTCGTCATAGCCGCGCAACCGGCGACCAAATTCCTTATTATGTATGTCCAATGGCGTTAACGGCATCGGCGCACCTCCTCGACTTATTTCCATACCGGAAAACATTTGCTGTGGAAAGGATTCGACAACCGCCAGCAAAATCCTGCAATAGGGCTAAATAAATTTGCCTACCCTCAGCCGAATTCTGCCTTTCTTCGTCACGCCATCCGCCTCCAAAACTTTAAATCGGCCCAGCCCTTTAATGGATACGACATCGCCCTCGCGCAATTGCTCGGACGGGTCCTCCACCGTTTTCCAGTTCACCCGGCATCTGCCGGCGCGGATAGGATCGACGATCTTTGTCCGGCTAATTCGATGCACATCGCTTGCAATGCCATCCACCCGCATCGAAGCGACTGTAAAGCTCATTTCCTGCAGCTCCGGCACAACCGGCAACAAGGAAGACAGCGGAATCATTTCAGTGAGCACACTCGACCGATGCACCTGCCGCAAATGAACATTCAAATAGTCGGCGATGTCATCGGTCATCATAATGTGAGCGAAGCCTTCATGCACGTGTATGTCCCCTACTCGGTCACGCTTGATGCCGAGGCCGAGCAAGGCGCCAAGATAATCGCCATGATCAAGCTGCTGGCTCGTCCCGCTCGGGCCGCTTACCTGAACCTCCAGCACGGAAATAGCGGCAAGCTCCTGATCCAAATCCCGATAATCCGGCCCAATAATTGCCCGGCAGCGCTCAGCCTCAGGATAGCCGCCATCCAGCCTCAACTCCACATCTGGATGACGATTGACGAGGCTTTGCAAAATCTGTGCCTGTCTCGGGTCCAAAAAATCGGTCCGCTTCAGCTCATGCTGCTGTGCGGACCGCTCTACCCATTCCCACGCCCGATCAACGAATGGCTTCTCGTCCGGGTGGAAATGGTCATATATAGGTAATTTCATTGAAATTCCCTTCCTAACTTTTGAAATCTAGCCAGGCAGTATAAAGCCTACTACCGCAATGAGCCCCATTGCCACAAAACGAAGCGCAAAAATCGCTACGATTGGGGAAATATCAATCATACCGCCAATTGGTGGTATGAAACGGCGGAATATGCCTAGATACGGCTCAACCAGCTTGCCTAAAAATACGCCAATAAAGCTTTCGCGCGCATTCGGCAACCATGACAATAAAACATAACCAATAATCATAAAGCTGTAAATACTTTGAAGGTTCATAATGAGCCCTGATACACTACTGTACAATCGGTGGTCACCTCATTTTGGAGTATTCATTGTCCTCTGCCATCATTTCCGTAATCGACCCTTGAATTTCAACCGAATCCGGCGTACATAGGAAAATGTTGGGGCCGAGCTTCGAAATATTGCCACCCAAAGCGTACACTGTACCGCTGAGGAAATCAACTATGCGAAGCGCAAGGTCAGTACGCACACGTTGCAGGTTTACAATGACGGCACGTCGCGAACGCAAATGATCGGCAATATCCTGCGCCTCATCGTAGGAGCGCGGCTCGCTCAAGATGACTCGTACATTTTTCTGCGAATGTATGCTTACAATGTTGTTGCCCTTTGTATTTTTACGTGCTTCGAACGGAGAGGTTTCAATTTCATGATCGGGCTCCTCTGGCTGTACGCTTCTTTCCCGTTCAATGATCTCTTCTTCCTCCTGCAAACCAAGAAAATTCATAAACTTATTCATAACGCCCATTCGTCATCCCTCTTTTCCCACAAGTATCGTTCCTAATCTAATCCACGTTGCGCCTTCTTCAATCGCGACCTCAAAGTCGCCTGACATGCCCATGGAAAGTTCCGTCAGCGGTGCGTTCAAAGCCACTTCCCTATTCATTTTATCCCTCAGCTCCCGCAAGGCACGGAATACCGGCCGGGTCTGCTCAGCTTCAGCCTCATAAGGCGCCATCGTCATTAAGCCAATCGGCTGTACATACTGAAAGCCTTTTATCGCCTCCAAAAGCTCCGGCAGCTGCTCCGGTTCAAGTCCATGCTTGGATTGTTCGCCCGATACATTAACCTGAATCATACAGGGCACCTGCACGCCAAGCTGCGCTGCTCGCTTCTCAATCGCCTGTGCAAGCGACAAACGATCCAGCGAGTGAATGTATGTAAACTTCCCTATGACATCTTTAACCTTATTCGTTTGCAGCGAACCGATGAAATGCCAAATGGCTTGTCCATCGCCCCCTTCGGCTGTCTCGCCGCTAATCGCTTCCCACTTGGGCAGCGCGTCCTGAAAGCGGTTTTCGCCTAAATGGCGAAGCCCCTCGTCAAACGCCTGTACAGCTGTAGCGAGCGATACATATTTAGTCACCGCAATAACGTTCACATCCTCCGGCTTACGACCGCTTCTCTCGCACGCTGCATCGATCCGGCGCTGTACCTCTGCTATCCGCTCTGTTAATGAGCTCTCCAATTTCGTCACCTCTTTGCAATTCCAATCCAACTGGCCATTCGTCCTGTTTTGCCGCCCTCCATCCGGTGGGAGAAAAATAGATCGCGACGACACCCAGTACACCACTGTGTTAATTCGATATGGATCGGCATAATTCCTGCTTTCATCATAATTTGACGGTTAATTTCTTTCAAGTCGACCATTGCCTTGCCATTTGGCAGCAGCTTAATCAGCTTATTGCGCGCTTCCTCGCCCTGCAAAGCGAATGTATCCAGAATTGGCTGCACCCTGCTCGTGACCGTTTGATCTACCTCATAACAGCAGCCTCCGATCGACGGGCCGATGGCTGCGCGCACCTTTTCTGCTCTTGTGCCATATTCCGCATTCATCGCCTCAAGCGTCACCTTCGCAATGCTCGAAACCGTTCCCTTCCAGCCTGCATGGGCAAGCGCTACCGCCTGATGCTCCGGATCATAAAAATAAAGCGGCACGCAATCCGCATAAAAGGAAGCGAGCAAAATGCCGGGCACATCCGTCATCAGGGCATCGGTATCCGCAATCGCATCGCTGCGGGATTCCCTGCCCCGCCCAGCGTCTTGCTCGGTTACTTTGTAGACATCCGCGCCATGCACCTGCTCCGCGCAGGTCCAAGCCTCGAAGGGAAAGCCGACCGCAGCAGCAACCCGCTGGCGGTTGACAACGACGTCTAGGTCTTCATCGCCGACATGCAGCCCCATATTCAGCGTCGCCCAAGGCGCGGCGCTTACACCGCCATCGCGGCCGGTAAAGCCGGCTGTCAGCTGTTTATTTTCATCCATCCAATTAGACAACAAAAAAAGCGAAGGATTCTTCGCTGAATGATTCCACTTAAAAGCTTCCATTCGAGTCATCACCTCTTTATGCAGTTTACTCTGTTATCCTCTGGCGTGCAAATCCTCTTCCTCCAGGCGCTGCTTCGTTTCATCCATGCGAACAAGCACAACATCTGCCCCGATCTTCACAATGTTGCGCCAAGGAATGACGACCTCGCCGCCAGGCCCGCCAAACAGCCCCATAAAGCGGCTATACTGCGGAATGACGATGGAATCGATACGTCCCTGCCGCAAATCCAGCTCCAAATCGGTAATATGTCCAAGCTTCTTGCCGTCCACAATATTAATGACATCCTTCGTCTGAAAATCAGATATTTTCATCTTCTGCTCACCACTTTTCCAGCGGGATGAATAACTTTTTAATGACCGGGCACCCTGCCTAGCCGAACCTAGCTATGCTGTTCCTTGTATTAGTATATGTAAGACGCGCCCAAAATGTCCTCTTTCGCAAAATAACCGCCTTTAGATAATGAAAAAGACCGGACATCATTGTCCGGCCTGCTTTCCAAAAGACGAGCTGCGTGACAACTAAGCCTTCACGCAGCTCTGAATCTTTTTCACGTGCATCTACGTCTTAACATGCTTCTGCATTTGCTGGATGGCCGACTTTTCCAGGCGTGATACTTGAGCCTGCGAGATGCCGATTTCATCGGCGACCTCCATTTGCGTCTTGCCCTCGAAAAAACGCATCGACAAAATCATTTTTTCCCGATTGTTCAGCTTATGCATCGCTTCGCGGAGCGCAATTTCCTCGATCCATGACACGTCTTTATTTTTGTCGTCACTAATTTGATCCATCACATAAATCGGATCGCCGCCGTCATGGTAGATCGGCTCAAACAACGATACCGGGTCCTGAATCGCATCAAGCGCGAACACGACATCTTCCTTGGGAACATTCAGCATTTCGGAAATTTCAAAAATCGTCGGCTCGCGCGAATTTTGATTCGTCAGGCTGTCTCTTGCTTGCAGCGCTTTATAAGCGATATCCCGCAGGCTTCGCGATACGCGAATCGGGTTATTGTCGCGCAAATAACGGCGGATTTCCCCGATAATCATCGGGACGGCATAGGTGGAAAATTTGACGTTCTGGCCAAGATCAAAATTATCTATCGCCTTCATAAGTCCAATGCAGCCGACCTGGAATAAGTCGTCTACAAACTCTCCCCTATTGTTAAAGCGTTGAATGACACTAAGCACAAGCCTCAGGTTGCCATTAACCAATTTCTCTCTGGCTGCCCACTCATTGCGGGTTTGCAAAGCGGTGAACAGCTCCCGCATTTCAACATTTGTCAGGACAGGCAGTTTCGCGGTATCCACTCCACAGATCTCGACTTTATTTCGTGCCAACGTGATTACCTCCCAAGGAGAAACATTAATGTTCATTATCTCCTCGCACGCCCGAAATATTCCTGTTTTGACCTTCGCTTTGCAACTCTATGGATTGCCCTTTTATACCATTTTGTTGAACTCCTTGCGCAGCCGCTTAATAATGCGTTTTTCCAATCGCGAAATATAAGATTGAGAGATACCGAGCAGATCGGCAACATCCTTCTGCGTCTTCTCTTCCCCATCTGCTAGCCCGAAGCGCAGCTCCATAATGATGCGTTCACGCTCCGTCAGCTTGTCGAGCGCCTTATGCAGCAGCTTGCGATCGACCTGCTCCTCAATATTGCGGTAAATCGTATCATTTTCCGTTCCGAGCACATCCGACAGCAGCAGCTCATTGCCATCCCAATCAATATTCAGCGGCTCGTCAAAAGAAACCTCGGTACGCGTTTTATTGTTGCGGCGCAAATACATGAGAATTTCATTCTCTATACAGCGTGAAGCATAGGTCGCCAGCTTGATTTTTTTCTCTGGATCAAAGGTGTTGACCGCTTTAATTAAGCCAATGGCGCCGATGGACACCAAATCTTCAATATGGATGCCTGTATTTTCGAATTTGCGGGCAATGTATACGACGAGCCGAAGGTTGCGCTCAATGAGCATCGCCCGAATAGCCGTATCCCCAGAGGGCAGCTTGCCCAGCAAATATTCTTCCTCTTCCCGCGTCAAGGGAGGCGGCAGCGCTTCGCTTCCACCGATATAATAAATCTCTTCGCTCTTTAGTCCGAATAAAAATAAAGTCCGATAATAATATAACTGCAGAACCAATTTCCACTTGACGAGCATCCGGCCTATCCCTCCCCGATAATCGTATTATTTTCAGTCTCCTGCCTCGCTTCTGCTTGTGGAGTCTGCACAAGGGCGGGATGAATGATTGCCTGATACGAGCTGTCTGCTGTCAGCTTGCCGCCATCGAGTCCAATCAACACTTTTTTCGCCACGTAACTGGAGCCATCGCGCTCGATTCGGACAAAATCCGGCTTTAGCGCCAGCATAAACTGCGAGCCGCGGTTCACGCCGCGGTAAGGAATGAGCCGCAAGCGATGCTGCCAAATAAAGACGTCAGCGCCCATGCCCGCTACGAGACGATCCACCTCGGCCTCACGAATGCTTTGCAGCCATGAAGGTGGTAATTCATTTTGCCAAAGAGCGGCTTCAACGACCATTACCGGAGTTCGTGACAATGGATCATAGAGCTGATTGCCCGTATCAATCAATCCAATGCAGCGGAATTCCAGATTTTCAATGTGAATACTTACATCGGCAAGATGAGTTTGCACCAACTCCCTTTCACGACGCTGCGTCAACACGGTGCGGTATATATACAGCCCGATACAAAACGCTGCAAATAAATAAATAAGGCTCATTTTCAGCTCAACATGCATGCTTCCATCGACAAAGGCAATCGTTCTCCATACTTCTCCCGAGCCCTGCATCAGCAAATAATAAATGCCGATGATCGCTCCCGCCGCCACGAAATTAACAGCATAAAAGGCTGCTGTCGTGCGCAAGAAATGCTGAATCGATCCGTAACCAAAGGCAATCCACAGCATTAGTATGGAAAAGCCCAGCTTGACAACTAAGGTAAACAAAATCGAAAGCATTGGAAAAAGCATAAGCACGACGTAGCTGGCACCGACACTTGCAGCGGCAAGCACCCGCCAGGGCTTGGCTCGAATGTTCCTCGCCCACGCTGTCGTCAGCAGCAGCCCGCCATCGACCAGCAGCTCCCGCACAAACATGACATCGACATATACAGCCACAATCGTCACCTTCCCGCGAATACCGTCCGCCAAGCTTGATGCATGGCGTCGGTGAGAACGATTGAGACTAGTATATTAAAATCCTATTTCAAAGTCTGTCTAATCATGACGGGGTGAGCCATCTTTTTTTGTCGAGCGTGCGAATAAAAAACGGCAGGACAAGCGGTCGTTTGACAGCATTAAAAGTGCTTTTGCCTACCTGCTGCCTAACGGCAAGTAACGCAAAAAGCCCGCTCCCTAATTGGTAATAGGGAAAGCGGACTTTATTGCAGGCTATAAACCGCCACCTAACGATCGCTGCGTGGACGGTTGCGCAAAAAGGCTGGAATTTCAAGCTGATCGCTCGAAGTGCTAGCGCCAAAAGGCTTGACAGACGATGTCGAAGCAGCCGTGGAGCCCGAGCCTGCCGACTGCTGGCGAGTCTCTGATTCTCCTTGCTGCTGCGGCGTACGTCTAGCAGCCGGAGCACCCTTGTGTTCAAAGCCAGTCGCAATGACGGTAACTTTGATTTCATCCTTCAAATTATCATCAATGATGGCACCAAAAATCATATTCACTTCCGGATCAGAAGCGGAAATAACAATTTCTGCTGCTTCATTGACTTCATACAGGCTCAGGTTGCTGCCGCCTGTAATGTTCATAATAACGCCTCGCGCGCCGTCAATAGACGTTTCCAGCAGCGGGCTCATAATGGCTTTTTTCGCCGCTTCTGCTGCACGGTTCTCACCGCTGGCTTCACCAATTCCCATCAGTGCAGAGCCGCGCTCTGTCATAATCGTCTTAACGTCTGCAAAGTCAAGGTTGATCAGACCTGGTACTTGGATCAAGTCGGAAATACCTTGCACCGCTTGACGCAGCACATTATCCGCTTCACGGAATGCCTCCAGCATAGGAGTCTTCTTATCGACAATTTCAAGTAGACGATCATTTGGAATAACGATCAGTGTATCTACTTTCTCTTTAAGCGCTTCTATGCCCATTTCCGCTTGTGCGGCACGCTTGCGGCCTTCGAAGGTGAATGGACGGGTTACTACGCCGACAGTCAGCGCACCGCATTCTCTTGCGATTTCGGCAATAACAGGCGCAGCGCCTGTTCCTGTGCCGCCGCCCATACCTGCGGTAACAAATACCATGTCCGAGCCTTTCAGCTGGTTAAGTGCGAGATCACGGGATTCCTCAGCGGCCTTCTTGCCCACCTCAGGGTTAGCACCCGCGCCAAGTCCACGTGTCAGCTTGTCGCCGATTTGCAGCTTATGCTCGGATTTTGCCAAGTGCAGCGCCTGAGCATCCGTGTTGACCGTAATGAAGTCAACACCTTTCACCCCATTTTCAATCATTCGGTTAACCGCATTGCTGCCGCCGCCGCCGACGCCGATAACCTTTATTTGAGCGAGCTGCTCTAATTCCATGTCGAATTCCAACATCATCAATTTCCCCCGATCAAATAAATTCGTTAAACATATTTTTTATCCGTTCGAACATACCGGGTTTGGATGAAGCGGTGGAACCCGTTTTGCGGCTGCTTGCGGCTTTTTTTACTGTGCTGGTTGTTCCGCGCACTCCCATATATTTCGATACGTATTGAATCATTCCTACACCGCTGCTGTAAGCAGGATCGCGCACGCCGATATAATCCGGAAGTGCCACGCGTACGGTGGATTCAAGCTCTGCTTGAGCAAGCGCCAATGTGCCCGGCATTGTCACTGCTCCTCCAGTCAGCACATAGCTGCTGACCTTGTCATGATAACCAAGACGACGAACCTCTTGCTTGATCAGGCTGAAAATCTCCTGCATCCGAGGCTCGATAATGCTCGCCAAATCGACTTGAGAAAATTCCTTCTCTACATTGCTTCCCATACGGAGAACTTTGAACTTCACATCTTCCGCAGCATCGCCAATGTAGGAGCAGCCGTATTTCAGCTTGATTTTCTCAGCTTGATCACTTTGGGTACGCAAACCATATGCGATATCGTTCGTTACGTATTCTCCGCCGATAGGAAGCGTAGAAGTCGCTGCAAGTCCACCCTGCTCGAAAATCGTAATCGTACAGGAGCCTGCTCCGATATCCGCAAGTACAGTACCCATCATTTTCTCATCTTTCGTCAGCGATATAACGCCGGATGCCAATGACATCAATATGACACCAGAAATGCGGAGCCCTGCTTTCTCCACACAGCGCATCAAATTATGTATCGCTGTCTTAGTACCGGTTACAATAGTGGCTTCCACTTCCAGACGCACGCCGATCATCCCCCGAGGATCGGATATGCCCTCCAGTCCGTCTACCAAATATTGCTTTGGCACTAAATTAATAATCTCGCGTTCAGGCGGCAAGGCTACTACTTTCGCAGCCTGTACAACTCTTTCAATATCTTCCTCGCCAATTTCACGGTCCTCATTGGATACGGCAACGACGCCATGATTGGTTTGCAAAGCAATATGATTGCCTTGAATCCCTACATAGACGTCTGATATTTGAATACCTACCATTCGTTCCGCATGCTCTATCGCATTGCGAATCGACTGAACGGTCTGGTCGATATCTACAATAGCTCCTTTGCGAATACCCTCTGAGTCGGCAGATCCAACTCCAATAATATTAATGGCTCCGTTATTCACTTCGCCAATAATAGCACGAACTTTGGATGTACCGATGTCTAAACTGACGATGATGTCGTTGCTGCTCAACCCGCGGCACCTCCGTTTCAACTTATAAATTATACAGCTTGTATCAGTTTAATCACAAAACGCCTTTTTACATATTCAACGCAGTTAATAGTATCCCTCTTTTTAAGAGCACTATTTTTCTAACTCTATATGAATTTTAATTTTCATCAAGGTGAAACGGTTGTCTCCATCTTTTGGCGGCGAGGCGCGTTTCATTCCGAGAAATATAGAGAAAGGATGACACTATCAGATCCTTCCCTCTATTTTTAAGAATACTCATATGGTGTTTAAGCGCCAAGCACGTCGTTTTGCATTATTCTAAAAAAGTCCACCTATAAAATCTTATCACTGTTTTCTAAAAATGAGTAGTATGTTTTTCAACTGCCTTCTTCATTTTCTGGATCTGTTTTTATAAAAGAATCATAAGTATCCGCTAGCAGCAGGGTTATTTTTCCAGGTTCTTGTGTTTCAATGACCGCATTCATCGTTTCGATTTTCTCGCTCAGCAATGAAATGGCTGTCACAACCTCAAATTTCGTGCGCGTATAAATTTTGATGCGGTCTGGATACGCCTTAGAAGGATATGGCATAATTTCGGATAAATCCGACAACTGCTTCGCCGGAATTTTGCCAAGCTGCTCCGCAAGCTTTACGCGGTAAGCATCTCCCTGCTTCCACCCAGACAATACAGGCTTATTAACCAATAGCTCCTCGTTGGCTGCTGGAAGCTCCGATCCGTTCGCCAGCAGCGCTGTCAAATGGCCATCGCTGAACAGCTCAAAGGCTACGACAGGGTATTCCTCTACTGTAATCGTCACCTTCCCTGGGAAAGCTTTGTCCACGGTGACATTATTAATGGTCGGAATTGCTTTAACCGCTTCCTCAATCGTTGCCGACGTTGTACCAAAAAAAGCGTCTCCCACTGAAATAGCGGCAGCCTGTCCAATTTCTGCAGCAGTCGTATAGGCAGTGCCTTCAATATGAATTTCCGAAATTTTACTAATGGAAGAATTAAAAAACAATACGGACAGCAAAATGACAAAAAGCAGCACAAGCACGCTAAGCAGCTTGCGATTGCCCTTTCGTTTGCCTACCGGTTTTTTAAGCACTGGCATCGGCGCGCTCATAACTTGTCCCTTCTTTCCCCAAAAACATCCGGTTCCCAAATAGCAGGAGCCGGGTGTTTCTATTCAGGCGCTTATGCGCATACACTAGTTATTAGGAGCTTGAGGAACAGGAGAATTGCGAGCAATTCTTGCTCCAAGTCTGCTTAACATCGTTTCAATGCGCTCATAGCCCCGATCAATATGATGTATTTGCTCCACTACCGTCTTCCCTTGCGCAGCAAGGCCCGCAATTACAAGCGCTGCCCCTGCGCGCAAGTCCGTTGCCTCCACCGTCGCTCCATAAAGACGAGGAACGCCCCGGATAAAAGCCGCATTCATATCAACCCGTATATCCGCACCCATTCGTGATAGTTCGTCAACATGCTTCAGCCTGCCTTCGAAAATCGTTTCCTTCATAATGCTTGTTCCGTCTGCAAGAGCCAGCAGCACCATCACTTGCGATTGCAGGTCGGTTGGAAAAGCAGGATATGGAGAAGTAACAATTCGTTCAATGGCTCTGGGTCGGGATGCACAGCTAACTTTTATTATATCATCGTGGGTAGTGATTTGAATACCTGACCGACGAAGCACATGTATTAAGGAAGACAAGTGGGTGGGGCAAGTATTCAGAAGAGTAATTTGACCGCGCGTCGCAGCAGCCGCAACCATTAAGGTGCCGGTTACAATCCGATCAGGAATGATCCTGTACTTACAGGGAGAAAGCGACTTTACGCCATTAATCGTAATGGTATCTGTACCAGCACCGATCATCTCGGCACCCATCGCATTCAGAAACCGCTGCAAATCCTGAATTTCCGGCTCGCGAGCAGCATTCGTAATCATCGTTCGCCCTTCTGCAAGCACCGCGGCCATCATCATATTCTCCGTCGCTCCGACACTAGGGAAGCTTAAATGAATATCAGCACCTTTGAGACGATCTGCCCGGCAAATAATACGATTGCCCACTTCTTCAATATCAGCACCGAGCGCCCGAAGCCCCTCCAGATGCAAATCAATTTTGCGCTGCCCAATTGCGCAGCCGCCAGGCTGATACACCTGAACTTCACCAAACCTCGCAAGAAGCGGCCCCATTAGAAAGATGGACGAGCGCATCTGACCCATTAACTTTTCCGGCACATGGGACAGATGAAGGCTTTCCGTGTTCAGCTGTACCGTATCGCCCTCATGCTCCGCATGGCATCCGAGTTCCCGCAGTATGCTGAGCATGACGTCGATATCAAGCAGCTTTGGCACATGCTCCAGCGTCGTTTCGCCTTCGGCCAATAAGCTGGCTGCCAATATTGGCAAAGCGGCATTTTTTGCTCCTTGGATAACCATGGTTCCTGAGAGTGGTTTCCCGCCTTCAATCACCAATTTGTCCAATGTCTCACCTCCGATTTACCGCTCACCCACCACCAGCACTTCCGGCACCAAGCTGATCCCATATCGATCCGCAATGACGCCTTGAATGTGAGCCATGAGGGTAAGCACATCTTCAGCTGTCGCTTGCCCGGTGTTGACGATAAAATTGGCATGCAGCCCGGAGACTTCAGCTGCACCTACACGGTGGCCTTTAAGCCCCGCCTCCTCGATCAATCTGGCGGCATAATCGCCTGGCGGGTTGCGGAAGACGCTGCCCGCACATGCCAGCTGCAGCGGCTGAGTACGCAGCCGCCTTTCCTTGTACGAGGCCAGTGTTGCAGCAATTTCCTGACGGTCTCCAGGCGCGAGCTCGAAGGTCGCTGAAAGCACGAGCCCTTTGCGCTCATGCAGCACAGAGTGTCGGTAAGAAAATTGCATATCCTCGGGTCCGTAGGTTACCAATTCACCATTTCCCAGCAAAATCTCGGCTGACTTGAAAATACGCGACACATCCGATCCATGCGCACCAGCATTCATATAGACGGCCCCGCCTACAGTACCCGGAATGCCACCGGCAAATTCCAAGCCCGTCAGTCCTTCCTTACCGGACATCACAGACAATTTAATGAAGGAATAAGCCGCTCCGGCATGAACAGTGTTCCCATCGAAGCGAACATAATCCAGTCCGCCCCGGGGTTTAATGACAACGCCGCGAATGCCCTTGTCGCTCACCAGCATATTGGAGCCGCGTCCCAAATGGGTCCACGGTATGCCGTTTTCATGAAGCAGCCGGACAGCCGACATCATTTGCTGCTTTCCATCCGGTATAATAAGAATATCGGCAGGACCGCCTATTTTCCAAGTAGTATGATTTTCCAGCCGTTCATTAATGAGTATTTTTCCAATTTTTGCATTTTCCAACAGCTCAGCTACATGTTCCATGCTGTCTAACCTCCTTCTGCTTCAAGGTGAAGAACAGGCCCGCTCGGCGATGGTCACGATTTATAAGAGTATCCTATGCCCTGTGCCCGGGTAGTGTGACAAATGCCTATAGCGCCAGGCTGCAAGCCCGCTTATTGCATGGGCATGCGTCGCAAGCCTAGTTGTTCCTTCACCTTGAATAACGTGAAATATTAAGTAAAATGCCCAGCGATGTGAGCAGAAGCGTAAGCGATGAACCGCCATAGCTGACGAGCGGCAGTGTGATGCCCGTTACAGGCATCATTCCGATAACGACACCGATATTAATGAGCACTTGAACGCCGATTATGCTCGTGATGCCAACTGCGAGCAAGCTGCCGAACGTATCAGGCGCATATATAGCCGTTCGAATGCCGCGCCATACCACGATCATAAACAGTACAATCAGTGCTGAACCACCAATAAAACCAAGCTCCTCTGCAACGATGGAGAAAATAAAGTCCGTTTGCGGCTCCGGCAAATAACTGAACTTCTGTCGGCTCATGCCAAGCCCAAGCCCGACAAGCCCTCCTGGGCCAATCGCATATAGCGATTGAATAATTTGATAGCCTGAGCCTAGCGGATCCGCCCATGGATCAAGGAAGCCCGAGATACGCTGCAGCCTATAGGGAGCAGCCAAAATAAGGCCGACAAGCCCCAGGGCGCCTGCAAGCGCGAGCAGTCCCAAATGCTTGAGCTGTGCGCCTGCCGTAAAGATCAAAAGCAGCGATGCCGCGACCATAACCGCGCCGGAGCCAAGATCCGGCTGCAGCATAATAAGGCCGAAGGCGAGCAGCGCCATCCCAAGCGGAGGAAGCAGTCCCTTGACGAACAGCGTAATTGTCTGCTGCTTCTCGGAAAGCCATTTTGCCAAAAACAAAATCATCGCCAGCTTCATGAATTCGGAAGGCTGAATGCCGAACGAGCTAATGCCGAGCCAGCTTCGCGCTCCGCCGCGCACGACGCCCACACCGGGGATCAGTACAATGACGAGCAGAACGAAGCAAATAATTAAGGTGATTTTTGCCCATTTGCGCCAAACGAGATAATTCATATTCATGGTGAAGAAAAGCGCACAGACGCCGAGACCGGCAAACAGCAGCTGGCGCTTGACGTAATAATAGCGGTCTCCGAATTCATGAAAAGCGAGCACTGCGCTCGCGCTGTATACCATAATGATTCCGATAGCCAGAATGAGCGCAATGGAGACGATCATCCATACGTCCGGGGCAGACCTGGCTTTGGCCATAGCGTACACCTCTTTGCATGTAAAAGTAGGGACTAGCCCCCTACTTACAAGGTATGCGCCGAATCTTTAAAAATGCGCCCGCGCTGCTCATAGGATGTAAACATATCCCAGCTTGCACAGGCCGGCGACAGCAATACGATGTCGCCTGGCGCTGCTAACGCGGCAGCTTGCCGCACCGCTTCGCGCAAGGTCGCTTCGGCGTCCTCAACAGGTTCGACCAATTGAACGGCTGCTAAACCTGCCAGCTCCGCAACATGCCCCAGCTTGCCGCGTGTCTCGCCGAGCGCTACAAGCCCCTTGACCCTGTCACGGAACAGCGGCAGCAGCTCCATATAATCCGAGCCGCGATCAAGGCCGCCTGCAATCAGCACGATTGGCGCAGTCAAGGAGTGAGCGGACATCATCGTCGCTGTCGGATTCGTAGCCTTGGAATCATTGTAATATTTGACCCCGTTTACTTCGCATACATACTCCAGCCTGTGTTCTACACCTTTAAAGCCCCGCAGCGTCTCGATAAGCTGCTCCGGCAATGCTCCGGCTGCCAGACATCCCGCAATGGCCGCAAGCGCATTTGCCGCATTATGGCGCCCTGGAATGCCAAGCTCGCCTACTTCAAGCAGCCTCGCTTGCGTCCCATCCTGCTTATTCCATACGATATGGCGCACTTCAGCAGCTTCATCTTCACCTGAAGAAGCGCTCGCAGCTGTCCTCACGTATGGAGGCTCAATCGCCACCCCAAAGCTTAGCTTTTCATATAGCGAGAAGGGAAAAATAGTAGCATCCAGACGATCAGCAAGCTGCTGGCAAACCGGATCATCCCAGTTCAGCACAGCCGTATCCTCTGCCGTCTGATTGGCAAACAGCTTTGCCTTCGAATCTATGTAATCTTCCATGCCGCCATGATAATCCAGATGCGTCTCTACTACATTGAGCAGCAGGGCGACGCGGGGACGAAAGCCCGATGTCCCTTTAAGCTGGAAGCTGCTCAGCTCGGCGACAAGCCAGTTGTCCTTCGTTGCCTCAACTGCTGCTTCGCATAATGGACGGCCAATGTTGCCGGCTACGATGGGATTTTTACCCGCCGCCTCCAGCAGCTCGCCGATCCAGGTTGTCGTCGTCGTTTTGCCATTAGAGCCTGTAATACCAATAATCGGTGCCGGTGAAAGCCAGTAGGCTACTTCCACCTCGGTCACAATTTCGACGCCTGCCGCTGCGGCCTGCCTGATAGGCGGAGCCTCATAAGGGATGCCCGGATTTTTAACGAGCAGCGCTGTATCAGCAGTTATAAGATCGTCTGGATGAGAACCGCAAAGCACAGAAATGCCCAAAGCGATTAGCTCCTCCGCTTCGGGACATTGGTCTTGCTCCTTCTTATCGTTAACTATTACCTTCGCCCCATAGGAATGAAACACCTTTGCGACGCTAACTCCGCTTCTCGCCAGGCCAAGCACCACAACGCGGCGGCCCCGGTATGATGCCGGATGATCCATAAATGACAGCTCCTTGTAAAGGCCAGCAGCATGATCCCCGCAGCACCGCAATTCGCAAGTTAGAATCGCGGTATTGCTTGAGGCGCAAGCTGCTATCCCTATTTTTTTGAAAGATAATTTAAGAAAGGATATGATCCTTCCATCCTTTCTCTATATTGCTATCACATTTTAAAATACGCGTATCAACAGCAGCGACAGCACCGCAAACACGAGGCCAACCGCCCAGAACGTGGATACAACGCGCCACTCGGACCAGCCGGACAATTCAAAATGATGATGAATCGGACTCATTTTGAAAATCCGCTTGCCGCGCAGCTTGAAGGAGCCCACCTGCAAAATAACCGACAGCATTTCAAGTACGAAAATACCGCCAATTAAAATGAGCAGCAGCTCCATTTTCGTCAAAATCGCTACCGCAGCAATACCCCCGCCGATGCCCAGCGAGCCGGCATCCCCCATAAACACTTTGGCAGGATAGGCATTGTAGATCAGAAAGCCGAGCACAGCTCCAATCATCGCCGCCGAGAAAATGGCAGAGCCATAAGCCGACACCTGCAGCGCCACAATTGTAAATGCGCCAAAGGCAATCGCGCTTGTACCGGCGAGCAGTCCGTCCAGCCCATCGGTGAAATTAACCGAATTGCTGGCCGCGAACATTATAATGACGACAAATGGATAATAAAACCATCCCATATCGAAGCTCCAGGACGTGCCGGGAACGATAATTTCCGTGCTATGGTGCATCTGGTACAGCTGCGCACAGACGATAATCGAAAATAGCAGTTGCCCGAACAGCTTCTGGCGCGCAGTCAAGCCAAGCGAACGCTTGAAGACGATTTTGATGTAATCGTCGAGAAACCCAACGAGGCCAAAGCCTAGCGATGCGGTAAGCAGCACCCAGAAATCCGCTGTTTTATCAGCAAAATTCAAAAAGGCTATGAGCAGCGCCAGCATAATAATGATGCCGCCCATCGTCGGTGTGCCGCTTTTTTTCAAATGGCTTTGCGGTCCATCTGTGCGTATTTGCTGACCAAATTTCATGCGTTTCAGCACGGGAATGCAAATGGGCCCAAGCAGTGCCGCGAGCAAAAAAGATAGGCCTAGTGTGAATAAAATAATCATCATGTCCATGCTCTCACCCCACCTCTAAAGCTTGGACAATCTGTTCCATACGCATACCGCGCGAGCCTTTGACCAGCACAATATCCGCAGGCTGAAGCTGCTGTTTAAGCCACTCCGCCAGCTTTTCTTTCTCTTCAAAATGAATAATGTCCACTGCGTCTGCCGCAGTGCCAAAGCTGCTCTTCACCCCGCGCGACGTATGACGCGACAGCTGTCCGCAAGTAAGCACGGCATCCGCTTTCGCTGGCGTAATAAATACGCCCGTCTCATAGTGAAGCTGCTCCTCATCCGGTCCCAGCTCAAGCATGTCGCCAAGCACGATCCATTTTTTGCGGAAGCCGTTTACGCTCTCCAGCAAATCAATGGCCGCCCTGACCGCAGTCGGATTCGCGTTATACGCATCATTCAAAATCATTGCGCCGTTGAAAGCCTTCACTGGCTGAATACGCATGCCTGTCAGCTGTAAGCTGGACAATCCCTGGCGAATCCGCTCCCCAGAGATTCCAAAATGGTAACCAATCGCAATAGCGGCCAGCGCATTGCTAATATTGTGCTTGCCCGGAATAGGAATAGCATAAGCTTCTGTATTAGCTGCGTTAGCTGCTTCATTCGCTGCTTGCACAGCTGCCTCATCTTGTGTGCTGACTTTTCCGACCTTTAGCTCAAAGGTAGCCGATACAGCGTCTATATTCATATTCGCAGCTGTCCACTGATTTCCGTCCATTAGGCCAAAAGCTTCCAATCTTGCTCCAGCTGGCAGCGCCGTCACGCCCAAGCCTGAGACAAGAAGCGGCTCATCACCGTTATACAGCAGCAGCCCGCCAGGCTGTAAGCCAGACACAATTTCCAGCTTCGCTTTCGCGATGCCCTCGCGCGAGCCCAATTGAAGCATGTGCGCATCCCCAATATTTGTAATAATCGCAGCATCTGGCCGCGCGATTTGCGTCAGCAGCTCGATTTCGCCAAAGCCGCTCATGCCCATTTCCAGCACAGCTACCTCCGTCTGCTCATCCAGCTCAAGCACCATCAGCGGCAGCCCAATGTGATTGTTCAGATTGCCTGCCGTTTTGTGCACGCGAAGCGAGGTGCCGAGAACCGCGGCAACCATATCCTTCGTTGTCGTTTTTCCATTGCTGCCTGTAATGCCCACAACACGAAGCCCTGTAAGCTCGGTGCGATAGCTGCTCGCCAGCGCTTGAAGCGCTGCAAGCGTATCATCAACCAGAAGCAAAGGCGCGTCTGCAAGCTCTGGCGGAATGGCATGGCCGCGCTGCCATAGTGCAGCGGCAGCCCCATCCTTAAGCGATTGAGCTACATAATCATGCCCATCGAATTTATCTCCCACCAGCGGCACGAACAGCTGCCCCGCTGTAATTTTACGAGAATCAGTTCCTGCGCCAGTGATAGCAACGGCGGAATCAGACGGCTTCCACTCCGCCTTGCACATGCCGCCTATTTGTTCAAGCGTACGTCTAATCAATGTAATAATCCCCTTATCGCTTCTTTCGCAACTAGTCGGTCATCAAACGGATGCGTTACGCCTCCAATAATTTGATAGGTTTCATGACCTTTCCCCGCAATCAATACTACATCGCCGGGGCTTGCCATTTCAACCGCTTTTTGAATTGCGGCATGACGATCGACAAGCAGCTCATAGCGGCTCTTGTCCACATTCCCTTGCAAAAGCCCGGCTTCCACGTCCCGCAAAATGAGCTCAGGATCCTCCGTACGCGGATTATCCGAGGTAATAATCGCATAATCGCTGTATTTAGCAGCAATCGCCCCCATTATCGGACGCTTCGTCCGATCGCGGTCACCCCCGCAGCCAAAAACGCAAATGATGCGCGGCGGCGCAAGCTCCTTAACTGCGCGCAGCACATTGTCGAGCCCGTCCGGCGTATGGGCGTAATCCACGATAACGGCAAAGCTTTGACCAGCGCTTACCGATTCCACGCGACCTGGCACACCGGCCATTTTCTCAAGACTCGCCTTGATTTGTTCTAGCGCGATGCCTTCAATTAATGCCGCACTGATAGCTGCAAGCGCATTATACACATTAAATTTGCCGACCATCTTGAGCGTAATATCCGCGCTGCCCGCAAAGGTATCGACATGGAACGACGTGCCCTGCGCCGTAATCTGAATACACGAAGCACGGACATCCGCCTCATGATCAATTCCATACATAATGGTATCCGCAGCTGTCCCTTTTGCAAAAGCCTCCGAGGCTGGGTCATCCGCATTGAGTACCGCATAAGAGCGCTCCGCCTCGTCACTAGCATACACATTGCCAAGCCGCGAGAAAAACAGCCCCTTCGCTTCAGCATAATGCTCCATCGTGCCGTGATAATCCAGATGATCCTGCGTCAGGTTCGTAAAAATCGCCGTGCGGAAGCGGCAGCCCTTCACCCGGCCCTGCTCCAGCGCATGAGAGGATACTTCCAGCGCGCAATATTGCGTTCCGGCATCACGCATGTCTGCCAAATAACGCTGAAGCTGGAGCGCCTCCGGCGTCGTGCCGGACATCGGTTCGGTTATTCCCGCATAGCGTCGCTCCACCGTACCGATAACACCAGCTGGCTTGCGCTGGTCGTTCAGTATTTGCTCAATCAAATACGTCGTAGTCGTCTTTCCATTCGTGCCGGTAACCCCAATCAAATGCAAGGAGCTGCTAGGCTGCTGATAAAAATAGTCCGCAAGCACCGCCATTGCATGGCGGCTGCTCCCTACAATGAGCTGCGGAGCCGCAATATGCGGCAGCTCGCGCTCCACTACAAAGGCTGACGCCCCGCGCTCCGCCGCTTGCGGAGCAAAGTCATGCCCATCCACTGTGTGGCCCGGCAAACAAATAAACAAGCTGCCCGCCTGCACCGCGCGTGAATCTGTTTCAAGGGATGTAATTTCTATATCACCGCTGCCAATTAGCTTGGAGGTAATTAATCTGCTTGCCAATTCGCTTAATTTCATAATGCTATCTTCTCCTCCTATTGCTTGGTAAACAAGAAGACAAGAAGCCTTGCTGCCTGACCAAGCATTATGTCCTTTATTATTTATTATGTCTACCAGTATAGTCAATGCGTATGAGATATATCATCCTCTTCGCCTAAATAGATACGGATCGTAGAGCCGCGGTCTACTCGTGTTCCGGCAGCGGGCGCCTGCCTAATAACCATCGGTCCCGTTCCAGCCGAGCTAAGGTTGAAGTTCATATTCAAGTCCTCATAAATATCAGACACCGTCTTGCCAATTAGATTAGGCACAGTGACAATCGGCGTCTCGCCATACTTATACACCTTGCCAATCTGCTTCTCTCTTTGCGGAACCTGCAATACCGTCAAGGCATCCTCCATCATATTGCGCACGATCGGCGCCGCAACGAGGCCCCCGAACTGAATGCCTTGCGGATTATCGACCGCTACATAGATGACGAGCTCAGGATCATCCGCTGGGGCAAAGCCGATAAAGGAAACGATATGCTCGTTTGGCGAATATTTGCCGTTCACTACCTTTTGCGCGGTTCCAGTCTTGCCGCCAACGCGGTAGCCATCAATAAACGCATTTCGCCCCGTTCCTTTCGCTACGACACTTTCCAGCGCTTCCCGAACCGCCTTCGACGTTTCCTCGGAAATGACCGTTCGCACCGCCTCCGGCTCTACGGTGTCCACCGTCTCCCCGGTATCCGGATTAATCCAGCCCTTCACTACATGCGGCTTGTACAGCGTTCCGCCATTTATAGCTGCCGAGACTGCGGTTATTTGTTGAATCGGTGTAACCGAGACCCCTTGACCAAACGCGGTCGTCGCCAGCTCCACTGGTCCAACCCGGCTCAGCTTAAACATAATGCCGTTCTCCTCGCCGCCAATATCAATGCCCGTTTTTGTGCCAAAGCCAAAATTTTTAATATATTCGAACAGCTTTTCTTTGCCCAGCCGCTGTCCAAGCGTCACAAAGCCCGGGTTGCAGGAGTTCTCAACTACTTCCAGAAAAGTCTGGCTGCCGTGGCCGCCCTTCTTCCAGCAGCGCAGCCTTGCGCCTCCAACCTCTATTGCACCCGGATCATAAAATCGCTCATTGGTCAGATTGACCTTCTTCTCTTCAATGGCTGCCGCGAGCGTAATAATTTTAAATGTCGAGCCCGGCTCATAGGTCATCCAAATTGGCAAATTCCGATTGTACACCTCAGACGCAACTTCCTTGTACTTATCCGGCTCATAGGTCGGGCGGCTCGCCATTCCCAATATTTCGCCGCTTTTCGGATTCATTGCAATGGCCATAATTTGGTCGGGCTGATGCTGAGCCATCGCTTGGTCCAGCTCTCGCTCCATTATAGCCTGAATTTGCTTGTCGATCGTCAGCTGCATCGTCAGCCCTTCCTTCGGCTCCACATAGGTATCCGAGGAATTGGGCATCTGCCTGCCGCGCGCATCCGACAGAAAGGAGACATTCCCTTGAATGCCGCTAAGCTCGTCATTATACTTCGCTTCCACACCAGTCAATCCTTGGTTGTCTATGCCAGTAAAGCCTAGCACATGTGCCGCCAAACTGCCAAAGGGATAGAAACGCTTATTGTCCTCGGCGGCAACAATGCCAGGAAGCGCGAGCTCCCGCACCTGCTGCGCTTTTTCCAGCGTCATTTTACGGCCACCGGGACGGAGCTGGACGAGCATTGATTTTTTCGTATTGATTTTGCCATACAGCTCATCTGCCTTCATATCCAGCAGCGGTGCGAGCGCATCAGCCGTCGCCCGCTTGTCTTTAATTTGTGCAGGAATCGCCCAAATGGTAGGCGAGGTGACATTGTAAGTCAGCTTGACGCCATTGCGGTCCCAAATTTCTCCCCGTTTTGCCATATAGGGAATGTCCCTGCGCCATGAGTTTTCCGCCTTTTCAGCCAACTCGCTGCCCTTCCAAAGCTGGACATAGCCTAACCGCGCACCTAAAGCGGCAAATGCAATGATTCCAAAAATAAGCACCATAAACAGTCGACGGCGCACCGTCACATTTGATACTTTCATCGCTTGCTCCTCCTCCGCCCTTTGCTTAAGGCAGAGCGTACACTGACGCTCATTTCCAGCCTATTCCTACGGCGGAGGAGATAGAACAAGCCCCTGACATGTCTCCTTTGCTAGCTGCGCTAATGCTAACACTAGTTCTTAAACTTCCTCTTACACTTACTCCTACTCTTATACGTACTCTTACTCTAGTTCTTACACTAGTACATACCAGCTTGTGCTAGTAAGGCTATTGCTCTTGAATTTCCTGCGTATCCTCTACGTCATCCTGCATCGAGCTGCTAGAAGAAGCCTCGTCCTCTGTAACAGCGTTCTCCTGCTCCTTTGCATTTTCTAAAGCTTCCTCTGCCGTTATAGCACCCTCTGCTCCAGTTGGCGGCGAAAGCTGTACGCGCAAAATCCGCTTATCCCCCTGCTTGTCTTCCTTCTGGGAAATGATAAAGCCTTCGCCTTCTGCAAGCAGCTGCACATTCATCAGTGAAGCAACCTCCAGAGCATCACGCAATGACAGCCCCGTCATATCGGGAATAGTTAGCTTATCCTGCTGCTCGGTAACAAGGTACACTCGCTGGGTCGGAGCGATGTTCTCCCCGGCAGCCGGAACCTGCTTGACTACTGTAGTCCCGGTGCCAACAACCTCAAACATCACATTGCGTGCTTTAAGCTCGGCCTGCGCCTGAGACAAATTCTTTTCGGTAACATCCGGCAGCTTAACCGTTGGCGTTTTCTTATCCGTAATTGCTTCCTCCAGCGCGTTATCCGGCATAACGCCCATGTGCCGCAACGTTTTATAGACGATTTCCTTGAAGGCTGGAGCGGCAACTGTACCCCCGCCCGCAAGCGGATCATTCGGCTCATCGACGACTATATAGACAACGACCTTCGGATTTTCTACCGGTGCGTAGCCAATGAACGAAACGACATATTTATTTTTGGAATATTTCCCATTAATAATTTTTTGTGCCGTACCGGTTTTACCTGCTACACGGTAGCCTTCAATATAGGCATTTTTTCCAGTTCCGTTTGATTGGTCGGATACAACCTGCTCCAAATATTCGCCGACCTTATTCGATGTTTCCTCGGATATCACTCTGCGTACGACCTTCGGCTCAAACTTCTGGGTCGTATTTGTATTCGGATTGTATATTTGCTTAATAATTTGCGGCTGCATCAAATTGCCGCCATTTGCTACAGCAGCGACTGCGGCAATTTGTTGAATCGGCGTTACGGATACGGGACCTTGCCCGAATGACGCCCGTGCAATATCACTGGGGATGCTCAGATTAATGTTGATAACACCCTTGGATTCATTGCCCAGTTGAATGCCTGTCGGCTGACCGAAGCCAAAGCGATTAATGTAATCAACGAGCTTCTCGCCGCCGAGCATTTGCCAGCCTAGTTTTACGAAAGCGACGTTACTGGAATGCTTGAGGCCATCCAAATAGGAGATCTTCCCCCATCCTACCCGATTCGAATCTCGAACAGGATTACCCGGCACATTAATGCTCCCTGATTGAAATTCTGCATTTGGATTGAACAGCCCTTCTTCGACCGCAGCGGCCAGCGTTACAATTTTGAACGTTGAACCCGGCTCGTACAAGGATTTAATCGCGTGATTATACGCATTTTCAAAGTTCGTATCCCAGTACGTATTCGGATTAAAGGTCGGATAATTCGCCATGGCGAGAATTTCCATCGTATTAGGGTCAGCAGCTATAGCCGTGATGCTTTTAGGCTGATATTTATCTGCTACTTGCTTGATCGCTTCCTCTACATAATGCTGAATTTCATTATCCAGCGTCAGCGTAATATCCTGTCCGTCTACGACTGGCTCATAAACGACGTCTCCTTCCGCTAGCTGAACACGCTTGCCGTCCTTCTCATACTTGATTTCACCATTCGTGCCCTTAAGCTTGTCATTGAAAAAGGATTCGATGCCCGCAAGCGCTTTGCCGTCCTTGTCCACATAGCCTAGCAGTTGGGATGCCATCGTATTGCGGGGATAATAACGTTTTTGATCATCATATAAATAAATGCCAACGTCATTTACTTTGTTTTCTTTCTTCAGCTCATCCCGCAGCTCTTTGATTTTGTCAGCCACCGATTTATCAATATTCCAGCCGCCATCACGAAGCTCACGCTGCGCGTAAAATTCACCTTTATCGTTTTTGGCGGTTACGATTTTGCGCAGCCCATCCTGCGGCTTGTTCAAAATCGCATTCAGCCCCTCTACGACCTTATCGGCAATACCCAAGCTATCAATCTGCTTCGGATTGACTGCCACATTATACGCAAGCGCATCCATCGCCAGCACATTGCCATTTCGATCCGTAATGGTCCCCCTATTCGCTACTAAAGTTTCTGAATCAGCCCAACGTTCTTTTGCCATCGTATACCAAGTGTCTCTATCAACGACTTGCACATAGAAAATTCTGCCAATTAGAATAAGAAAAAGGAGGGTAATTACCCCTCCAAAAAATAGCGTGCGCATTCTGATTCGTTTTACCATACGTCCTCCTTACTCACCCATTGCAGTAGCCGTTTCCTCTTTGCCTGTATTAACCGTTATTCCCGGCTGATAATTGTTGACCATCCCTTGGCTTTCCGCCATTTTCCGAATAAACTCCGGATCGCTCAACATTTCAACCTGCTTCTTCAGCTCTTTCAGCTCGACGTTTACCGCTTCATATTCACTGGTCACATGTTTAATTTCCACACTCAGTTTATAAATTTCGGCATACCTGAAAATAATAACGCCTGCAACAAGCACGCATGCTATTACAGTAAACAGGTACAGCAGCTTTTCCTGCATCGTTAACGTTTTTCTTTTGACGACCACCCGTTTGTTTTGCTTAATTGCTGGCTTCTGCTCCGGCTTTCTCTTCGGCTGCAGAGCCAAATTCCCATTCGTATAGGCCACTCCAGAACCTCCTCAAGATCTCACAATTTTTCTGCGATTCGCAGCTTGGCCGAACGAGCACGTGGATTGGACTCCAGCTCCTGCTCACTCGGAACGATCGGCTTGCGGTTTACTAACCGAAGCTTTCCTGTGCCGCCGCATACACATTTCGGAAAATCCGGCGGACAAGTGCATTTTTCTAAAAGGCTCGCAAATAGTTGCTTGCAGATTCGATCCTCAAGGGAATGAAACGTTATTACAGCCGCCCGGCCCCCTGGATTCAGACAGCGAATCGCCTGGGCCAAAGCTTCTTCCTCCGCACGCAGCTCATCGTTGACTGCGATCCGCAGCGCCTGAAACGTACGCTTGGCAGGGTGTCCGCCTGTGCGTCTTGCGGCCGCAGGGATGGACAGCTTGATGAGCTCCACAAGCTCTCCCGTTGTCTCAATCGGCTTGCTTTCCCTCGTCTTGATAATCGTCTTGGCAATGGATCTGGCAAACTTCTCCTCGCCATAATGGGATAAAATCCGCGATATTTCGCGTTCATCCCATGTATTGACGATTTCATGCGCGGTCATAGCCCCGCCTTGATCCATCCGCATATCAAGCGGCGCGTCATGATTATAGCTAAAGCCGCGCTCCGCCTCATCAAGCTGAGGGCTCGATACGCCAAGGTCAAACAGGATGCCATCGACTTGAGGTACGCCGCCCGCAACCGGCACATCGCAGGTGAGCAGCATTTGCTCCAAATAACGGAAATTACTTTTCACAAGTGTTACTTTATCCAAATACGGTGCAAGCCTGATCTTTGCGTGGTTCAGCGCAATATCATCCTGATCAAAAGCGATTAACCGTCCTCCCTCGCCCAAACTCGACGCAATGCGTTCACTGTGTCCCGCCCCGCCGAGCGTGCAATCGACGTAAATGCCGTCCGGCTTAATGGCCAGGCCGTCAACCGCTTCCTCCATAAGTACTGTTACATGCTGAAACACGCAATTGCCCTCCCGTTCTTGTTGCCCTAGTCATCGTTGTCCAGTTCCATCATTAGCAAGCTATTGAAATCGTCCGTTTAAAAGTTGAAGTCAAAATCGACCAGCTTCTCGGCAATTTCATTAAAGGTTTGCTCAGACTCTGTATAGTAGCCGTCCCAAACCGCCTTGCTCCATATTTCTACCCTGCTTGAAACCCCCAGAACCATACAATCCTTATCAATTTTCGCGTAATCTCTAAGATGTCCCGGCAAGTTTACCCTTCCCTGTTTATCCAGCTCGCATTCGGTTGCCCCGGAGAAAAAGAACCGAGTGAACGCCCTTGCATCTGCCTTCATGAGCGGAAGTGATTTGAGCTTCTGCTCAAGCACGGTCCATTCGCTCATTGGATAAACAAATAAGCAATTGTCGAGACCGCGGGTGGCAATAAAGGAAGCGCCTAGTGAATCACGGAATTTGGCTGGAACGATAAGCCGACCTTTGTCATCAACGCTGTGCTGATATTCGCCCATGAACATAAGATCGCCTCCACCCTCTCTCCCTAATTCCCCACTTTGCTCCACTTTCCCCCACATAACATAGTGTAATTCGCCATACAACAATAAAATCCTGCTCATAGGAGCAGGATTTTATTAAAATGTTTGACCTTATTAATAAATAATCATCTTACCGTTCGTATCCAGCAATTCAAGCAAGCTTGTTGCGCTTTATTGCTGCTCCTGCTCCGGCTTTGCAGGCGGTGTTTTGGCGCGGGAACGCCGTACAAACCACCAGATGACCAGCCCAATGATTACAGGAATAACGAGTGCAGGCAGCGCTCCCGCGAGGAAGACGAGCAGCCCTTGAAGGACGTTCCATGTTCCCTCATAGCTCGTTTTAAAGGATGCCGCCATCTTGCCGCCTAGCGATTGCTCTTCCTTGCCCGTCTTGAACGTACGATCAATAGGCTGATACAGCCTTAGCTCAATCGTGGAGAAAGCTACATTTTTGTCCAAATAACGCGTACGCCCTTTAATTTGTTCAATTTCCTCCTGTACCTTTGCAAGCTGCTGCGAAAACTTGACCAGGTCATCCGCCTGCTGCGCCTTATCCATGAAGGAAAGCAGCCTTTGCTCCACCACCTGCTTCGCCTTCAGCCTCGCTTCCAAATCGACGTATTCCTCCGTCACATCGGTTCCTTTCAGCTCGCGCTCCAGATGCTTGTTCTCGATTCCCTCCAGCCGCTCCACAAATGACATAAACCCTTGAGCCGGCACTTTAATCGTATAGCTTGCTCCCTGCTCATTGCCATACTGACCATCCTGAAAAGCAAGAATGTACCCGCCAGCCTGATGGATGGCATTACGCAGCTGCTGGGCCGCCGCCTCATAATCGTCAACCTCCATCGTCATTGTAGCCGTATAGATCAGCTTTTGGTTAAACGCTTCCCCACCAATAGCCATGCTGTCTATCGGACTGTCTGCCGGGGCTGCTGTTAACGATTTATTGTCTAAAGCTTTGCTCGTTTCCGCATCAGCAGCCGCACTATCACTCATGCTTAAGCTGCTCTGCTCCTCAAGCTTGACGCTGGAGCTCTGGGCTGTGCCCATTTCCGTCCCGGTGTTTGCAGACGAACAGGCCGAAAGCAGCAGCATAATAGCAAGCATGAGCGATGTCGGCAGTAAAATGAATATTTTATTTACACAGCTTTCTGTTGCGCTTTCCTTTGCGCTTTCTTTCATTCTCCATTTTGTTTTCTCTATTTTGTTCATAAAAATGGCCCCCTTTGCTCTAATTAACGTCCTAGACGTAAATTTTGACAAAAGGTTGCTTAATTGGAAACAAAAACAGCCGCTGCCACCGCGTTTGAGCGGCAGAAGCGGCTGTTCCTCTATTTCACCGTTTCAGTGTTTCTTAGTTGCTACACGTTAAGGGGCTGAGATTAAACGTTCCAGCTATCCTGATATGCAATTTGCTCTGCTGTAAGCGTATCAATGCTGATACCAAGCGACTCCAGCTTGATGCGTGCTACGCTTTCGTCCAGCTCATAAGGCAAATTAACTACTTTTTTGCCCAGTGCTTTATATTGCTCGTTTACATAACGAAGCGACAGTGCTTGAAGCGCAAACGTCGTATCCATAATTTCTGCCGGATGGCCATCGCCCGCTGCTAAGTTGACAAGGCGGCCTTTGGCAATGACATAAATGCTTCTGCCATCCTCCAATTGATATTCCTCAATGTTGTTGCGAACGGTGCGCACATTAGTAGAAAGCGCCTTAAGCTCCGGAATATTGAACTCCACATCAAAATGTCCGGCGTTCGCCAAAATAGCGCCGCCCTTCATCACCTTGTAGTGCTCGCCGCGAATATTGTCACGGTTGCCTGTAACTGTAATAAACACATCGCCAAGCTTGACCGCTTCCATCATCGGCAGCACAGTGAAGCCGTCCATATGTGCTTCAACCGCACGAATTGCATCCACTTCCGTAACGACAACTTTGGCGCCTAGTCCTTTGGCACGCATAGCTACGCCTTTGCCGCACCAGCCGTAGCCTACAACGACGACGGTTTTGCCAGCAATAACGAGGTTCGTCGTTTTGTTCAGCGAGTCAAATACCGATTGACCGGTACCATAACGGTTGTCGAACAAGTATTTGCAGTAAGCATCATTAACTGCAACCATTGGAAGCTGCAGCGTGCCATCCTTCTCCATTGCTTTCAGACGAATAATACCCGTCGTCGTTTCCTCTGCGCCACCACGCAAATTTTCACGCAAATCCGGGCGGTCTTTGTGCAGCAGCGTAATCAGCTCGCCGCCGTCGTCAATTATAAGATCCGGCTTCGATTCGATTGCTTTAATAATCAGCTCATTATACTCTTCCGGGCTAGGATTATGCTTTGCAAAAACCGTAATGCCGTCTTCTACCAGCGCCGCACAAATGTCATCCTGAGTAGATAACGGGTTGCTGCCCGCAATTGTAACCTCCGCTCCGCCAGCCTTTACGACTTTAGCCAAATAAGCCGTTTTCGCTTCCAAATGCAGCGCAATCGACACCTTCAAGCCTTTGAATGGCTGCTCCTTCTCAAATTGCTCACGAATGCTCGAAAGCACTGGCATATGAGCGCTGACCCAGTCAATTTTCAAATGCCCTTCAGGGGCAAGCTTAATATCACGAATAATACTTTTATCAATTGTACTCATGCGTATATTCATCCTCCAAATTTAAATTTATAAATAAATGATTTGATGACCGCCTAGCGGGGAAAACGGAGCCTCCAGCAGCTTGTCGAGCCATGAAGTTCCGTAACGATTCCAATAAGCGGTCATATTCAATACCCGCTCCTGCGGTTTTCCGCTCGGCCACAAAGACAGCGCAATACGATCCAGCTGGCGAATAGCTGCCTCGTACTGCTTCTCATGGGCATCCCTCGTGCGCGTCTCAAGAAAAGTGATTTGCTCGATGATTTTCTGACGGTTCGTATCGCCGAGCTTGGCAAGACCCGGCTGTATCGAAGCAGCCAAATCCAGCAGCGGCGCGTATAAATCCTCAAACGCCTGCTTTGCTGCGGCAAACTTCTCCTCTATGGACAGCTGATCCTGCTCTGCCAGCCATTGCTGCTTGCGCTCCTCAAAGCGCAAGGCCACATCCTCAAGCGTCAGCTCGTACTTGCCCATATGCTTGGCAACTGTACCCTCTACAAGCGTAAAGGATATGCGTGGCAATACAATCGGCATTTCCATATCCAGCTTGCGGAAAGCTTCCCCAGTTATTGCCCAATAAGCAATTTCAGCGGCGCCTAGTACCGTCCCTAGCACCGGGAACAAATAATCCTGCATCAGCGGGCGTGTCAGCACATTGTTGCTGAGCTGCTCTGGCTGCTGCCGCGCAATGTCCAGCAATTGCTCCTTGGATAGCGAAAAATCGCCCTTGCGGCTTTGAAAGCTTCCTTCCTGCTTATATAGCAGCGTTCTCTCCTGCCCTTTCTCTGCTTGGAAAACAAACAAATTAGAGCTGCCGGGCGTTACATCAACCTGCAAAGGATAGCCAAGCTCCTTCACCTGATTGGCGGCAGCTGTATACGCCTGCTCCAGCTCATCGTTGTGCGTGATCAGCTTCTCGAACAAAGGGGCCTCAAGCCTCCGCAGCTGTGGATCATCAGCATCCATGAGAACGATGCCATGCTTGCTTAGCAAGCAGCTGATTACACCGGCAAACATTTCTGATAGCGACTGTGCTTGCTCCGTAATCTGCCTAAGCTGCTGAACAATTTCCGGCTTAAAATCAGAATGTGGCAGCGCCTGCTCCAGCTCGGATAGAAGTGCCGCCCACGTATCCGATTCAATAGCGGTACGGCTAACCGATGTTCTTGCCCCTTCCGGACGGGCAGCCGCCAGCTTGCGCAGCCCTTGATCAGCGGTCAGCACATAGGCATGATTCGCTTCGTCCCAGTCATGATCCTCTCCAGCAATCCAAAATACAGCAGCGACCTTTCTCCCAAGCAGCTGCTCGGCATGACGGGCTGCGCCGATAATGGATACGGCTTTATGTATAACTAGAAGCGGTCCCGACCATAGCCCTGCCTGCTGACCGCCAACGATAACGGGCGCGCCTTCCGCAATCGCATCAATGGCAGCCAGCGCCTCGGGCGCAGCGTTCCATTTGCTATTGTAATCGCGCAGCACCGCTGCGACTGAAGCAGCATCCGCCCTTGTGCCCGCTGATTGTGCAAGCCGCTTGGCACGCAGCTCCCAATCGCCCTTGCGACCCGGATGATAGCCAAACAAGGACTCAAGCCTTGAGTCCGTTAGGTTAACATAGGCGTCGGTGAGCGGCTGAGTGCTTGGTAATGAATAAGTTTCGGTAGACATAAGCCACCCCTGCCTCCTAATTGAAACCATATATTTAAGCGTAAACGCTTATGATTCTGCCTGTAACAGACAAATTAATTGTACACAAGTTATAGGGCGCGCGTCAAAAAGAAAAACAGGCCTTTGCAAAAAGACCCGTTCTGAAGCCATTAGCAGCCTAATTACAGTCCGCCATTATATCGAAAAAATAGATTGCCCGATGGCAATAAACATAAGCAGCAGATAAAGCATGCTCATCGTGAAAAATCCAAGCCGCCATACGGCGCGAAAAATTCTTTTCACATTGACGCTGCCGCGCTTGCGGAACTGGGCATTGCCCAGCAAGCCGCCGCCAATTAGCATAATCAACAAAATGCCATACAAACCAAAGGAATTATTGAACAAGGAATCAAGCAATACCGCCACACAGCCGATCAGCAAAGCGGTCGTTATATCCATCGCCAGACGAAAGGCTTTTTTGCGGTCTCGTATAATAGCTCCGTAGCCAAAATAAATCAAGAGAAAAGGTATTACTGGAATAACCGCCATATAAGCATAAAAATGCTTGATGCTCTCCCATATTATCCCCATCCGTATCGCCTCCCTATAGCCGTTCATCCTGCAAATGCCGTACCATTTCGCTCATGGCATCGTTCAGCGGCGATTCCATGCCACCACGTCTAGCTAGGCTGGAAACGCCCCCATTTATCCACTGTACTTCAGTAGGACGGCCTGCCCGTACATCGCTAAGCATTGATGACACGTTGGCGGAGGTAGCTTCGCAAACAGCAAGCACGTTCTCCCAAGCGCCCTCGCCAAGCTCTGCCCCGCCAGCCACACGTAAAATCTCTTTTGTTTCCTCATATAAAGCGCGCATAAGCCGCAGCCTCGCCGAATGCTGTGGCAGCTCGCCGTTCGTCACATCAAATATTGCTGTAAGCGGATTAATAATTGCGTTAATGAGGAGCTTCTCATAAACTCGATTGTTCATTGTCTTCGACAGCAACACCGTAAATCCTGCCAATTGCAAGGCATTTTGCAACATAATTTGATGATTTTCATCCCTTTTGCCCGCTGCTTGACTATTTAAAGACGATGGGCCGAGTGCAAGCTGTCCTTTGCCGGTATGCCTTACCGTTCTTTCATCTTGGCGCAGCGCCCCTTCGGTCGTAACGCCAATAAATAATGGCAGCCCCGGAAGCTCCTCTGCCGCCAGCTCCAGATGTCCGATGCCATTTTGCAAAAAAAGAACAGCCGCAGCAGGCGCCGCGAGCTTCCTTATAGCTCGAAGCAGCTCTCTCGTCAAGTCTGCTTGCTTGACGGCGACGATGATCCAATCTGGCGCCTGCCGCCCCGTGCAGTCAGCCTCTGCTTCAGCTGCTGCCGATTCTAGGCTTCTGCTATGTACACTTGCTATTTTTACAGCATGCCGTGACGCTTCTCTGGCTCCTCCTGCTTCGCCTAACTCCAGCAAGCGAATGCCTTCTTCTGCCAGTAGAGCGGACTGACGCTCCGTTCGCGTCCATACCGTAACCTCAGCTTTCGTAATGGCCAGCCTCGCTGCATAAAGCAGACCCAGCGCTCCCCCGCCTACTAGAGCGATATGCATTCCCTCTACCCCCTGCTTCCTTACGCTTCCTTACGCTTTCTTCCATTATACGCATATCCTTTAAAGACGCCAACAGCCCACCGAATCAACCGGCGGGCTGTTATCAATTCTATTCAATTCTCTCCAGGTTGCCATTGGCATCCATCTTGAAGCGCGGCTTCGCTTCCTCATCATTCGTCAGCACGGCAAGCCGTCTGGCACGGTCCATAATTTGAATTAACGTTTTGTAATCATCATTGACGGTGTGGTAATCACTTTGAGCGTTGTTCACCTCACGAGACAATCTTTCATTTTCGCCCCGCAAACGGCCAAGCTCCTCTTCCTTCTCTCTCAGCTCTTTCTCGAACGACTTGAGCTGACGTCCCACATCGTGATACGTTGTCTTGATTTGACGCAGGAAACGAATAACCGAATCAATGGAAAGCAATTCTTCCGTCGCTTGCGATTCCGCCTTGAAGCCTCTCTCCTCTGTCGCCTCATAAGCCGGCAGCGAAGATACTTGCGGAGTTGCCGCTATCGCTTGTTTTTTCAAATAATTGCGTTTCTGCCGCTGTTGCTTGGCAATTTGTATAGCTTCTTCATAACGCTTGCGAACACAGCTGTTCCAGCGGAATCCACATGCTGCGGATGTACGGCCAATCCGCTCCCCTACCTCTTCGAAAGCTCCAAGCTGGGTACTGCCTTCTCTAATATGGCGCAGGGTCACTTCGGCGAGAATTAAATCGTCGTCTGGACTCCACGCATCTTGTCTGACTGCTGTCATGCAACCAAAACCTCCTAACGTAAAGACGCTTACCTTATATCTATGCCCTTGGTAGAGTTCATAGAATCTATTGGATACTAAATTGTATAACCATTTTTTCAAGCCCTCATACATATTCGGACTGTTTCTGGTGCAAACTTATGCAGAAAGCATATTTTCTTCACAATAAAGGTTGTCCTTAGCCAAGCAAAAAACGACTTTGTCGTCCTTCTGGCGGGACGTTTCGCTCCGAGAACTATAAGCGCATTTTTAGGAGCAAACTAATTCATGCTTATATTTTGAAATAGCAGGTTTACACCTATTTGTACAAACGTTATAATAATCTGTAGAAAATCGTGTCCAAAGCGAAAGGGGGATATACAGATATGGCACGTATGTATCGGGTTTTGGGCTTTTGGACCCTTGTTATTGGCCTTATGGCGTTTGCTGGGCATATGACAGAATTTGCATTATTGTTTTTTGCCCAAGCAGTAGCCTTCGTATTTCTAGGCTATTTGAACTTTACAGAAAAAACGTACATCGTTATGTTCTGGGGCTACATGATTATTGCATTTGGAGGCTTTACATATTGGACCGTGTTCCAAATGGGCAATCCTTTCTAGAGGAAACGCGCCGCGCTGTCAAAGGACAGCTTTCGGCCGTTTCACCTTGTGTCCGCTTTAATGTTGGCAAAAGACGGCGTGATCCTCATGGGTCCGCCGTTTTTTGATGCGCTAAATAGGCTGAATATACTGAAATGCCGCGATTATTGCCCTATAGTCCTGTTCATGCCTTTCCAAATGTAAGATATAATAAAATAATTCGCTGCATATAATGGTGGCTGTAGGATATCAACTTCCCTTTATATAGCCAAGAAGAGAGGAGGCCGAGCGTGGCATTTCAAAGCTTTCCTACACGGCTTGCGCTGATTACGCTGATGGCTGGCATGCTGACCCTTTGGTGTGTGATGCCTGCTTTCGCCGAGCCCTCCAATAGCGAGGAAACCCGGCTGCTGCTGGAAAAAAGTCTGTCAGTCGTTGAAATGGATAATGAAATCAAGCGCATCCAGATACAACAGGCCGACCTGACCAAAGAAACAGCAAGCGCCAAGCAAGCGCTGGAACAACAGGAGCAGCAAATCGAACACAAACGCGAGCAAGCCGGTAAAGTACTGCGTGCATATTATATGGGCGATCGGGATATTTGGCTGACCGCTTTGTTATCAGCACGATCCATATCGGATTTTTTGATGGTCATGGAATATGCGGATTTGATTTTCGCGCATGACCGCGATGTGATGAAGCTGTACAAGGAGGAATATGCTCAGCTCGCACAAGGAATCGAGCAACTCGGCAAGAAGCAGCAAGAGCTCGCCTCAATCGAGCAAAGGCTCACAGAGCAGCGTACCAGAGTGCTTGCGCTGCAGGAGCAAATAGAAGGTGGACTTGCCGGACGCTCGGACGCCGACAAGCTGCGGCTGATGATGGAGGAATTAACCAGCTACTGGGAGTCAATTGGCCTTTATGAAGTCAAACAGCATTTCAGCGCCTTATCCAAAGCGATGCGGAAGCTGCCTGATTGGCTGCAAAATAATAAGCAGTATTTGGAAACTAGCGGCCTTACTTACACGATACGTATTCCCGAAGATGCCTTGAATAAGTTTCTACGGGAACAAGATGATCGCTTTGAGCAATTTTCCTTCTCTTTTGAGGATGGCTCCTTAACTGCATATGGCAAGCGGGATGCGCTGGAATTAAGCGTGAGCGGCCATTATACAGTTGAGCAAGAGCCTCGCAATGGCATTATTTTTCATGTAGACGAGCTTTTATTCAACGGTCTATCGTTGCCTGACACGACGAAGCAGGAGCTGGAGAAGCAATTTGACCTTGGCTTCTACCCCTCCTTCATTATTTCCTTCCTGCAAGCAACCGATGTGGAAATTAAAGACGGTGAGCTTATCGTAACCTTGCAAGTTAAGCTATAGGGGTTTCCCTATAGCTTGTATAGTTTGGATAAATGCTTTCATCGTGATTTCACCTTCTACATATTGCTGCCAAAGCAGCTGCGTATGCAGGAAGCGCTCGTGCCAGTCAGGATCGGGCGGCTGAGCGGAAGGCTCGCCATTGAGCACCTTAAGCCACCATTGCGGTGGACCTCCGGCTTTCGCCGTACCGCTTTCTATACTATTTTCGCCCCCTGTATACAAGGAGTTTTTGGCGGGCAGCTTCCCTGTTAAAGCATAGCTTTGCTGCTGCCCGCCAATCTCCACCATTTCTTTAATCCACGTAAACGCTTCTTCTTTCATTTCACTCGTTCCCGCGACGACATAGCTCCTGCTTCCAAGCCACACATCATGCATCGCACCTTTATCAAGCAGCAGCTTATTTTGCTCCTTCGCGGAAAGCTTGCTGTAAATGGACCAAGGAATACTTGCAGCGACGATATGCCGTTCCTCCATTTGCGTGCCAATGGACAAGCTATAATCTGCCAAAGCTGACGAAGTAATTCGTCCGGAAATCGAGTCTAGGCGTTTTAGCTGTTCCTGCACAGCCTTGCTGTCAAATTTCAAATAGGACGCTCCAGCCCCTTCTCCTGCAGCTGTCCATTCGTCGAGCCAAACTAGCAGGGATGCGACATTATGAGGCTCTACATATAGCGCCTGCCAAGCTTTTGCACCACTTTCCAGCTTATGAAGCAGATTGGTAAAAGCACTCCAATCCGCTGGCGGCTTCGATAAGCCTGCATCAGCGAGCAATGTCTTGTTCCACACGGTCACATAGGGATTGGCATCAGCAGGGATACCCCACAAATAGCTGTTCCACCTCAGCGGATCAAGCAGCCTCGCGGGCCGCTCTGCCATCGTGTCAGAGGTGCTTGGGACATCGACGGGATTCAACAAGCCGCGTACTGCAAACTCGCGTACCCATTCGCTATTCATGAGCATTATATCGGGTGCCGCTCCAAGCTCCAGTGCTTTTTTCCACTGAGCATAGCCATCGCCTTCATCCGCAATATTCGTCAGCTTGACCATTGTATTGACATGCTTCATTTGATAGCTATTTGTCGCTTCCTTAAGCTTAGAAAACTCATCCTCAGCCATGGAAACGGTTACATTTAAAATTTGCGATTGATCTGCCTGCTCTTCTCCGCCCGCCGGCTCGGCATTCGTATCTCTATTTAAATTTTCAGCCCGATTGAGGGTGCTATCGCTAAAGTTTAATAGAAGAAAAATAATAATGAATAAAGCCAATACCGCTGTCATTGTAGCGTATTTCCTAATCGACACAGCAACCCTTCCCCTCCGCCATCATCTCGGCACATTTTATATCATAGCAATTAATACAAGTATTGTCCAAGTTAGTAGAGAGCGGGGATTGATGGAATAGATGAAGGCACAGAGAAAAGGACTGCGCTTTTTTCGTCGCAGTCCACTTATGCAAAACTATCATTCAGCTCTTAAAGCAAATCAGCTGCCAGTTGGGCAAGCTTGGAGCGTTCGCCCTTCTCCAGTGTCATATGGCCGCTGATGCCTTCTTTTTTGAAATGCTCCACAATATGCGTTAAGCCATTGCTTGTCGCATCCAAATACGGATGGTCGATTTGCTCCGGATCGCCCATGAGGACGATTTTGCTGCCTTCTCCTACGCGTGATACAATCGTCTTCACCTCATGCTTGGTCAAGTTCTGCGCCTCATCAATAATAATGAATTGGCCGGGGATAGAACGACCGCGAATGTAGGTCAGCGCTTCTACTTGAATACTACCGAGACCCATCAATATTTTTTCAATATCTCCGGATTTTTTCGTATCGAATAAATATTCCAAATTGTCGTAGATCGGCTGCATCCAAGGGCGCAGCTTCTCCTCCTTCTCTCCTGGTAAATAACCGATATCCTTGCCCATTGGTACGACCGGACGAGCAATTAGCAGCTTTTTGTATTTATGCTCATCTTCTACCTTGAGCAGGCCAGAAGCTAGAGCAAGCAGTGTTTTGCCTGTACCAGCTTTACCCGTTAAGGTGACAAGCGGAATTTCATCGTTAAGCAGCAATTCCAGCGCCATGCGCTGCTGAGCGTTGCGGGCCGTAATGCCCCACACTGGATCATTGCTGAGGAACAGCGGTTCCAGCTTCAAACCATCCTGCGACACCTTAAGCAGCGCGGATTTGGAGGTGCCCATTTCATCTCGCAGTATGACGAATTCATTCGGATTCAGCCTGCTGCCAAGCTGTAAATTTTTCACCGTCAAAAACCGGTACGAATAAAACTCGTCAATAATCGAAGGATGAACGAACAACGTCACATAACCGGCGTATACATCAGAAGGCGCTACAATGCGGTCAGACATGTAATCTTCTGCCATTAGCCCGAGCACATCCGCTTTAATGCGGACGAGCACGTCCTTACTCACTAGCACGACAGAGCTTATTTCCTGACGATCCAATTGCTCTAAATGATAATTCAGTGCTACTGCCAGTATTCGGTTGTCATTGGACATCTCACCGAACATTTCCTGCACCCGCACGAAGCTGCGGTGATTTAATTCTACCTTGAGAATGCCGCCGCCAGGCAGCGGAATACCTTCGTGAAGCCGCCCTTGCTCACGCATTTTATCGAGCGTGCGCGAGATAGAGCGGGCATTGCGGCCAAGCTCATCAGCCAATCTTTTCTTGGAGTCAATCTCTTCCAATACCACAGCGGGAATGATTACTTCATTATCGCCAAAGGCGAAGATCGCTTGCGGATCATGAAGCAGCACATTTGTATCGAGCACGAATATTTTTTTCATGAAAAAACCCTCCCGGCGTGGACATTCAATTGAAAGGCCTATACATAGCGATACTATACTGCGGGCACACTAGGTTCTGACATAACGATCTGCAACAAGAAAGACGAGGTGGCTCACGTGTATAAACGGTTATTGGTTATAATCGCAATCGCTGTTATTGCGGCTGGTTGCAGCACCGTCAAGCGAAACGAAATGGCATCACCCTCTCCACATCAAAATCATGCGAATGGCGCAGTAAAGGCGCAGCAGCTTGCGGAAGATTCCATTAAACCATTAAAAACAAATAAGGAAGTTGCTGAGCATCTTGAAAAGCTGGCAAAAGGCGTTCGCGGCGTAAACAATGCCCATTGCGTCGTGCTGGGCAAAACAGCCGTTGTCGGCATTGATATCGACAGCAAGCTGGATCGCGCACGTGTCGGTACGATTAAATATTCCGTTGCCGAGGCTTTCCATAAAGATCCTTACGGCATGGATGCTGTCGTAACAGCAGATATGGATGTCTCTCAGCGGTTGAAGGAAATGGGAGCCGATATTCGGCGCGGAAAGCCGATAACGGGCTTCGCTGAAGAAATGGCCGATATTATCAGCCGCATCATCCCGCAAATACCACGCAATGTAACGCCACATCAACCGGAGCAGCCTCCGTCACAGACGCAATCGCACACCCAATCTCACATGCAGGAGCACGAGCATCAGCTCCGTGAGAAGCAAATTCAAAAGCATGCAACGAATGTGGACAAGCATTAACGCTCATGCAAACGCACAGAAAGCCTGACGATCCTTAGATCGTCAGGCTTTCTTATAGACGTACATACTTGTTCATGAGAAGTATAGATAACCGATACGGCTGTTGGACAAGCTGCTGCCGTCATAGCCACGCCTGCAAAGCCACGCTTAAAACGAGGCATGCTATCAGCTTCGATGATTTGCTCGAAATTGGCGGCTAGGAACACGGTCATCAGCATGACCTCCTTCTAACAGGAATAGCATTCGGTATCCTTAGCTCCTATTATAGCCATTATTGAATCCAACGTCTATGGTTATTCAGCCATTTTTGCCTGAAGCACCGCACGTGCTTCTTCAAGGGATGTAGAATCAACATATACATATGGGCTCTTCCATGTTCCACTTAACGCTTGGAACGCAATGTCGGAGCTGCCCATGCCCAAATATGTACTCAGCATATTTTTAATTTCGGATGGAGGCATATCGAGCGTCAAATTATTGCCGACTGCCCCGATGACCTTATCATATTTCGTAACGCCCTCAAACGATTTCATTTTATCAAAAATCGCTCCGATGACTTCCATCTCCCGGCGATTGCGGTCAAAGTCGCTGGACTCAGCCGTTCCCTGATTCGATTTGCGATAGCGCACATAATCGAGGGCATTTTTTCCATCCAGCACCTGCTGGCCCTTGCTCAAATTAATGTTTGTGCCATCGGCCGTATCTCGGTAACGCATATCCATCTCAACATTCACCTCAACGCCATCAAGCGCATCAACAACGTCGGTAAAGCCTTTAAAGTTAATAATACCGGTATACTTCAAATCAACGCCAAAATATTTCGACAGCATATCACGAATTTCTTTTTTTGCTTCCTTCTCTGCCGCTTCTTTGTCCATTTTTTTCTCGGTGCGGGCATTATTGAAGAAAGTACTGTAATTCGCATTCGCCTTCCGCTCGCGATACCCGTCTACTTGCAGCACCGAATCACGTGGAATCGAGACGACGGAAGCTGATTTTGTATTCGGATTAAAAATGGCGACCAGCATAACGTCGGTATTTAAACCTCCGCCATTTTCACGAGAATCAATACCGAGCAGCACCATGCCCGTAGGTTTTTTCTTAACGGACTCCTCTTCTGGAACGACGATATTATTCACTGTACCAATCGTATCAACCGCATTGGTAGCGACGTAAGCAAGATAACCGACATAAAACATAATTAGAATAAGAACAGAAAGCACGGCAAACATAATTTTGATCCATACGCTGCCTTTTTTCTTTTTCTTCTTAGGCTTTGGAGCTGTTTTCTTCGCACTACCCGGCCTGCTTGCAGCCGTTCTTGGGGGTAATCCTTTAGAGCCTTCGGTCATAGCAACCACCTTCAAATCCGTTGTATTTCGTTTCTGCCTTGTTACGCAAAGAAGCAGCGATACCCACGAATTCTCGCGGATATCGCTGCTGTAGAAGGCAGATCCGATCTTAAGAACACGCTAACGTCTCATATGCCGTTACTTCCGGAGTCTGATTCCTTTACAGCGTGCTTGCCTGCCCGTTTACTTTGCAGCTTGTCATACAGCTGGCGACCGCGAAGCATAAGCATCATTAATACAGCAATTCCCATACATTGAATAATCGGCAGCGAATCCACCTGTAAAATCCAAAGCACGAAAGAACCGAATACGATCAAAATGTACACCAGTACTTCCTTTAAAATTGGCAGCTTCGCATTATTCGCCCGAAACACGGTATTGAAAATATAAATCGTGAATCCTAATATGAGCAAATAAGAAACGACCCAATGTTCACTAAACCATTGCTGCATGCCGTTAAACCTCCAATCAGGCGGCTAGCGCCTTAAACGCCAGCTTGTGATGTTTTGCGTTGTTTTTCTGCACGCTCGCGTTCGCTTTTGTTCAAGATTTTTTTGCGAAGACGAATCGACTTCGGCGTAATTTCGCAATATTCGTCATCATTCAAATACTCAAGCGCGCTCTCCAGGGAGAACAGACGAGGCGTTTTGAGCTTAACGGTATCGTCTTTACCAGCGGAACGAATATTCGTCAATTGTTTTTCTTTACAAATGTTAACGACAATATCGTTGTCACGCGTGTGCTCGCCAACGATCATGCCTTCGTAAATTTCAGTACCTGGCTCCAGGAACTGAATACCACGATCCTCTACGCCCATCATGCCATAGAAAGTCGATACGCCATTCTCAGTAGCGACAAGCACGCCTTGGTGACGGCCGCCAACACCAGAGCCGGCAAGCGGACCGTAGCTGTCAAACGCATGGTTCATAATGCCGTAGCCGCGTGTAAGGGTAAGGAACGACGTACGGTAGCCGATAAGACCGCGAGCAGGGATGATGAACTCCAAGCGAACTTGGCCTGTGCCATTGTTCACCATATTGACCATTTCAGCTTTGCGTGAGCCAAGGCTCTCCATAACCGCGCCCATGCTTTCTTCCGGCACGTCAATGATCAGACCCTCGTAAGGCTCCTGCTTCACGCCGTCAATTTCCTTAACGATTACTTCCGGCTTCGATACTTGAAGCTCAAAGCCTTCACGACGCATGTTCTCGATCAGAATCGTCAAGTGAAGCTCACCGCGTCCCGATACGATAAAAGCATCCGGGCTATCCGTTTCATCTACGCGCAAAGCAACATCCGTCTCAAGCTCCTTGAACAGACGCTCGCGGAGTTTACGGGAAGTAACCCATTTGCCCTCGCGGCCAGCAAAAGGACTGTTGTTGACAAGGAACGTCATTTGCAGCGTTGGCTCGTCAATTTTCAGTACCGGCAATGCTTCCGGATTTGCTGGATCAGCAATCGTCTCACCGATGTTAATATCTTTAATACCTGCAATCGCTACAATGTCGCCAGCGCCTGCTTCTTCGATTTCAATCCGTTTCAGACCTTGGAAGCCGAACAGCTTCTCAATTCTAGCCTGCTTCTTGCCGCCATCGCGCGTCATAACGGCAACGGTTTGTCCTTGACGAACGATACCACGGTTTACACGGCCCACCGCAATACGCCCCAAGTACTCATTATAATCAAGCAGCGTCACCAAATATTGCAGTGGCTCCTCTACATTCTCTGTTGGGGAAGGAATATGTTTAATGATAGTTTCATACATCGCTTCCATGTTCTCATCTTGTTTGTCAGGGTCAAGGCTGGAAGTCCCCATCAATGCGGAAGCATAAACGACATTAAACTCCAGTTGCTCATCACTTGCACCTAGCTCGATGAACAGGTCAAGCACCTCATCCACAACTTCTGATGGACGAGCATTAGGACGGTCAATTTTGTTCAATACGACGATAGGCTTAAGGTTCGATTCCAATGCTTTGCGCAATACGAATTTCGTTTGCGGCATGCAGCCCTCGAAAGCATCAACGACGAGCAATACGCCGTCAACCATTTTCATAATACGTTCAACCTCGCCGCCAAAGTCAGCATGTCCTGGTGTATCAACGATGTTGATCAAATAATCTTTGTACGTAATCGCAGTATTTTTCGCCAAAATGGTAATGCCGCGCTCACGCTCTAGATCGTTGGAGTCCATCGCACGCTCCTGAACCGCTTCGTTCTCACGGAAAGTTCCTGATTGCTGAAGCAGTTTGTCAACCAATGTTGTTTTGCCATGGTCAACGTGCGCGATAATCGCGATGTTCCGAATGTTCTCTCTTGCTTGCATAACTAATAATCCACTCCATTTGTCTAATTTTGTATAATCCTAACCGATTGCTTGCCGTCTACCAGCGGGATCGTTTCCCCATCATCATCCATGCTCCGGCCGCAATCAGGATAATAGCAATCGCATATATCCCCCAGCTCCAAACGAGCGCCAAAATCAGCAGTACAGCCGATGTAACAGCGAGAATGGCGGAGGCGTTAAAAAAAACGCGTTCACGGGATGCGCCGAACAAGTGGTACTCGTACAGCCCAACCGCTACACCCGTTATAAACAGCGGCCAAACATATTTGAGCGTATCCCATCCGAACATGATACAAAGCATGAACAATATCGAATAAACGATCAGCATGCCTCCCGGAATAAGCACAACTGCCGGAAACAACCTGCCGAAATACAGCACATGCAGCAGAATTCCCGGAATAAGAACGAGAAGCGGCCAAAAATTGGATCCCAAAAAGCTGAACACACCCAGTTTGCCAAGCAATATTACGATACCAGCCAGCAGCACAATAATTCCAGCGGAATATTTGTTATTAGGCATCCGCGCTTCCGCTCCTTACAACGCCTTACGCATATCCTGACGAAAGACGACAGTTTTTATCTTTACTAGTTTAAAGGAAGTGAAGTGAAAATACCAGTGCAACTATGGCAACATGAAAAAAAAATTAGCAAAGCGCCCGAAACGCCCTCTCCCTGTGGGAGTTTTACAAAATCAACAAACGCCGATACTGTCGTTTTGTCCCTTTTCGAACTTCTGCCGTCGACTCCTCTGGCAATCATATCGGCTTAAGACATCGCCGAACGGCGCATCAGGATGCCGATAATAATGACGAAGGGGATGCTCAGCAGCGGAATCGCCTGAGTAGCGGTGGCTGAGCTGCTGAATAGCAGACGGTGCATGCCTGGATCATGCACAAGCATGCCTCCAGCTGCAAAGCCGAGCAGACCAGCGCCAATATAAATAAGCGAAGGAAATTTTTGCAGCAGCTTCGTCAGCAAATGGCTGCCCCAAATGATCATCGGAATGCTTAAAGCGATTCCTATAATCAACAGCATCGTCTGTCCTTTCGCCACGGCCGCTATGGCGAGCACATTATCAAGGCTCATAATAAAATCAGCCGTCACGATTGTCCATACCGCGGCGAGCAGCGAGGTCGCTCGGCCAATTTTATGGGAAGCTCCGTCTTCGTCACCTTGCTCGCCCGCATCCGCTAGCAGCTTCACGGCAATATAAAACAGCATTACAGCGCCAATGGCCTGCAAGAACGGAGTCTGTAGCAAGGAAATCGCCGCCAGCGTCAGTACACAGCGCAGGACGACAGCAGCCATTGTTCCCCACCAAATCGCCCGCCTGCGCTGACGCTCCGGCAAATTTTTGCTCGCCATTGCAATTACAATAGCATTATCGCCGCTGAGCAGAAGATTAATCAGAATGATCTGCATAAATATGAAAAAGCTTTCCATTATACTCGCCCCCTATACTACCACCTGTATGTCCAAGCTGGGGCGAATATGCCGGAAAGCCTAAAGCGGGTAACCCTGCTCTCCAGCCTCTTAACAAATAAAGACCGCCTTACCCTTTTCATGGTGAGACGGCCGATGTGTAGAAGCGGCTTGCAGCATGCCGCTATTCGTTGCTATTAGAACCAGCGGTCTTCCCCGGCACCTGCTTCGGCTTCCGTGTCTTCTGGCGTAATCATCAGCACTTCCGTTTGCTCCGCGGCTTGAACCAGCAGCTGATTCAGATTTTTTTGCTCATTCAAATAACCTTCAACCTTTTCCACAAACCGCAATTTCGGATTAATGCTGGGGGATTTCGGTAAAAACAATGTACAGCAATCCTCATAAGGCAAGATCGAGGTGGCAAACGTGCCCAACCGCTCCGCCTCATTAATAATTTCCTGCTTGTCCATCATAACAAGCGGCTTAAGCAGCGGCAGCTCGGTCGCCCGCCCAATGACGTCCATGCTTATGAGCGTCTGGCTTGCTACCTGACCCAAGCTTTCGCCTGTTACAATGCCATGGGCGCCACTAAGCTCCGCAAGACGCTCCGTAATGCGAAGCATCGCCCGGCGCATCAGCGTAATAATAAGCGGGTCCTGTCCCGACTGGGCAAGCGTCGTCTGAACCTCCGTAAAAGGCACCAGATGCAGCTTGAGCGGGGCGCCGCTATAATAAGAAAGCCTTTTTGCAAGCTCAATCACTTTTTCCTTCGCCTTCTCGCTTGTAAACGGATAGCTGTGGAAATGAACCGCTTCAAGCTCCAGCCCTTTGCGCATCGCCATCCAGCCCGCTACCGGACTGTCAATGCCGCCAGACAGCAGCAGCATCGCCTTGCCGTTCGTCCCGAAGGGGAAGCCGCCCGGACCGTCTACGACCTCGTTGAAAATATAGGCCGCTTCCTCCTGAATATCCACCTTCAGCTCCACCTCGGGCATTCTGACGTCCACCTTCAAATTTTCCAGCGCGCGCAGCACATGCGCCCCAACCAAATGGTTCATCTCCTGTGACGTATGAGGGAACTTCTTCCAAGCACGCTTTGCGCTTACTTTAAAGGTCGCTGGCTCCTGCGGGATAGCCTTCATCAGCGCAAGCGCTGCTGCCCGAATCTCCGCAAGCTCCGGCTGAACGCTTACGACTGGACTAAAGGTGGAAATACCGAAAATGTCCTTGACCTTTTCCGCGATGAGCGCATAATTTTCCCCGTTCAAATTAATATAAAGGCGGCCGAACATTTTCGAATACGTCAGCGCGGTAAAATCCTTCAATCGCAGCTGAAGCTGCTGGAGCATCCGTTTCTCGAACATCCCGCGGTTGCGTCCCTTCATAGCCAGATCACCGTAGCGAATAATCACTTTATCATACATCATTTTTACCTTGCGCTCCTTTCAAGCGGCTTAAGCTTGCTAATGGTAAGGCGCAGCATTTCGCACAGCTGTGAAATATGTTGCTCCGCATGCTCGTCGCCCAGACTAATTCTCACGCCGCTGGCTGCCCGTTCCTGCCCGAGCCCCATCGCAAGCAGCACTCGGCTCGGCTTATTGTCGCGCGAGGAGCAGGCTGACTTCGTAGAAGCGATAATGCCATGCTGCTCCAGCATGTGAACGATGACCTCCGGCTTCATGCCCGGATAGGAAAAATGGACAATGTGCGGAGCCATGCTCTCCGGCGCTCCGCCATTTAAAATCAGCTCCGGCGCAGCCTCAATGAAATCCGTCAATTGCTGACGCAGACGGTACATCCGCACGCGCCGCTCCGGTGCCGATTGCATCGCCATGCGCAGCGCCTTCGCTGAAGCTACGATGCCGGGCACATTTTGCGTTCCCGCGCGCATGGCCTGCTCCTGCGAGCCGCCTGAAAGCAGCGGCGTCAGGCTTACACCCTCGCGGACATATAAATAGCCGACCCCTTTGGGTCCGCGCAGCTTATGCGCAGAGCCGCTGAGCAGATCAATGCCCCAGCCTCGCAAATCAATCGGCAGCTTGCCGATGCTTTGCACCGCGTCCACATGCCATAGCGTGCGCGGATGCGCTTGCAGCAGCTTGCCAATGGCTGCGAGCGGCTGCACACTCCCTACCTCATTATTCACATGCATAATGCTGACGAGAATCGTGTCGTCGCGAAGCGCCGTCCGCAGCGACTCCAGCTTTACCTGCCCCGACTTGTCAACGGGCAAATAAGTGACCTCGAAGCCTTCCTGCTCCAGCTGCTTGAACGTATCGTAGACAGAGGCATGCTCCATTTGGGTCGTAATGAGATGCTTGCCGCGGCTCTGGTACTGCTTTGCCGCTCCTTTAATTGCAAGATTGTTGCTCTCCGTGCCCCCAGAGGTGAACAGCCACTCCTCAGCCTTTACACCAAACAGCTCGCCAAGCAGTGAGCGTGAGCGCGAAATTAGCTTATCTGCGTCTGCACCGGCCTGATGAATGGATGAAGGATTCGCATAATGCGCCTTCATTACCTCAGCCAGCGTATCAATTACCTCCTCATAAGGCGGCGAGGATGCGCAATGATCGAAATATAACATATGCCGAACGTTCCTTTCCTACTAGAAAAAATAAAAAGATCAGCGACGGCAAACGGGTTGCCATTCGTGATCTAAAAAAAGTGCTTTTACAGCCTTAAGTCTGCGAAAAAATAAAGGTTCGCTAGTTTGTTGACAAATGCGGGTACTCATTTCCTCGCAGCTCCTTAGTATCGTGCTGCTTGTACTTTCACAATATACCGCTGCGTTTCCTCAGGAAGCTTGTCCAAATTCGCCATCAGCTCGCTGTCTGTCGTAATACCGAGACGGTCAATACGACCTGGGCCGGCATTGTATGCGGCTAGAGCTACTTGCTCATTGCCATTGTATTTGCGTAGTAGAAAGGATAAATAACGGGTTCCGCCATTAATATTTTGCTGCGGATTCATAGAATCCGTTACACCAAGGCCGCGTGCCGTCGCGTCCATTAGCTGCATAAGCCCTTTGGCCCCTGCGCCGGATACGACATCTGGCTGGAAGCCGGACTCTGTGCGAATGACGCCGCGGATCAAGGCGGGATCTACACCGTATTGAGCGGCTGCCTGTGCAATCATCGCATCGTAGTCAGTCGAGCCAACTGCAAACGTCTCGCCCTCCGCCTGATAAGCGTTATTCATGCTGGCAAGCTGTGCCAGCGCCTCGGACGCCTGAGCGGATACATCCGCGTCTTCACTTGAGCCGTTCGAAGCTTCATGCATATATTGGGACAGCAGCATGTCGAACAACGAGGTTACACTTTTATCCTTATTCGTGCCTAGCGGATTTGCTGCTGTCTTAAAGTCAAGATTAGGAGCAAGCTGCGTCTTGATCATTTGCTTCATAATGCGCGGATCGATACTCATAATTTCCTCCTTGAACCAAATCGCTTGGCTCTGCTGGTCTAAGCGTAAACGGCCGAAGCCGTCCATTGGCGGCAAAGTAACCGTTTCGCGATAAAAGATAAGCTTATCTATAAGGGAAAACTTACAAATGCTTATATTTAGAAAGCTCTATAATGATGTATCGGTTTTTATTGTACATGTTTTTACCCCTATTCGCCAGCAAATCGTAAAATACGCATGTTTACTCTATCGGGGGATTAGCGCATCACCAAGCAAAAACGACTTCGTCGTCCTTCTGGAACGCGTGAAGAGCTTGCCTTAGAAATATAAACCTATTTATAAGTGAAAAACATATACATTCTTATATTTGCACAAAAACAGCCTCCAAAGTTTGCTTCGAAGGCTGTTCGTTTCTATTTTAGAGCTTATTCGTTTTCAAGCTTATTCGTGCGATTTATACTTATTTGAATACTTTAACGCGATCTTCAAGCGGCTGGAATGTTTTCTCGCCTGGCTCTGCTGTCGGCTTGCCGAAAGGCATTTGCGCAATAAGGCCCCATGATTCAGGCAGGCCGAATGTCGCTTTTACCTTTTCGTCGATCAGCGGATTGTAATGCTGTAGGGAAGCGCCGAAGCCTACTTCTTCAAGCAGATTCCATACTACAAATTGCAGCATGCCCGAGGATTGGTGCGACCAGAGCGGGAAATTGTCCGCATACGAAGGGAATTGCTGCTGCAGGCCTGCAACTACATTGTGATCCTCGAAGAACAGAATCGTGCCGTAGCCATTATTGAAAGAAGCAATTCTGCCTTCTGTCGAAGCGAATTGATCAGCAGGAACGATTGCGCGAAGAGCTTCCAGCACAATGCTCCACAATTTATCATGATTTTCGCCGAGCAGAACGACTGCTCTAGCACTTTGAGAGTTGAAGGATGAAGGGGAATGTTTAACGGCCTCGTTTACCAATTCTACGATTTTCTCATCAGAAACGACGGCTTCTTTGCTAATTCCGTAGTAAGTACGTCTTGCTTGTACAGATTCCAAAAAGCTTTGTGACATAATCAAATACCTCCCGTTAAATGGTTTAGCTTCATGCTTGATTAGATGCACATCAAAGTAACATTAATTACTTTACGTAAGTAACGATAATATATTACCCCTCATTTAGTCAAGCTTTTCCACTGGATTTTGATCAAAATAAGGCTTTCGAACCGCTTTATTCATTCCCCAATTGTTCATTTTTCATGAGCCGACAGTCACCCGTTATCTTTCTTGATTTCGGACTCTGCACTTTGCTGCTCCCAAGATTGGTCGCCAAGCTCTCTTACTTTATTCCATTTGCCATTGATCCAAGCAATGAGGAAGGAGATTCCTCCAAGCAACAGCAGAACGAGCACCTTGTATAAGCTTTCCTGGCCATTCAGGTCGAAGAAAATCGCTTTAATGGCCGTCAGCCCCAGAACCGAGAAGCCAAACCAGCGGAACACCGATTGGCCGCGGTTGACCCCCCACAATACGAGCAGAAGCGCGTATACGCCCCATGAAGCCGAGAGGCTAAGCTGCATATAGATGCCTGGAAGATCATAAAGATGCTCCTGAAACAACCGAATCATTTGAACGGTCAGCAAGCCGCCGATTATTAAATGCGAGCAAAGCGCGTACATGTTCCCCATTACGCGGTTGCCTGCATCTCCAAGTGACGCAAATGTCTGCCGTGCCGAATAATAGAAGCCCAATGCCGCAAGCGCCAGCCATGCCATTGCGCCCCAGTTCAGAAACGGAATGAAGACGCCGAACCATTCGCCGCGCGGTGTAAACCATGTGATGACGTACCAATAGCATACCGTCGTAAACCATATAATGAGCGATGCCAAATTCATAGCCTGCCAACGGAACCTTTTGCCTGCTATAACAAGCAGTGCAGCCACTGTCGACCATAGAAATACATTAACGATTGGTTTAACAGCCAGACCGCTTCCTACCTGATTAAGCGCGAGCAGCATCAGCAGTACACCAGCAGAACCATACGTAGCCGAGGCTGTCTCCATGTGCTTCATATGATAGTGAATAAACGAGCCGGCAAGCAGCAACACAAAGCCGATAAACGCCAGCGGATAAGCATAATGCACTTCACCATGAATGAGCAGCAGCGACCAGAAGCCAAAAATAACGCCATTGGACAGTCCCGCAAACATATTCATCCCGTCAAAGCTCTGTTTATTAGCCCGCGAAGCAAGCAGGAAGCCGATTTGGTAAAACAGAAATGCGGCAAGCGCGTAGCGCAGCGGCAAATTCCATACCCCTTCTACGATCGGATCAAAGGTGAAGAAATAAACGATATACATAATCCAGCTTCCGATAAAGGAGATCAGTCTGAGCTCGTTCCAGCTCTTCACCGTGCTGAGCCAGAAAAATGCGGAATTAAGCACCAGCATATACAGGAATAACGTAAATACTTGATCCGTCTCTGGACGCATGAGCAAAGGCGACAGCAACCCGCCCGTAAGAGCAATGTTAGTGAGCAGGCGCGATTCAAAGCGGTAAGCATAAACCGTAAGCGCCGCAGTAACAGCTGTCATGCCGAGCAATACCGTCATGGAGTCCCACATTTCATAATAGACACCTGCAAAGGCAGCCGTCATATACAGCAGGCAGGCGCCTAGTCCGATTGATAGCTCGCCGACGAGCGGCCACTTTTCCCGCTTAATCAACGAAAATCCTGCTGCGGCAAAGCCTGCGCCGCTCAGCAATCCCAGCCCGATTTTCATCGCATTCGTTACCCAGCCCTGCTCTACCGTATATTTGAACAAAGTAACGAACGCTGATAGGACAAATAACACGCCGAGCAGCAAAGTCCATTGTTTGCGAATCCATATATTCATTGGTTATACCTCCGTTTAACTGCATTTTTGTGACTTGGTCTTAGCTCTATTTTAGAAAAATAGGGCAAAAAAAATAGTACCAACTTTACGTGGTACCATTTTCATCCTTATTATCTTTTTCTAATAGCCCAAGCGCTTTCACCTGCTGCGCAGCCTCCTTCGAGCCGCCCAGCTGCAGCTTCTTGAGGATGTGGTTAATATGGTTTTTGACCGTTCGAATGGAAACGAACAGCTTATCCGCCATCTGCGACTGCGAATAGCCTTGATCGACCAGCTCCAGCAATTGCAGCTCCGCAGGCGTAATCAGATCGCGCACCTTCTTCACCTCAAAATCCCGCTCCAGCTGCTTCAGTCTGCGAAACTCCTCACGCATTTGCGCCGCCGCCGCCGCACTGATCGGAGACTGGCGCTTTGCCGCCGCCGCGATTGCCGCAGGCAGCGATTCAAAGTCGGATTTGATCTGGTAGTCGATCGCCCCCACCTGAAAAGCCTGCAAAATCAGCTCCTTCTCCTCCATTGACGTCAGCATAATGACCCTTGCTCCCGTCGACATCGCCGTCGCCTCCGCCAGCTCAATGCCAGCTGGCTCATCACCGAGCATAATATCCATGAGCACGACATCCGGCGCCTTGCGCTCGCCCGCGAGCGCCTCCCGTACCTCCTGCGGATTATCCGAAGTGAATACAACTTCAATGTTCGGCTGGGCCGCTAGAAAAGCTTTGAGCCCACGCAGCCAATCCTTGTCGTCCTCCACAATCCACACTTGTATGTTTTCCATCGGCATGTTCCCCTTCTCTCAGCCTTATCTCTGTCTATTTCTTTTTCTATTTATCACTCTGACTCTTTGTGCCCGGATGCGGGGTTGAGCTCCGATACGTGCCGCGCCTGAATCGCCTTTTTCTTAAATATCATTGATACGAGAGTCCCTGCTCCAAGCCTGCTCTGAATATGCAGAGAGCCGCCATGCTTGCGCATCACATGATACGCATACGGCAGGCCAAGGCCGAAATTCGTATTGCCCCCGCGCTTGGTCGTATAAAAGGGCTCGAACGCTTTGGCCGTCTGCGTACGATCCATACCCGGCCCCGTATCGCGTACCTCTATCATAATATCGCGTTTCGTCTCTTTCATTGTAAGGCTCAGCGCGCCTTTGCCATCCATCGCTTCAATGGCGTTCGAGATCACGTTGCCGAGAGCTTCTGTAACCTGCGCGCGGTCAATCATACAGCTCCAGCCATCAGGCAGGCTGCTTGTAAAATGAACGCCTTCGGCAATCAGCTTGTAAGGCTCAAGCGTCATGAGCAGCAGCTCCCCAAGCTCTTCCTGCGTAGGCTTCAGCGCCAAATCCTCGGTGCCATGATGAACACGGCCAATCATTTCCTGAATATGCCGTGTCGTCCGCAGCATCGTCTCCGCATCGGCAAGCAGTTCCTCCTGGTTCGTGGATACCGCATAGGCGCGCATCTTCTCGCCGAAGAGCCGCATTTTTCCGACGTCATTTTTAATTGCATGATTGAGAATAGCCGTACCTGATGTAACCGCTCGCAATGTCGAATCCAGACGGCGACGGTCGATAAATACACGTACCCCCAGAAATCCGTAGGTAAACAGACCTATAACAAAAACCAGCGCCCCTATGCCGACAAACCAGGTATTGTACACCCACATCCGCAGGAAGCCAAGGCTTGGCAGTACATAATTCATCGTTGCGCTAAACAGCACCGGAGTCAGCACCGATGTGCATACGATCCAGTGGCGTCTCGCCTGAGCCAAATAACCCGGATTTTTCAATAAAATATTCACCGCTCCGACCGCCACATAAGGCACAGCCCACCATACAACAACTGTAAATGTAATCGGATACGTTTCTGTATAGCCCGGTGTAAACAGCAGACAGGCCGCAATCGGAATAAACAGCAGCAGCGGCAATACACGCTCATACGGCTGCAACCGTTCAATTGGACGATACGCCAGGGCAAACAGCAGGAAGGTGTACGGCAAGCCGTAGTAGGATAGCAGCGAGCAAAATGCTTGCAGCATGTACAACAGCTGGTCAGCCGTTTCATTCATATAATGATGACTTACAAAAGGAATAATTCGCTCATCCAGCACGACAGACATCGCCCCGGCTCCACCCGTAAAAGGTACCCCGCTAAGCCGCCTGCTTACAACCGAACGTGGGTCGGACAGCATCAAAATTAAAGCAATTCCCCATAAGGCAATTAGGACAAATAACACGCCGCAGCCCTCTTCTCTCTATATGCTCTATCATGCTCTGCTCTAACCATATAGCGGAGCGCGGAAAGCGTCAAGCCTCTGAGAAAATATGTGCGCCGATTGGCATAGTACTGTCTGCCTATTTATGAGATTAGGAGCTTGGACATTTATTGGCCATACCTCAAAATAGTTATTTTGTTACTATATCGTCATTTACACGTATAGAGAAAGCGGCTTATATTTTTTTCGAGTATATTTGAGCATATAAATGTAATACATAAACTGCCGTGCTGTTATAAAATTGTAGGAGGCCACTTATGCCCGATTTTTTGCTTGTGCTATTTTTGTTCAATCTATCGTTGTTTCTGCTTCACGAAATGGATGCGATCCGCCATTCGGAATGGCGATTGTTTATCTTCCTTAAGGATATGGACGATGCGAAGGCTTATAAGGTGTTCACCTTCATTCATCTGCCGATGTATACGATTATACTCGCCCTGCTGTTCAGCGATTATCAGACGGTTACGTTTTGGGTGCTGGATTTATTTTTTATCGTCCATGCTATCTTGCATCTCTTTTTTGAAAAGCATCCCCGCAATGGCTTCAAAAATACGTTCTCGCGAGCCTTTATTTATCCAATGGGGATCATTGCGGCGATTCATTTGTTGCTGATGGTTATAAAGTGAGTGCCTGGATATGCTCGGATATGTATAGATATGTAGGGTTTAACGAGGCTTAGAGTTGGTGCGCTAGAGGTGAAGATACAAATGGTTAGAAAAATGCTTGACCGCCCGTAGCTATTGGCGGTCTTATTTTTGTTTAATTTAGTTTGTTTAAATTAGAATGATTGTTCTCTAAATCGAATGGGGTTTTGGGTCAACGACCAGCTTGCAAAACCAAGTTGTCCTGCTCCACATTGCATCAAGGCTTTGATTGAAGCCAACCCCGTGCTATGCAGTCGAATTTGGAGACTGAAGGAGGCGATTATGCCGTTGACGAGGCATATGGGAAACTTTTCCTTTTTAAGAGGACTGAGCTTCCGCTATTATGGCTTTTTATACGATTTCAGCCCTTAAGCGGACAGGAAATCCGCTATTACCCTCATAATCGCCTCAAAATGACGTTCAGCGAAGCAATAGCTGCTCCTAAGTCCGCAGGATTCTCAGATAACCCGTTTCCATTGAAATAGCGGTTTCTGAGTCCGCCAAACTGCCAATATTTCTTTTATCGTCTGCACACACCCTCATGCTGCCTATCAGTGTAATAGTGCGAAAATTCCGAGACGCTTTCCTATTACTATGTCGTTTCGGTTGAAATTCACGCACTGCGTACGGAGTGCGACCAGCCGGGCGCTGACGACACGATTGTTCAGCCAAATGTTTCAATCCACGCACTCCATACGGAGTGCGACGGTGCCTGAGCCGGTTGACGTCGGTACAGACGATGTTTCAATCCACGCACTCCATACGGAGTGCGACTATTGCACCAACGATAACGGCATACAAAGGGGACGGTTTCAATCCACGCACTCCATACGGAGTGCGACCACATGGCTGGCAACGCCTAATGCAACATTAAGACGTTTCAATCCACGCACTCCATACGGAGTGCGACTTGAAGTGAAAAAGACGGCGTAACCCCCTATAGAGGGGTTTCAATCCACGCACTCCATACGGAGTGCGACAGCGAAAATACAAGTGATTGATCCCATCATGGCATCAATCACCCCATTTTTCAATAAATTTAAGACTAAAAAAATCTGGATCAAGCCTTGACTTTTTTTGAAGCAACTCAAATTCGACAAATTTCTACAATTTCTGAGGTGCGAATCCCCTAGGGTTTTTATGGGAGCTTCACATTCGCACCACGACGTCACTCCATCCGCTATCTATCGAATATTACTTTCCGCCCCTTCGTTATACGCTCTCAGCAGCGTATAACGATTTGGCCGCACCAGATGCGCCTGACTCAAGCTGCGAGCCAGCAGCTCATCGCTCACACCGAGCTCAGCTGTTGTGGACGGCCCACCAACCAGACTAAGCCAGCCGCGAATCGTCTCCTCATTCGGAATTTCCGCGATCAGCTGGCTGATACGCTCCGCATGCTCCGTCCCGCTAATGGCTGGCGCCTGCTCAGCCGCCAAGCGATGATACAGTCTAGAAATTTCTGCACATGCGACGCCAACCTTCGCTCCATGCAGCAGTTGACGGTTGCCGAGGCGAATATATTCCATTTCCCAATAGTGGGACAAATGATGCTCCGCGCCAGAGGCTGAATGGGACTGCCCGAACAGCAGCATCGCAAGACCCGATTCGATCAAAGCGCTAATCAGCACGCGAATGCCCTCTTCGCTGCGTGATGCAATCAGCTCTACATTTTCTACACACTGCATTAAAGCGTCACGAGTAATCGTCGCCACGATATCCGAATAAGCTTCCCCGCCCGCGAGCGAGCCGTAAGACCAATCGAACAAGGACGTATATTTGCCGAGCATATCGCCAAAGCCTGCGGCGACCATCGCGACAGGAGCCTCCATCAGCACATCGAGATCAGCGAAAATCGCGTCCGGGCCAATCGCGGCGATCGTAATCTTCTCACCACGAATTATAATTGGAGCTCCCTTGGAATTAAAGCCGTCTACGGAAGGAGCGGTCGGGACTGATACAAACGGAATCCCCGCCGTAAAAGCAGCATAACGCGTAATATCGTGAAGCGTTCCAGAGCCAGCCGCAATGACCACTTCCGCAGCATAATGCTGAATATCAAGCAACAGCTGAACAATGGATACTTCGTCCGCAATGACATCTCCCTGCTTGTCAGGCTTGATCAGCGTTGCCTTAACGGCCATATCACTTGCAGCAATTGCTGCCTCCAGTTGTTTTCCTATTATTTCGTACGTGATGCTGTCGGATACGATTAAAACGTGGCGATAGTCCTTCCTTTGCAAATAAGGTGCGACCTGCGCAGCAGCACCACACTCAATAAGCAGCGGTTCAATTTCAATAGACTGAACGACAGCGGCATCATAGCCTGCGGCTGCCAGCTTGAATTTTTCCATTAGCGTCATGAGTTCGTTGTCCCTTCTATCTTCGAAGTTGTATACGAGCATTGTCACGCGCTAATAGCAGGTTTGTCAACCTTTGGCAATCACGTCTCCGCTGCACCTTCCTCTACGCATCCAGCTTTTTGTCAAGCAAATACAGCATGATGCTTACAAGGATAGCTCCGATTACGATTTCAAACGACATAACGCCCCAGTTTCCAATCGAAATATCGCCTGTTGGAGACATTAAGATGGTCAAGCTTGAAGAGGTAGTATCTGCGGTCATCGTACCGAATAAATTATCGTTAAACAACAATTCCTCCACATAGCCAATGACAAATTGCAGCAGGACGAAGGCGGCTATTGCTACCCATGGAAAAAGCCTCTTATTAAAGAGATGCCCTACTGTAATCGAAAAATAGACGATCAGCATCAAAAATAGGAGCGTCCAAAATATTAAAACAAAAAATAGGATACCCGTCTCGAAGTTAGGCGGACCCATTGCATCCAAAAAGGAGCTTGGAGCAAGCCATTTAAACAGCCAAATATGAAGCAGCACGAGTCCACTCAGCGCAGCCGATAATATGAATTGCAGCAGAAGCGGCGAAGCGATTGTTTTCCACGTGGCCAGCGGCAATAAGCGGCGACCGTACGATTTAAGGTTGTGAGAGTACGTCTTTGAGGAAAATATGATCAGCATGAAGGCAACGAATAAATAGCCCATGAACATGAATGTAAGCGACATTGCAGGCTGCCAATTGCGAGTTGTACTAAAAAAAGAGAGAGCTCCCTGCAAAATAATAAGCGCCGCCGCCGAGCCCATAATTAAATTCGCATTGCGTTTCCAGTCATATTTCAATAAGTTTATCATTCTGAAAATACCTCCCTGAATAGCTCATCTACACTTTTACCATGCTTGGAGCGAATGCTCTCCACGTCCTGACGCAGTGAAACTTCGCCGTGCTGAATAAAAATGACTTCATCGAAAACCCGTTCGATATCTGTAATTAAATGCGTCGAGATGAGCACACAGCTGTCTTCATTATAAAACTTAACGATAGCGTCCAAAATTTTACCCCGGGCCACGGGATCAACGCCGCCTATCGGCTCATCGAGCAAATAAAGCTTAGCCTGACGCGACATCGCGAGCGTGAGCTGCAGCCGCTCATTCATCCCCTTTGATAAAGAGCTAATACGATCATTGCGATCCAGCTTCAAAAAATCGAGCATGCTCCCCGCTTTCTCCTGATCGAAATCCTTATAAAAATCACTGAAAAAACGAAGGGCATCCTTCACCCGCATCCACGACTCGGTTACCGGCTGATCCGGCATAAAGGACGTAATCGCCTTCGTCCCAATGCCAATCGGCTCTCCGCATATCCGAACGCTTCCTGAGGTTGGCTGAATAAGTCCGGCAGCCAGCTTCATGAGTGTACTCTTGCCGCTGCCATTACTGCCAAGCAGACCAATAATTTTGCCTGCCTCTAGGTTCAAATGAATATTATGCAGCGCTTTTCTCGATCCGAAGTTTTTTGTTACGGCTTGCAGTTCAACAATCTTCTTCATCACTTTATTTTCCCCCCGCCTATTTCTGCTCTTCCTTGCTAACCGCTTCCGTAACAATCGCTACAATGTCCTCCTGCTTAAAGCCCAAATCACGCATCCCCTGAATGAAACGTCCAAGTAAATCAGCCGCCATTTCTTTCTTTATACTCACAATAGCCGCCTCCTCGCTCGTTACATATCTTCCAAGTCCGCGCCTTGTTTCGACGATGCCTTCACGCTCCAGCTCCTGAAAAGTACGCTGGATCGTATTAGGATTGATTTGCAGCTCCACTGCAAGCTCGCGCACCGATTCGATTTTATCGCCGGGATGAAGCTTCCCGCTAATAATTTGCTGTTTAATGTAGTTCATAATCTGGATATAGATTGGTTGGTTGTTGTCAAATTCAATCGGCATAAGTCACCTCCGTATTAATGTGTTAGCGTGTTAGTGTTATATCTTAATAGTACACTAGTAATCTGTTTTTGTAAAGGGCTGGATAAAAAAAGGCTGCCTCCAATCGCCCACGGGCGCTGAAAGCAGCTATTTCCTCTTTACTATTCCTCTTTACTATTCCTCTTTACTATCCCTCTTTACTATTCTCTTTAGTATTCCATCTTTAGCATTCATCTGCATTGTTCCATTTTCTATTCCCATTAGAAAGCGAGCTTACACCTTGAATACAGCCGCTTTCTCGCGCAAATTAGTGGAAGAGCCCTGTAGTTTCTCCGCCAGCTCTTGAAGCTGAAGCGATACCTCAAATTGATCCTCGGACATTCCGCTCATCTGCTCCATTTTGCCATTCACCTCCGAGGAGGTTTGCAGAAGCTTGTCAACAGAACCAACAATATCGGTAATACCCTTTGTAATTTCATCAATACCGACAGAGATTTCGCCCATTTGCTCGGACAAGGCGCTGCTTTGATTTTCCAGGCCGTTAAACATTTCGCTCGCCGTCACCGACGCCTGCTTCGTCGTTTCAATCACTTCTGAGAAGCTGCTCAAGCTCTGGCTGCTGTCGGCAAAATCGTTCTGAATAAGCTTAAGCTCCTTCGTAATATCTTTGGAGATGATGTCCGTCTGGCTCGACAGCTTGCGAATCTCCTCTGCTACTACAGCAAACCCTCTGCCATGCTCGCCTGCACGCGCCGATTCAATCGAAGCATTCAGCGACAATAAATTCGTCTGAGTGTTCAAATCCTGAATACCGCCCAAAAACTTCGTTACATTATTGTAACGCTCATTAATCCGGTCGAAGGATTCGGTTACTCGGGCAAATTGCTGCACCGTCTGATTGACCATTTGCACGACGCCCTTCATATCGGTGGAGCCTGTGCGCGACGACTCTCTCATTTCTTTCATATCGCGGTTAATATATTCGGTGGAGGCAGCAATTTGCTGCGAGCTTGCCGATATTTGCTCTGTTACAGCAGAGATGGAAGTGGCATCATCATACTGGGTCATCAAAATCGTCTTGCCGTTGCTAATCTCTTCTTTCACCTGCTCGGAAGCATTCTGATTACGAACAATCATATCACCCATATTGCGCGAGGCTTGCAGAACAACCGTACTGACATCCATAGTCGAACGAAGCGTATCGCGAAGCGCGCTTCCCATTTGCTCCAGCGAACGGTCAATTTGTCCAAATTCATCTTGACGATTCAGCTTTCCATCATAGGTGAAATCGTTATTTTGATAGGAGGCAATTCGCTTCATTAAGCCAACGATGCCTTTTTTCACATTCCGGCTTAACGAATAGGACATGAGGAACGGCAATACGGCAAGCAGCACAATATTGATGATAATAATCATATTGGCAGCCGCAAGACTTTTGTTCAAAGCATCCTGTGTAGCGATTGAATCCACTTCAAGCCATTTCTCTACCGTTTCATTAGCAAAGCTTAGAACAATCGTATATGTACTAACAAGCTGTTTAACCTTGGCGGAACGGTCTTCAATGGAGAGCTGGCTATAATTGCCGTTTTCTGCACGAAGCTGCTCCAGAGCAAGACCAAACACATTGCCTTGGTTCGCATAGGCGTTGCCATTATCTCCGTGAGGATATTTCTCATCAAGGGCTGCTAGTGTCACCTTCAGTTTGTCCACCCGCTCGGGCATTGACTTAAGTGCCAAATTAACCCCATCATCGCCAGTACTTCCATTTTCTACAGCATCAATCATCGAAAGCAGCGTTCGCAGCATCGAATCCGACACGCCTTGATATTCTTTTTTTGCCTCCTGAAGCTCATTTGAAGCATTCACGGCACTTCTAACCGAAGCATTTTGCATAAAAATCCAACCGCCAGCCACTACGTTAAACAACGTAATTAAGGAAGTAATAAACAGCAGCTTCGTTGTGACCTTCTGTCTCTTGAAGAAATCAGAAATTTTTGAGGTCCATTTTAACCACTTTGCCTCTCTCAATCGGGTAATCACTATTTTCTCTCCATTTCTCCTAATTACACTGAAAAAAATAAAAGCTATTCAACCACCGTTACCGGTTGAATAGCTGACTCAGTCTATAGTCCTGCACCGGTGGTTTGGCAGCCATAGCGCAATACCTTAGGCCCATAACTTTGCGCCCTTATTTTTCAATAAGTTTGCCTTTTTCAGTATGTAATTTTCTATTTATTTTGCCACTTTTAAAGTATAATTTAGGGAAACCTTTTTGTAAATTACAAAAAGCGTCATAAGCTGACATGATGCGTTAAATTAATGTTGAGCACCGCTTTAATAGCCAGACATAACAAGACATGAAAGAGATTTAAGGAGGTTTACGATGGATTTTCGCCTAGATTTAATCGAAGATAAGATCGAGTTTTTTGAGGCATTCGACTTACGAACGCTGGAAAAACAAATTGACCAGCAAATCGAAACCAATAAGGCTCTGCTCCTACACGTTCATGCAATTAGCCACCATGCCGTGTTTCATCCAGATCGCGGGAAAATGCTGTACAGCGCAGTCGTTCATTTTAAAGTTAAAGGCTCTTTTTCGTAAGGATTGTTACTAAACCTTTTTTCTGTTATGATAAATGAGAACATCAGTTCTCAATGAGACAATGAAGGAAATGGATTGGTTAAGGCAATACGAACATTTTGATGAGTTGCCAAAGCCGGAACAGTTGCAGCTTTTTTCAAGCCATGCAGACCGCTCCTTCCTGAATCCAGAGAAGATACTGCCAATTTAGCTGAGGATACTCGCGAAGCTCGATTCAGCAATGATCTTACTTGCGTTCATTGCTGAAGCATCTTCGATTACACAAACAGATGAGCAAGAAAATGTTGAAACGTTTAATGGACCTCGATGCTTGCCAAAAAGCAGTATTCTCGCCTGTGCGAACGCTCAAGTCAGCCTAAAGAAGATAAAAAATAACGGGCGATTAGATAACTGGGTAATAAAGGGAAATGCAGGTCGAATGTCGAAGCAACAAAAGCAGCTTAATTATAATCTGGAAGGAGATATGAAAATGAGCTTAAAGGTAGAGCAGTTGGATTTGCAAAAGGCGGATATATCAGGGTCAAAGTGGCAAGAGGTTAGAGCTGAAGAACTTGACATTGATAATGTCAGTTTGGCGAAGACGAAAATTAATAACGTAAATATGAGTGAAATGACTTTGAATGATGTTAATATGAGTGGAATTAAAATTCAGCATGCTAACTTTAGCCATGCTGTTATTGACAAAGTCCATCTATTTGGTACAGAATTTCATAATGTGGTTCTTCCTATGGAGGGAGAAGGGAATTATAATCCCGATGGGCGATATAAACCAGTAAGTTTTCATAACTGCAATCTATCTAATGGGCAATTAAAAAATTGTGATTTATCAAATGTTGAAATAACTGATTGTGACATTACTGGATTGAAAATAAACGGTATCTTAATTTCGGATTTAATCAGAAACAAATAAAGGATAAGCACTTATCCCAAACCAACCAGGCGCAACCCTGCGAATAAGCGAGTATTCGTAAGAAGCTCAAATCGTACCGAGGAAGTTGAAATAATGGGGGATACATCGCCGTAAGAACGGACCGCCTTCAAACAAAGCAACAATCTTATAGATAAGAGTTAAGTTAAAAATCAGTTCTATTCGGGTATTTGACTGCTGCCCGAATTTTTTTTCGAAAAAAATAAAAAAAGGTCTTGCATCCTCCTAGCGTTCTATGGCATAATACATCTTGTGTCCGATACATAACCGCGCCGTTGTAGCTCAATTGGTAGAGCAACTGACTTGTAATCAGTAGGTTGGGGGTTCAAGTCCTCTCGACGGCACCATTTTTTTCGGGACGTAGCTCAGCTTGGTAGAGCACCTGGTTTGGGACCAGGGGGTCGCATGTTCAAATCGTGTCGTCCCGATATTTAATAAGTTGTTTCAAGCAGGCCCTCTAATTTAGAAGGGTTTTTTATTTTTTTCCAACCCTTATTCCGTTCACGGACATGCTCCATCAACCTTTATATGAATTAAGCCGCGCTTGGCTTCAGGGCATTACTGCTCTTAACTAAGCACGGCTTTTCTTTTGTACCATAATAAAGCACCATTCATGAATGCTGCCGAATCATCGCCTCTGCGGTGAGCAGCCCCGACATGGCAACCATTGGCGTCCCTCCGCCAGGATGGGTCGTTCCGCCTGCAAACCACAGTCCACGCAAATCCGCACGATTGGACGGCCGCATAAACGTCTGCTTCGCTGAATTCGAGGAAATGCCATAGATGGCGCCGCGAAAGGCTGATGTATCCCGCTCCAGATCCTCCGGCGTATAAACAGCAAGCTGCTCCGTATTAAGGTCGAGACCCTCCAAGCCATAGACAGCTAACTGCTTGAATAGACGTCCCTGATAACGCTCCGCCTCTCTCTCCCAGCTCCAAGCGTCCGACGTATAAGGAGCATTCGCCAAAATAAACAGGTTGCTGCCGCCTTCCGGCGCCATGTCCGGCTCTGAATAGGCCGAGCAGCATATATAGATCGCGGGATTAGCTGGCGCCACGCGGCGCTCGAAAATCGCCTCAAATTCTTCCCCATATCGCTGCGGATAAAATACGGTATGATGCAGCAGCTTATCGTAACGTTTGCGAATGCCGGCAAGCGTAACAAAGCCGGACAGCGATGGCTCGTAGCTGGCCATTTTGCGGTCTGTCATCGCGGGCCGCAGCTGTTCTTCGAGCAAATCCCGGCATACGGACAGCACATCACCGTTCGCGAGAACCAGATCAGCTGGCACAAAACCGCTTTCCGTCTCTACCCCGCTTACTCGGCCGCCACTGGCAACAATGCGCTGTACACGTGTCGAGGTGCGTATTTCCGCCCCCATTTCCTCCGCCAGCTGTCGTAGTCCTTCAACCATGCTGTATGTGCCTCCACGAACTCCGAAAATGCCAAGCTCCGCCTCCACATGCGGCAGCATCGCGAAGATGGCTGGCGCCCGATCAGGGGCCGAGCCGACATAGGTCGCATATCGTCCAAACAAGGCCAGTGTGTTCGGATGATGGAAATAACGGCGCAGCAGCACGGACAGCTTCGTCAGCGGGCGAATGCGGACAAATGCTGCCGCCAGTCCAGGGTTCAGCTTATCCTGCCAGGAAACCATCATTTTGTTCATAAAATGACGCTCCGCCTGTCCATACATCACCGCCGCTTCGGCCATAAAAGCCCGATACCGCCGGGCATCCTGCGGGCTATAGCGGGAAATTTGCTCCTCCATCACAGCCGGGTCAGCGGATAAATCCACGACTGATCCATCTGCAAAGCAGTTGCGCGTTCCATGCTCCAGTCGATAAAAATCAATATAATCCTCGATACGGCGGCCTACTGAAGCAAACACCTTGCGAAAAGCCTCCGTCATCGTTATGGTGCTTGGTCCCCGATCAAAGCGATATTCCCCGAGCTGGATACGCTGGAGCTTGCCTCCCACTTTGTCCTGCTGCTCCAGTACAATGACCGCATAGCCTGCATGCGCAAGACGGGCCGCCGCTGATAAACCGCCGATGCCGCCCCCAATGATGACAACCCGCTTCATAGATACCGCCTGCCCTTCCATAAATACCCTTCTCCGCTCACCGCTGCGCGCCATGACGCCGCAGCAATGCCGATAAGCATAACTATGCCCGCTGGCAGCAATAAAGCAAACCACACTGGCACACGACCGCGATGATCAATCACCGCTTTAATAATGATCGCCAGCAGCCAGCCTACCGCGGCCGGCAGCAGGCAGGGAGCAAGCGTGCTTGCCAGCGTCCCTGCCGAAAAAACGGCATGAGCTAGCAAAGCTGCAATGAACATAACAGGCGGCAGCAAATAGACGAGCGCATAAAATAGACCCAGTGCCGCGAGAAGGCCCGTCTGACGACCCGTTCCGGCAAAAATATTTTTCTTATAGCCGTTCCACACGCCCGCTGCATCTGTATACATGCGCATGCTCACCTGACCCGTTATATCGGCGAGCGTCATGGGCAAGTCCGCACGCTTCACCGCACGCGCCATCTCCATATCATCGAGCAGCTCGGATTTGAAGCTGTGATGTCCGCCAATCGCTGCATAGCTTTCAGCATGGATCAGCAGAAAAGCGCCATGAGCCGCCACGAATTTAGCGTCAGCAGAACTACGCACCAGCCTAATCGGCAAATGGCAGGCGATTGTGAAATTCATAAGCGGCACGATGAGCCGCTCCAGCCAAGATCCGGTCTGCTGATGGGGGAAGCCCGTTATCAGCCCCTTACCTTGCCGCAGCGCCGTGTCCATCGCGGCATGCAGAGCTCCCGGCCGCAGCGTCGCATCGGCGTCCAGAAACAGCAGCCATTCGCCGCGCGCCTCCTGCGCCAGCTGCTGGCAAGCATGCGACTTGCCCAGCCAGCCGTCTGGCAAGTCCGCCCCCCGCAGCACGCGCAGCCGCCTATCCCCCTGCGCGGCCAGCATCGCCACATCAGCCGTGCCATCGGCAGACTGATCATCAAGCACAAGCACCTCAAGCAGCGGCGATTGCTCCGCCGCCAAAACCGCCTGCACGCAGGCTCCAATTCGCTCCGCTTCGTTGCGTGCTGGAATAAGCACAGACAGCCTTGGCGGCAAGTCAGCGACTGCCCCCTCGCCTCCAGCAAGCCACAGCCGCCCTTCCCCCGTGCCGCCGAGCTGCGGCAGCTGGCGCAAATTCCAAACCACGAACACCAGCTGCAGCGCCAGAACGGCTGCTATCGTCCAAAAAACGATTTCCATTTCGCCGTCCTCCCCTTCATTCGGTCGAACGTCTCATTAACCGAGCGCCCGGTTGCCAGCAGCAGGCGAGAACCATCCCGCTTTCCGTCTGCACTCGCAATAACAGCGAGCCGATGCTCGTCGAGCTGCTGCTCCAGTCTGCGTTCAAGCAGCAAGGTCGCTTCTTTGCGTCCCAGAGCGCGCCAGTCCGCCTCGATCATGCTGCCAATAGAGAAGGAGGCAGACGCTTTCTGATGCAGCCCCATCGTATAATACAAGCTTACAGGCAGCACAGCAGCTTCCGGGCAGCGCTCCAGCAAATAGCCGACCCCCGTCTGAAATTGCAGCGGACGGCTTTCCAAATGAAAAATATCGCCCTGCGGAAACAGCCAGACGGCTCCACCGCTTCGCATGAGATCAGCTGCATAACGAAGCGAAGCTGCCGTTTCCCGTAAATTTTCCTTATTGACCGAGAATGCCCCAATACGGCGAAAAAAAGCATAGCGCTTCATTTGCCGCTCGTCCATCATCATATAATGCTGCCGCTGCGATTCGCTCCGAATCATATGGTAGACGAGCAGCCCGTCCCACCAGCTGCTGTGGTTCATCATGATCAGCAAAGGACGATCAGGCGGAGCCTGCTCCAGCTTTCCTCGCATCGACACTTCATGAAAATGCCGTTTTAGTAAATAGTGTTTATTGTAGCGGGAAAATACCGCCTCAAACCACCTGTTTTTTTGCGATGTAATGATAGCGAATCACGACTCCCTCCAGCACAGCAGCCGCAGCGACAGCTATGAGCATTGGCACATACAGCCCTTCCTTCATGCCAAGCACACCGAACATGAGCAGCATGAGCTGGCCCAGCCTTGCCGCCTCCCGGCGTACAGCGTTCGAAATTTCACGAACTGGAAACAGCAGCGACAGCGCCGCCGAGATCATAAACCAGCTGATGAAATTCGTCGCTGGAATGCCAAAGTAGGCACCGTCCTCTTCCCATAGCCAGAAGCCCCTAGCATAAGCTACCGGATCAAGCACCAGATCAAGCGTAACGGTAAACAGCCCGGTTTGCAGCGCCCGCGCCCAGCGATTGACGCCCTTCGACAGCAGCATGCCGTTCAAAAATACACCGACCCATGCGCAAGCGATCGTTACCGGCACGCCGCCAAGCAGAAAACCGAGCACCGGCGTATAATTGTACTCACCAAACGGCCAGCCCGTTGTCACGCTCAGCCATTCTACACCGAACGTCGATAGCCCGACAAATGCGATGCGCCCCCAGCCTAATGGAGTCCGCTCGCGCAAGCCTTGCTCCAGGCTAACCGCATACATCGCATAAAAGACGAGAAACAAGCCGTTCGAGAAGGCCAGCGGCGTCGGAACGCCAATCGTCAGCATAAGAATGAGGCCCACCGCATACCAGAATAAGAACAGCTTCCGCATCATAACGATACAGCTCCGCTTTCCAGCGCACAATCCGTCAAATACTTCTCTTTAATTGATCTATAAATTTTCAGCTTCGTCAGCGGCCCCACGACCGCCCGCTTCGTATACACCTCATAACGATTCGCGATCACCTGATTCAAAATAGCCCCGTAAAAGCCAGCCGCAAGCTCTACTGCAAACGCGCTTTCCGGCGGATAGCTGCTTACATTCGCCAGCCCCTTGCGGAACCATTCCTTCGCTTGGCGCTCCAGCGCATGAATCAGTGCCCGAAAATGATCGTCAATGACCCCAGCCTCGAAGCTTTGCTCGCTATAGCCGTACTGACGCAGCAGCTCTAGCGGCAGGTAGCGACGGCCACGGCCTTGATCCTCTCCAACATCGCGCACAATGTTGACGATCTGCATCGCCTTGCCCAAATAAATGCCCGCCTCTACAATTTGCTCGTCCGGATCGTTATGCAGGACGGGCAGCAGCATTTCACCAACCGTTCCCGCAACCAAGTAGCAGTAGTCCTCAAGCTGCTCCATCGTCTCGTAATGGGTCAGCACCAAATCTCGGCGCTGTCCTTCCATTTGTCGAAAAAAAGGCTGCTTGCTGACTGGAAAATGCTGAAACAGCCAGCGCAGCGCCGGCCATATAAAGTGTCCATCCGCCCGCTCTAAGTCGGTGAAGTGCGCCTCCAGCTCGTCTATTGTATAGGGAGAATGCTCCGGCTCATCGACCGCATTGTCGATAATCCGGCAAAAGGCGTATATGACGTAAACCGCTTCTTTGCGTGGGCTTGGCAAAAAACCAAATGCCTTATAAAAACTAGATGAACCTTTGCGAATCATCGCCTCGCACTGATTTAGGCTAAATACGGTTTCCATCCGGCACCTCCTTGATCATAGTGGACATTGACATTGTTCTTTGAGACGTAGCTGCTGTAGATAAATGCTGGGCAAGCAGCCTCGCACCCTGCATAACGATTGGCACCCCGCCGCCGGGATGGACCGAAGCGCCTGCGGCATAAAGCCCTTCAATGCCATACGGCACAATTTGCGGACGAAAGACGGCGGACTGGAGCAGCGTCGGCGCAATGCCGAAGCTGCCTCCCTTGTACAAGCCGTCAGCCTCGGCATCCGCAGGCGTGCGAACGTGCTGCCAGCGAATCGCTTCCCGCAGCCCGGGAAAGCCGCGGCGCTCCGCTTCGCTAAGCACATGCAGGGTGAGTTTATCCGTCTCCTGCGCCCAATCGACATGCGGAGCGGCAGGCGATGGAATGAGCACATACATCGCACTCTCCCCCGCTGGTGCAGCAGTATCATCAAAGGCGGTCGGATAAAAAATATAAAAGGACGGATCATCGGGCAGCCGATTTTCCTTGAAAATTTCCCCAAGCCCCTTCTCAAGCGAAGGCGGCAGAAAAAACTGATGCGCCGCCGCCTCCGGCCACTGTTTGTTCAAGCCCAAATAGATGAGCACGCAGCCGGATGAAGGCTTGTAATCCTTCATTTTATTTTTTGGGCGAGCGGTCTCTTGCACAGGCAGTACGTCAGCAATAGATGGAAATTCGCCGTTATAGATGACCGCATCATAGCGCGTATCCCCTTCGGCAGTCCGCACGCCATAGCAGCGTCCATCGCTGATTAGAAGCTCGTTGACAGCCGTCCTCTTTTTCACAGCAACGCCTTGGCGCGCGAGCTCCTCCTCCAGCAGCGGAATAAGGCTCGCATAGCCGCCCTTCAAGCACCAAACGCCAAATTCATGCTCAGCATACGGAAGCAGCGAATACAAGCCCGGCGCTTCAAATGGCGCGCCCCCGATATACAGCGTTTGCAGCGAGAAGGCGTCGTGCAGCCGCTTATCCTTAAAATATTCGGCAGCGAGGGCGCGCACGCTTTTGTAAGCCCGCAGCTTGGCCAGCAGAGCGATATTGCGCACGGTGAAAAAATCCCTTTTGCGCAAAAACGGCCGCTCCAAGAAAGCTTTTTTTCCCTGTACGAAGGAACGCTTCATCTCATCCATATAGCGAATGAAGCCTTCCTGCTCGCCCGGAAATAGGCGTCCAAGCTCCTCCAGCTGGCGCTCTCTGTCGCTCCACTTATGCAGCACGGTGCCGTCGGCAAAATGAATGCGGTACATTGGATCACAGCGCACGAGCGGGATTCGCGAGCGGTCAATGCCTGCCTCCGCCAAAATGTCCAGCAGCATTTCAGGCAGCAGTACAATCGTCGGCCCTTGATCAACGCAATAGCTCCCATTTTGCTCGAAGGCCAGCCTGCCTCCGAGGCGGTTCATGCGCTCATAAATCGTTACGTGCTTGCCTTGTCGCCTGAGCAGCAGCGCCGCAATGAGGCCGCCGATGCCACCGCCTGCAATAGCAAAGTTATTCATATGGCCCCCTCCTTCAACCGATCCTGCTCCATAAGCAGCCGGGTGCTGATTCGTGCGGATTCAAAAATCGTTGGCAGCCCGCTGCCGGGATGCGTTCCGCCCCCAACGAGCCAGCAATTGCCATATTCCTCAAAGCGGTTATGCGGGCGCAGCATCATCATTTGATTAAAGGAATGCGCCAGGTTAAATGTGGCTCCCTCGTATACGCCGTGTCCCTGCTGCCAATCCTGCGGCGTTATCATCGCTTCGATTTCAATATGCCGGGAAAGGCCGCGCATCTCCGGCTCCTGCTCCATGCGGTGCAGCATTTTCTCCCTTATTAGCGCCCCCTGCTCCTGCCAGTCAATGCCGCTCCTCAAATTCGGCACAGGCATGAGTGCGTACAGCGCCGTCTTGCCCTCCGGCGCGAGCGTCTGGTCATGGATGCCCGGATTATGGACATAAATGGACGGGTCTGCGGACAGCTTTTTCTGCGCCATCATTTCATTAACATTCGTCTTATAATCGCCGGCGAACAATACCGTATGATGAGGCATTTTAATTTCTTTGTTAATGCCAAGGTAGAGCATGTAGGTCGAGCAGGAGTATTTTTTCTTGGCAAGCTTCTCAGGCGTATATTTCTTCAGCTCACCCGGCTCAAACAGCTCGTTCATCGCCGTCGCAAAATCCGCGTTTAAAATAACATGGTCAGCCTCAAGCTTCTCCCCATTGGCAAGCAAAACCCCACTAGCTTTCCCGCTCTTTGTCAGCACGCGCTGCACGCCAGTTCCAGTAGAAATGATGCCTCCATACTCACGAATGACCTCGCCCATTGCCTCGCAAAGCCGATTCAAGCCGCCTACGGGATGAAATAATCCGTATTTATGCTCCATATACGATAAAATCGTAAAGGTGCCCGGACATTCCCACGGCGACATCCCTAAATATTTCGCTTGGAATGTAAAGGCGTATTTTAGCCGCTCGTCCTTAAAATATTTGGATAAACGGTTATACACCGTATCCGTTGCATGAAGGCTAGGCAGAGCCGCCAGCACATCTCTGGCCATATAATCGCGCGGCTTGCTGAAGGGACGCTGCAGCAGCGGCGACACGCGGCTAAACTTGATTTCCTCATCGCGCATAAACCGTCTATAGCCTGCCCCGTCTCCGGGAAACAGCCTTTCAATTTCCGCATGCGTCTGCTCCATATTGCGAGAAGGCTCGAACGCCGAAGCTCCGAACTTCAATCGGTACAGCGGGTCCAGCTCAATCAGTTCCACGTAATCTGCAAGCCTTCGGTTCACTGCCGTAAACAATTCCTCCAGCAAATGAGGCATCATAAAGAAGGTTGGGCCTCGGTCAAACTTATAATCGCCCACCTGCAGCAGCGAAGTCCGTCCTCCAATGTACGGCTGCTTCTCCAGCACCGTAACTTTATAGCCTTGACCTGCTAGCAGCATGGCGGCAGCAAGTCCTCCTGGTCCGGCGCCTACAACGACAACATGCCTTGTCTTCATTTATAGTCTCTTCCTTCCCCTGCTAGAATCAGCTTTCTATATATGCCCCTCATATGCGCTTGCCCATGCAAATTCTCCTGAGCCGCAGTCGGTTATATCGCAAAATCGCTATAAACGGCAAATTGGCCGCCAGCGCATAGCCAACCATTAAATAGCCATACAAAGGCTCGTTCCAGATGAAAAATATTGGAGCAGGCACGATGGATAGCCAATGCGCCCATTCTCCTCTAAGCGTTTCCCCATGGTACTCCTTGTAATAGGCCTTGCCTCGGCGAGCAAGTCTTTTTTTCTGAAATCCCTTGCGGAATAAAAAGCTGCCATCCGGCATGCGATCCTTCCAGGCACGGATGAAAAGCACCTGCTCGTAGAAACGCTCCTCGCCGCTTTTAAAAGACGGCTTTGCCTTCGTTCTTCTCTCGAAGCGCCACCTCTCCTTGCTGCTCCGCCCCGTTTCAACGCTTCGGCCGCCTGCTCCTGTAAACCAGCGCTGCGGCAGGCTCGCAAGTAAATAGGAGGCACCGAGATGGACGAGAAGCCAGCCGCCAATATTAAGAGCAATGACAGCCAGCGGAGGCAAGGCCTGAACGCTCATAAATGGCCTCGCTCCCGTTTACCCATGGATACGACTCGCCCTCTCCAAGCCACCTTCCGCCTTATGTGGGTAGAGAACAAAGAATAGGCGAAAAATATAATAAACAAACCGAGCGGAAGCGGATACAGCAGCGGTATCCACCACTTAAAGCTCCCCACCTTGCGCAGCCACAGCGCAAGCTGCGCGCTATATGCCGCATAGCTTGCGATGCCTATGCCCAGCAGCCAATTATTCGCCTCGACCTGCCCCGCAAGCGAAGAAAGCATAAGGGACACAGCCGAGATCGCTCCGGCCAGCCAGACCGAGACGGCACAGGCTACGAAAGGTGCGGTCGATGAGGCCCCTGCTGCGAAGCTTTTGCTCCAGCCCCGTAACATGCTGCATAAACCGTCGGGATACATGCGAAACGTAATTCGGTCATAACCTATAAAATTGGACACTGGCATTTGATCCGAGCTAAAGGCCCGTCCCAGCTCGAAATGCTCGAGCACCTTACCCCTAACGGCCTCATGCCCGCCGATGCGAAAATAGTCATCCCTGCGGCATATGAGACAAGGCCCAAACGCCCCAGCCCAGCGGTTGTCGTCGCCAACCGAAGCGACGACGATAAGATTAAAGAAAGCGGACAGCTGCTCGTAAGCTCGCTCCATACGGTGGTAAGGCTGCACCGATACGAGGCCGCCTGCCTCCTTCTGGCTGGCGACTAGCTGCTGCATAGCATTCATTCCCAGCTCCACATCGGCATCTAGAAACACCAGCAGCTCGCCTTGCGCCGTTTTGGCTCCCGTCCAGCAGGCCCAGCTTTTGCCGACCCAGCCCTCCGGCAGCTCCTCAGCCCTAATGACAGCAGCACCATGCGCGGCAGCAAGGCTTGCCGTTGCATCCTCTGAGCCATCATCCACAACGATAACCTCCACACTCGGCAGCTTCTGCTGTCCTAAGGAATGCAGCAGCTTGCCTATGTTGCCTTCTTCATTGCGAGCAGGAATAATAATGGAAAGAGAGAGCGGAACTGCATTATTTTTCACGCTCGCCCCATTAATTCCCTGTGCCCTGTCCCTTTCATGCTCGACTAAAGCGTCCAATTCAGGCAGCCTGCTTACCCGATTTTGCAGCAGCCAGCCGCATAACCAACCAAAAACGGCCCAAATCATCGAGAGGCTCATCGCTTCCCCTTCTTTCTCCCGTACATGTAGCCAATGGCTCGCTTTAGCCCATTGAATGCCTGCTCCCGATAAGGAAACCAGTTGATTTGCGAGCTTCTGCGTCCGGCATTCACCATAATCGACTTCGAGCGGCAAAAGGCCCGCAGCCCTTCTTCTCCATGTGCGCGGCCGAAGCCGCTCGCCTTCACCCCACCAAAAGGCAGGTGCATGTTGCCAATATGCCTTACAACATCATTTATGGAGCAGCTTCCCGTCTCCAGCTGAGCAGCCAGCGCAAGCCCTTTTTTTCGATTTGCGGTAAAAATGCTTGCGCTAAGCCCATATGGCGAAGCATTTGCCAGCCGAATGACCTCCTCCTCTGACTGAAAGGTCATAATGGGCAGCAGCGGACCGAAAATCTCCTCCTGCATCAGCTGCATCTCCTCCGTCACGCCGGTCAGTACCGTCGGCGGAAACAGCGGCGGCTCCGTTCCGGGCAGCAGCCCTCCTGCTGCGATGCTAGCTCCTTTGGCTACAGCATCGCCTAGCAGCCGTTTCACTTTAAACCAGCCTTCCTCTGTGCCGAGTACGCCTACCTCTGACCAAGAACCGCCGCCCGCCTGCCTAAGCTCCTGCGTATAAGCGACGACCGCAGCCAAAAAAGACGCATAAATACTTTCGTGTACGTAAACTCGTTCCACACTCATGCATACTTGACCGCTGTGCAAAAAAGCACCCCATACTGCCGCGCGAGCAGCTCGCTCTACATGAGCATCCGCACATACGATCAGCGGGTCCTTGCCGCCAAGCTCCAGCACGCAAGGAATGAGCAGCTCCCCTGCCCGCGCCAACACGCTGCGCCCGGCCGCCTCGCTTCCGGTAAACCAGAGCTTGTCAGGACGTGCATCAATTAAGCGCTCCGCTTCCCTCTTCCCGCCTTCAATCAGTTGAATGACACCTGCTGGAAAGGCAGCCTCCTCAACTAGAGCGGCAATGCGCTTGCTCAGCAGCGGCAGCTTCTCCGATGGCTTAAGCAGCACCGTATTGCCTACAGCAGCTGCCGCCAGCGCAGGAATGAGCGTTAATTGCAGCGGGAAATTCCATGGTGCAATAATGGCCGCCACGCCGCAAGGCTCGTATGTAATATGCGAGGAGGAGCCTGCGAGCCAGAGCGGTGTGCGAACGCGGCGGGAGCGCAGCAGCTTTGCCGTATTTTTTTCATAATAAGAAATAGCTTCAATGACCGTGAGCAGATCCGTCGTCAGCGCATCCATTGGCGTCTTGCCCGCCTCTTGGCCCAGCAGCGCAATCCACTCGTCCAAATCACGGACGAGCAGCTGGCGCACCGAACGGATATGCCGAATTCTGCCTTGCACAGACAGCTCCCTCCACCTCGGAGCAGCTGCGCGGGCAGCAAGCATTTCCTTCATCCTTCCATCCCTCCAGCAGGAGCCGCCGGTTTTTCATTGGCAAAATGGGTCTAACAGGTTTTAACTCACCAATAATGGGCAACACCTTAAATACAGGCTGGCACCTGCTAGAATCGAAGCTATCTATTTATTAATTAACCATTGGGTATATTATAAAACATCTTTTTCGTTTATATAACTATTTTTTTTGAAAAATGACGTTTGATTTTAGTAAAAAGGGAGGCAGAAACAATTGACGAGTAAAAAAATCATAGTAATTGGCGGAGGTCTAGGCGGCCTATCCGCCGCTATCAGGCTAACGGTTGACGGCCATCGCGTCACCGTCCTGGAGCAGCAGGAGCGCGTTGGCGGCAAGCTGAACATCCGCTCGGGTGAAGGCTTTCATTTCGATACAGGCCCATCCATTTTGACGATGCCTTGGGTGCTGGAGCAGCTATTCGCTAGTGCAGGAAGACGGCTGGCGGACTACATGACGCTGGAGCGGGTTGAGCCGCAGTGGCGAACCTTTTTCGAGGATGGCTCGCAGTTCGACGTGACCGGAGACCTCCCGATGATGCTGGAGCAGCTAAGACGTGTGTCGCCGGAGGATGCCAAGGGCTTTCTGGCTTACCTGCAATACTGCCAGCAGATGTATGAGCTCAGCATGAAAAGCGTATATGGCAAAAGCTTAAGCGGGCTGCAGGATTTGCGGGGACAGCACAGCATGAAGGAGCTGCTGGCGATGGACCCGCTTCGCACAATGCATCAGAGCACGAGCCGCTATTTCAAGGATAAACGCTTGCGGCAGCTGTTCGATTTTTTCATTATGTATATTGGTTCCTCGCCCTATGCAGCTCCAGCGGTGCTTTCTCAGCTCATCCATGTGCAGCTTGGGCTCGGCATTTATTACGTCAAGGGCGGTATGTACAATATTGCGCTTGGCATGCTGAAGCTGCTCGGCGAGCTTGGTGTGGAGGTTCGGACGAGCACGCCTGTCGCAGCAATCAATACACGGGGCAAGACGGCAACGGGCGTTACACTTGCGGATGGTACGGTGCTTGGCGCCGATCTTGTCGTTTCCAATCTGGAGGCGATTCCGACCCATCGCAAGCTGCTCGGCCATCATCCTGGTACTGCCGCGGCGGCAGATGGCCTGAGAAAATATGCTCCAACCGTATCCGGCCTCGTGCTGCTGCTCGGCATCGACAAAACCTATGATCAGCTTCGCCATCACAATTTCCTGTTCTCGCAAAATCCAGAGCGGGAGTTCCAGGATGTGTTTGTCACTGGCATCCCAACGCCTGACCCAACCGTCTACATTGGAGTATCCAGCATTTCCGACTCGACACAGTCACCAATAGGACAACAAAATTTATTCGTGCTGACCCACGTTCCCCCGCTTAAGCCCGGCGAGGACTGGGACATTTACAAAGAGACCTATCGCGAGCTGGTGCTGGATAAGCTGGAACGAATGGGCCTCGATTACCTGCGCTCGCACATTTCGTTCGAATACAGCTTTACGCCTAATGATCTGGAGCAGCTTTATGGCGCCAACGGCGGCTCCATCTATGGCGTTGTCACCGATCGCAAGCTGAACGGCGGCTTCAAAATTCCGAGCAAAAGCGAGCTGCTCGACAACTTGTATTTTGTCGGCGGCTCCACTCACCCCGGCGGCGGCGTGCCGATGGTTACGCTGTCGGGTCAGCTGACGGCAGACCTCATTAAAGAGCAGGCGGATAGCCGCTCTAGGGGCAGGTTTACTGCGGGGTAGGGTTACTGTGAGATAGGGATTCTGCGGGATAGAGTTAATGCGAGATAGGGATTCTGCGAGGTAAAACTATAGTTTTAGAGCTGTATTTAGCTGTGACATTGAAGCCTGAGTTAGCCTTCGAACGTTGAAAACGAGAGTGTGACGGGAAAGTGGCAGGAGTTTGAGCTAAACTGTTCGGTTTCGGTTTCGGTTTCGGTTTCGGTTTCGGTTTCGGTTTCGGTTTCGGTTTCGGTTTCGGTTTCGGTTTCGGTTTCGGTTTCGGTTTCGGTTTCGATCGCATTTAGGCGATAAGATGGCAACTGAGCTTTGGCGGACACAGCAACCGCTATATCCTTCATTTGTCGTTTTAGGAGGGGCTCGCGGACACAGCAGTCGCTAAGGGCACCCGAATCCCTTTTTTAACACAATAATCAAGGAAATAAGCGCTTTCCTGTCCGCTCATCTGCCAAAACGGGGAAAAATGCTCCAATAGCGGAACGTCAGCCCGCCAAGGATGCGAGCACCTCCTATATTCACAAAGATGCCCTAAGGATTGCACAATTACAAATAGGCTACCAGCGTCTGCGAAGATCGCGAAATAGGTCCCTATCTCTAAAATTATGAAGTACCTAGACAAAATGAAGAGACCATAGCCCGTCGCTATGGTCTCATTCAGCAGTCAGTAAAATTACGAATTACGAAATTCGCCTCATTCACTTTAACTGTTCTTCAATACCTGCCACCGAACCGTTTAATTGCTTCCTCGGTCACCGGCGTGAAGAGGTTAACAAGATTGCCGTCAGGATCGCGAAACAGCACAGCACGATTCCCCCACGGCATTGTGGTAGGTTCCTTTACCCACTCTTTGACAAACGGCTTCAAGCGCTCATATTCGGCATCAACATTGTGGACATGGAACTCGATGATGACAGTGTAATTATTGGCCGCCATAGCGGAACCCGCGCCGAACAGCTGCACCGTCTGGGTGTGGCCGATCGCCAGGGTGCACGATGGCATAACGAGTTCGGCAAAGACCGGCGCTGGGCGTTCCGCCGCGACACCCGTAATTTTCTCATAGAACTCGACGAGACGATCCACATCATCAGTAATGATGCGTACAGAAGCAAAATTCACGAAATATCATCCTTCCTAATAATAAGTGATACAATACCGTACATAGCATTTTGGACCAAAAATGCTTCGCACTTACTCCTACTCCTACTCCTACTCCTACTCCTACTCCTACTCCTTTACGATTAATTACTCCTACTATACAAAAACACTACTGACAACAGTGTGTCAGTAGTAACAGTGTGTCAGCAGTGTTGTTATGAAGAAATCATAGGAAAAGAGTGATAGGCCCGAACTTTATCGAGGGTGATTATTGTTTGTCGACCACACCCCATTTGTTGCATGTAACGATAAAATTCACTCTTTTTCACCTATTTCCTTTTCCCCGAAAAAGCTCAGCCAAACTGCTAGTTTTCTCTAACAAACCACAAAAAAGACCCTTACGCCTCAACTTGACGGCAATAAGGGCCTCCCTTCTACTTTTATAAAGCATACTCTCTCATATACTAAAGCTTAAACCCAACCGTCACAATCTCACAAGGACCAACCTTCAAAGCTGCCCCTTGCTCAGCGCTCACTTCAATCGCTTCACCTATACGCTCCAGCACATCGCTCTTATACAGCTGCTTGAAAACAGCAGCATTGCCGCCAATAAAGCCTGCATCCGACAAGCTGAGCTCAGCCGCCTGCTGCTTCATATTAAACCAGCGCAGCACAGCGTCGCCGGACTGCTGGCTTACTTTCAGCGAGGAGAAGGCCATGCTGTCGCCTTCCCAAGCAAGCAAGCCGCCAACAGGTGCAAGCACGCCTGCATGAACCGCTGTTTGGCTCGCCGTCCAAGGCACTTGGAATTGATAAGCCTGTGCATAAGCACCTGATGAAGCGCCGTCGCCGTTATGCGGAATGATCGACAGACGGAAGCTTTGCTCGCCAAGGCATTGTGCTTCTGGAGTCGGGAATACGCCCCAGTCGCCAAGCTCGGAAACCGACCGAAGCAGCGTAACAGCAATCGTATTGCGCCCGTCGCGCAGCACTTCGTATTCATTCAAGCCGAGGTTCGCTACAACAAGTCCGCCCTGCTCGCCGCTCACATCAACAAAGGCTTGCTGATGCTGGGTGTTGCTCGGATTTTCCCACTCTGCCGAAGGCTCATTGTCACGCACAGCGACTTCAAAAATGGAATCCACATGATGAACCGCCGTCTCTACATCCGTCGGGAACAGCACGCGAACGCGATGATCCTTCGCCTGATTGTTAAACGAAGCTTGTAGTTCCAAGCTTCTGGAGCTGCTGGAAAGCGCAATAACTGTCTTAATCGTGAGCGGCACCATGTCCGTCACACGCTGTGCTTTACGCTCAGGGTAATAAACAGCTTCCTGCTTCTCAAGCTCGAACGTTTCATCCGCCGAAGCCGGAACCTCCCATTCATGCACGATTTCATAAGCGGTACGATAAGCGTTTTGCTCCACTAAACGAATCGTTGCTTTCAAGCCCTTCGTCGTAATCGCCTGCTCGTTATCCGGCTGCTTGTACATATATTCATTGCCGATATCGCCTGTATTCTCATAAACACCAAGCCCACGGTATACTTGACCGCTTTGCTTGTCCGTCAAATCATAGGAGCCATCTTCAGCGATAGCGACTTGCAGCCATTCATTTTCAAGCACAGCCGGATTCGCAAGCTTAGCCGCTGCACTAGCACTAGCACTAGCACTAGTACTCGCACTCGCAACCGCTTCGCCCGCCAACCCAACCTCTGCTCCAGCAGCATGACGAACCCATGCATAGGACGACAGTCCAAGCGCTGGCACGTTCACCGCAGCGAACGTCAGCTTCACTCGGCGGCACATGTAAGGCTGGCGGAACTTATCATCCGGCAGATCATAGCCAAACTGCAGCCCCAAATCCTCCACAGAGCAAGCAACCGCTGCGCCGTTAGTGTCTACGAGCACTCTGCCCGAAATATCGACGGCATTCATCCGGCGATTCACCTCAGGCAGCGGCAAGCCTTCACGGAAGTATAGACGCTCCACATCAAGCTCAATTTCTACAACGCCACTGCGCTCCCAGCCTGTCGTGTTATAAACAACGAACGGCAGTGCAGCTTCACCATACGAAGCGAATACCGAGGTATCCACCGCTTCGGCAATCGCTTGTGTGCTATCGGCAACAATCGTCTCCGCAACATGACGGCTCTTGTCAAAACGAGTGACCATCTCGCGGTGCACCTCGTCCACGCTGCAGCCGCAAATGCTGTCATGCGGATGGTTTTGCATTAAGGTTTTCCAAGCATAGGTAAACAGATGATGCGGGTATTCCTGTCCAAGCTTGTGGGCAATCGTCGCAAGCGGCTCCGCTACCTTTTCGAGCATCGCTTGGCCGAGCTGATTCATTTGCTTCAAATAAACGCGTGCCGAAGCCGTGTTCACAAGTGTAGACCAGCCATCTGTACGTTGGCTGCGCAGCTCGCCCTTCACGACCGAAAGCTCGCGGTCAAGTCCGCTGTTTACCGCTGCCAAATAATCCTCAAAGTTGGAGTGGATAAAATCCGTATCCGGGTACAGCTTTCTTGCTGTCGCCAGCGCCGCGGACAAATCCTGCTGAATAGGCTGATGATCGCAGCCGTTCATGAACAGCAGCTCGCCAGTAGCCGCATATTTCTCGGCCTCCTCCAGCTTTTTGTCCCAATAGAGCTTCGCCTCCTGCTCGTCTACTGGAACCTCCATGCCGTTGCAATACCAGTTGGCAAAAAGAATGCCCAGCACGCGCGAGCCGTCAGGACCTTCCCACAGCAGCTCGGAGAATGAGGATTCATAATTTGAATCTGCTACCGTATTGTTAAAGCCCGTCGGCTTCACGCCTCTGCCGAATATCGCATTATCAATGCCAGCTTGTCGCAAAATTTGCGGTGCCTGCCCGATGTTCCCGAACGTATCCGGGAAGTAGCCGACCTTGGCAATGATGCCATAACGGCTTGCATCCTGATGGCCCAGCTGCAAATTACGCAAATTCGCTTCGCTGCTCGTCAGAAAGGCATCCTGCAAAATGTACCAAGGACCGATCGGAATACGTCCTTCTTTAATATATTTTTCAAGGCGTTCCCGATTTTCCGGGCGTACCTGCAAATAATCCTCAAGAATGATCGTCTGGCCGTCCAAATAAAAGCTTTTGAAATCGGGGTCCGTATCCAGCGTATGAAGCAGCGTATCCATTAGCTTCACGAGGAGCACATGATGCTTCTCATATGGCAAATACCATTCGCGATCCCAATGTGTGTGGGAAATAATGTGGGCTTTTCTTTTAGAAGCCATTACTGCGCACCTCTTCCTTCTTCCTGTTGATCGGGCAGCGAAACCGCTACCTCTACTTGATGGGGGCGATAGACAGCAAGCAGCTTGCCGCTTGCATCCGTTGCGAACAGCACAGAACGATCCTTTTCCAGTGAAAAAGCGTACCGTCCTCCCGTCGCCGGGTCTTGCACTTCAATCTTTGCATCGAATCCAGATTCGGATACGAATACGAATAGCGCGCCGCTCTTAAATGTAAGCTTACGCCCATAAATTCCCGGCAGCTTGCCGCCTTGCAGCCAATTCAGCTCCTGCTCGCAGCCGGCCGACTCCAGTGCATAACGATACAGCTCCTTAATCGGCTCCGTACGCTCGTTGAGCTCCAGCGGCAGCGGACTCCATATCAGACGTCCTTTGCCTACAGCCAGCTCAACAAGCTCGTCGCCGCCCTTTGCTGCTCGATGAACAGCGCCAGCATCACTGACAGCCGCTTCACTCGCAGCAGCGCCGCTAACTAGAACCTCTTTCGAAACCTCGGCAATTCGGCGATTGCCGTAAGAAACAGGATAGACAGCTTCGCCAATACGCAGCTGTTCCTCGCGCTGCACGTTGCGAAGCTCAAGGTGGCCAAGCAGCTTCGAGCAGCGATCGCTCGCTTTCCAATAAGCGTCCAGGCCAATCGGTCCCATCCATAATAACGTAACGCCCGCTTGCTCTACAAGTGCAATTAGGCGACCAAATGCCGCATCATCCAGGTTGTGCGCACTCGGCACAAGGAGCAGCTTCGGCGGATTCGCCTCCAGCTCCTGCAAATGATATTCCGAAGCGCCGCGGAATGGCGTATTCAGCTCATAAGCGAGCACACGTGTCGCACGCGTTGTCGCATCAAACGCCAGCTTGCGATTGGAGAAGTCGTTGGAATACGGGAACAATACCGCCGTATCCTCCAGCTTGCGATCCTCGAATAAATCTCGAATCTGCTCCATAAAGCTGCCAAAATCATACGAAACATCCGCCTCCGGCTTTTCCGTTCCATCCGCCCGCAGTGCGCCGATATGCGATTCATTGGCATTGTCCATATAGAAGTTTGTATTCCAGATCCACTGGACGGCACCAGCACCGCCTGTCGCAAAGGCATACGCATATTTGCGCTCCAGCAAGCTGTGCAGCTCCGTTTCCGAGCGCTTCGCTCTGCCATCTGGCGTCTCCACATACATAATGCCAGTTTCCTGCACGACATTCGGTTTGTTTGCTGTTTTCGCAAACAAGCTGTCCCACACGAGATTATCGTTCAGCCACCAGGAGTGAACCGTTGTATAATCGGCGGCCTCCTCGTAGAAAAACGGCGAAGGGCGCTGAGCGCCCAGCGCCTCATCCTGACCAACCGTTACCATATGGTCCGGGCATTCGTCTTTGATCGCCGCATACAGCTGCTTCGCCCAGCGATTGTGCATCTCCATCGAGAACAGCACATAATCGAGCCAGCGTGTGCCATTTTTCCCCTGATGCATGTCCTGCACATCGAAGTTGATTTCTTCCGGCTCCGGCGGCACTGCCGCTTCATAGCTTGGCAGCTGCTCCGGTGACATATTCCACAGCTCTTGGAGCCGCTCAAGCGATCCGTGGCGCTGCTTCAGCCATGCGGTATAAGCCTTCTGTTCAAAAGGATCTCGCGCTGAACGCGGCCCATTCGAGAAAATCCGCGGCGGATCAAACATCGACGGCTCATTGATCAAATCCCAGTCGACATTCATCGTCTGCTTGTGGCGAGAAACGATCGCACGCACAAAACGCTTCTGCGCCTCTACGCTGCGCGGATCAAGATAAGGATTTAGCCCTTCCCACGTTTCCGGCGTAAAGGAGAAGAACGTAAAGGTCACCTGCAAATCGTGACGCTTCGCCGTCAGCAGAAAAGCGTCGATCGAACGCAGCGCCTCCTCGGAGGCATGGCCGTCCACCTGCATCACATTGCGGTATGCCGTCCAAATACCGGTTCGAATCCAGTTGATGCCGGCCTTGCGCATTTGCGCCATGTCACGGTCCCATACGGAAGCATTCGGCAAAAACAGAAACTTCCGCGCCACATCCGACGTCATATACGTCATTCCAACAACAGGAAGCGGACGCCCGTCCTTCTGAAAATAATCCCGTCCGCTCGTCACCGGGCTTCCCTCTGTAAGCAGCTTTTGATCAAAGCCCCAGAAGCCCTGGCGCAAAATCCGCACCTCGCCCGACGTCGATTCCGCTCGGCATACGACCTTATAGTAGCCGCTTTGCAGCTCAAGCGGCACGGGCAGCCTTACAATCTGCTGCTGCTTGCCCGCCTTCTGCTGCAAACGGCATGTCCAATTCTGCTGCGAGCTGTCATGCTCAACCGTTATAGCAAAATCCCACTCCGCCGCCGTGTACAGGTCAGCCTGTCCATCGAAAGCAGCTTTCTGCTCTGCACGCTCATAAGCAGAGGACTCGCACCCGGCAGCTTGCTCCTGACGAAGCTGCTGCACCTGTAGCGTCAGCATCGCCCGCTCGCCCGGCTCGAAGGAAGCGTAGTTCGGCTTCAGCCACAGCTCGGTTACACCAGCGGCACAAAAGGCTGCCCAGCGCGCAAGCTCTGCTGCTCCTCCTTCCAGCCAGAACGCCTTCGTCAGCGGCTGGTTAACGAACAGCCAGCGCGCGCCTGCGAAAATCCCCTTCGTATTTTCCCAAAGCACGACAGGCGCAGCTACCTCGCGCCCCTTGGAGGAAATCCCCTTCAGCAGCGGGTAAATATGGGCATCCATTGGGCCGGCAGAGCCCATTTGATGCGGCAAATCGCTGCTTTTCGTCACATGCGGCACCAGATTCCAGGTTGGCGCCACAGTGAACAGCGCTTCCTTGCCCGCCAGCAGCGGAAGGTCCTCCGCTGCTGCAAGCGCCGCTATGGGAGCAGCAGCGACTGGCAGCATTTCATGAATATGAAGCTCGCGATGATAGGCCGTCTGCTCCGTCTCCACCTGCCACTCGCCAGTCTCGCTGCGGCGAACCGGACGCTTGAATGGCGCGCCGCCCAAGCTGATCAAGCCGCCGCCGCGCCGCAAATAGCCGATGATAGCTCTCCAAGCCTGCTTCGGAAAGTAAGGCGCATGCATATTGATGAAGCTTCCTGCTTTCGCAGCATCAAGCGCATCCGCAAGCTCGCCTGCCCGAACAACACGGCCTGCTCCTGCAAGCAGACCATCTAATTCCAAAGGGAACTCCGAGGCTATAGGAAAGGACGGATCATAAAAGATGATGACATTCCGCTGGCTCATAGCAGTCCATCCTTCATCGCCCGATAAACAAGCTGCGAGAATAAGCTGTTCGACCAAGCAAACCATTTTCGCGTAAAAATGGCTGGATCATCTGCATGGAAGCCTTCATGCATAAAGCCGGTATCGGCATCAGTCGCTTCCAGCATAGCAATCATCGCCAGCTTCTCTTCCTCGTTATTCGCAGTAATGCCCTGCATCGAAAGCGCCATATGCCAAATATAGCCTTGCGGCGTGTGCGGACTTCCGATGCCCTTCGCGATTGTTCCTTCATAATAAAAAGGATTTTCCTTGCTAAGCGCAAATTTGCGCGTGTTTTGGTAAATCGGATCATCAGCGGTTGTGTAGCCCAAATAAGTAATGGAGAGCAAGCCAGGCGTGCCCGCGTCATCCATTAAGCAATAGTTGCCGAAGCCGTCCGTCTCATAAGTATAAATAGGGCCAAATTCCGGGTGACGATAAATGCCATACAGCAAAATACCATGCTCGACATCCTCCTCCAGCTGCTTAAGCTCCTTCACAAAAGCCATATCGCGGAATACCCACTCCGCCATCTCTCTCATCTGCCGCAGCGTTACAACCGCGAACATATTCGCTGGAATGTTGTAATGGAAGTCGCAAGCGTCATCGCTCGGACGGAAGCCCGACCAGATCATTCCGGTATAATTAACCGGCATACCCATTCCGCTATTTCGCAGTGAATCGGTAGGAATGCCGTTGTCCCTTACAAAACGGTAAGGGGAAAGCTCAAAGTGGCGCTGCTCGGTTTTCCAAAGCTCCACGATACGGCGCATTGCTGCCTTAAAGCTGGAGTCAAAAATATCGGTTTGCTCGGTCTCTTTCCAATACGCATAAGCAAGACGCATCGAGAAGCAGATGGAATCCAGCTCGAACTTGCGCTCCCACACCCACGGCGACATGTCTGTCTCATCCGTCGTGTTCCAGTGCCAATCATTGGCCGATTCATTAAAGGCATTCGCATAAGGATCAATCAGAATGTTGGCCATATGGCGCTTGATCAAGCCGCTAATGATACGGCGCAAGTACGGGTCATTTTTCGCCAGCGGCACATAATGAATAACCTGCTCCACCGAATCGCGCAGCCACATGGCAGGAATATCTCCCGTGATAATAAAGGTTGTGCCGTCGTCCAAGAGCTTCGTCGTCGTCTCCAGCGTATTCGGGAAACAGTTTTTGAACAGCTGCGCAAGCTTCGGGCGATGCGCAAGCTTCTGCTCTGCTTCTTCCAATACCTGCTGAACCGCTTGCGGCAGCGCAAGCTCTGGCAGCGGGATTTTGGGCAATCTGAATTGTTCCATAATGAGTGTAGCTCCTTTGATTATTTATCTATTTTAGACTATATAAGCTGAACGATTGATAAGCATGATGGCGAAGGTCGTCACTGCGAGAAAGATTGGACTTCCGGCCGCTGTTGTTTTCTGATTTCCTTTATTATCCCTCTTTGAGGTTGAAATAAGAAAACAAAGGCTAATGCTTACGAAGCGGCTTTCCTTCGGAAAGCTTTACTCTCTCCAGTTCCAACCTTTCCCTCCGTTTCTCCCCTGCCACATTGCTTTCTTCGGTTCAACTTATATAGCCTATTAATATTTCTAAACCTTTCATAAGCAGCATCTATTCTTTTACAGCGCCTACCGTCAGGCCTTGAATAAAATAACGCTGGAAAAACGGATAAGCGAACACAATCGGGCCGGTTGCCAGCACGACCATGGCCATACGCGACGTATCCTGCGGCATGGATTGCAGCACGCCCACGCTTAGCGAAGCATTTTGTGAATTTTTCATAATAAATTGCATGCTGTTCTCAATTCGCATCAGCATGGATTGCAGCGGCACCAAATTAGGAGAATCAATATACAGCAGCGCATTGAACCAATCATTCCAGTAGCCTAGCGTACAGAACAGGCCAATGGTCGCAAGACCTGGAAGCGACAAAGGCAAAACGAGGCGGAAGAAAATGCCGAACTCGCCAGCGCCGTCGATTTTGCCCGATTCAATAATGGCATCCGGCACCATCGTCGAGAAAAACGTCCGCAAAATCATAATGTAGAAAGCATTAACCGCTAGCGGCAAAATAAGTGCCCACAAGGAATCCTTCAGCCCTAGCAGCTGTGTCATGACGATATACGTCGGAACGAGACCGCCATTAAACAGCATCGTGAAGAAGGCAAAAAAGGCGAAAAAGTTGCGATACTTAAAATTGCGGCGCGAAATCGCATAAGCGAACAAGGCGGAGCATACGACACCGATAATTGTGCCGACTATTGTAATCGTAATCGTGACGCCATACGAACGCAACAGCTGGTCGCCCGCCTTGAATAAATAGCGGTACGCCTCCAGGCTCCATTTTTCTGGAATGATCTGATAGCCATTGCTGGCGAGCGTCGCCTCATCCGTGAAGGAAATAATCGTTACAAACAGAAATGGAAAGACGCATAATAAGGCAAATATACCAGCCACGGCATGAAAAATAAAATTCCACGCTGGCGAGAGCTTATGAAAATCACGGCTCTTAATCGTTCCAACAGACACAGCCGTTTCCCCCTTTTGTTTTGGACTTCTGTTCTTCGTACATGTTGAGCAAGCCTGCTGACGCCCGTCCTAAAACAATGCGTTGTCCTTATTAAACTTGCGTACGATACCATTGGATGTAATAACCAGAATGAAGCCGATAATCGACTGGTACAAGCCCGCAGCCGTCGTCATGCCGATCTCACCCGTGGATTTAAGCCCGCGATAAACGTAAGTATCAATAACGTTCGTCACGCTATAGAGCGTACCCGAATCGCGCGGCACTTGGAAGAAGAGGCCAAAGTCGGCATAGAAAATTTTCCCGATCGCCAGCAGCGTCAAAATCGTCATGAGCGGCATCAGCATCGGAAGCGTTACATTGCGGATTTGCTGCCATTTGTTTGCGCCGTCAATCATTGCCGCTTCATAAAGCGACTTGTCGATGCCCATAATAGCGGCCAAATAAATGACGCTATTATAGCCGACCGATTTCCATAGGAAGACGACGACGATCATAACCGGCCAATAGCCAGGGCTCGAATACCAGTTGACCGGGTCCATGCCCAGCATCTCCGCAATTTGGTTGAACACGCCTCTATCCAAGCTCAAGAAGCTGTAGACGAAGTAGCCCACGATAACCCACGATAGAAAATAAGGCAGAAACATCCCCGTTTGATAAAGCTTGGCAAGGCGCTTGTTCGTAATTTCGGCAAGCATAATCGCCATTGCTACTGCAATGACAAGGCCCAGCACGATAAACACAACATTGTACAGCACCGTATTGCGAGTAATGATATAGGCATCATTCGTACTGAACAGAAACTTGAAGTTTTGAAAGCCTACCCATTTGCTTTCCATAATGCTGGCCAGAAAGCCATTGCGGCTGTAGCGGTATTCCTTGAAGGCAATAATCATGCCCGCCATCGGCAGGTAGGAAAATAGAATAAACCAGGCTGTAGCTGGAAGCACCATTAGCAGCATGGCAGTATTTTTGTTCATATCCTTGAAAAAACGTCCTATAGCTCCCACTTTCTTCACCTCTTCGCAGTCGAATTAATGAGAGAAGGCATGAAGCGAATACGATCATTCGCCCCACGCCTTCCGCTTTACTTGCCGTTCGCGGCTCTCCACTCATCAAGCTGGCGCTGCGCTTCCTCAATAATTTTATCCAGGCCTGCCGCTTTAAACTTCTCATTGGCACGCGGCAAATAAACTTCAGGGTCAACCGTACCGGTCATTAGAGCGGCCCAGTACTCTTCTTTTACGTTTTGTACAGAAGCAATTTCTGTTGTCACCTTCGAAGTATCGAAGTTGAAGCCCAGCAGCGGCGCTACTGTACCCGCATCATTAAACTTCTTGAACTCTTCCCATTTGTTCGCCGGGTCTGTCGTATTCAAATACGTAATCATCAGATTGCCAAGCGAGAAGGTTGGCATATCGTAGTTTTTCGACTCGTCGAGATTTTCCATAACGGTGTCGCTTACCTTTTTGTAATGCACGCCTTCAATACCCGAATCAATCATATTGCGCAGGACAGGGTCCGTATTCAGCAGGTTCAGAAACTCCATCGCTTTTTCTGGATAAGCGGAGTTAGCGGAAATGGCCTGCATCGAGCCCATGACCGACCAGTTGTAAATGAGAGCATCGCTCGCTGGCGTCGATACAACTGGGTAGCCGTAGCTCGCCGACCATAGATTGTCCGCGAATGGCTGCGAGGTCGCACGGTCCGCAAACCATTTGCCCGTCGTTTGCGCATCCGTCATGGAATCCATCGTTGCGGCTTCCGTCGGAATGTAGCCTGCTTTGTAATATTTGTGCATCGTGCCGAGAATTTGCTTCATCTCAGGCGTATCAAGCACGTTTACGATTTTGTAGTCTGTTGTATCGAGCGCAACCGCCATTGGCAGCTTCTCAATAATGTAGTCGTATTTCACATACGGCATTTGGTTTTTGTCTACCGCAAGCGCGTATACGTCCGGCTCATTTTCTTTAATCGTTTTCAGCAGCGGCTCCAAGCTCTCTAGCGTGTTTACTCCTGAAATGTCTAGGCCGTACTTGTCGAGCAACTGCTTGTTGAAGCGCCATACCTCTTGCGCCGGCAATTCTTTATTGGCTGGAATGCCGTAGTTATGGCCATCGACCTTGGAGCCTTCAAGGAAAGCCGGGTCCAGTGCGCTAACGATGCCTTGGCCTTTTTCCTTCAGCAAATCGTCGATTTGCAGGAAAGCGCCTTTTCTTGCATTTTGCACATAATCGAATGCCCATGAAGCTGTAAACATAATGTCAACCGGATCGCCGGATGCTGTCATCACTTGCAGCTTCTGAGCGTAATCGCCCCAGTCCACCATATTCATTTTAATCGTAACGCCAATTTTCTCCGCCGTGTATTTGCTCACCTCGGCCATCACTTTATCTACATCTTTTTGCGGTGTACCAATGGTGTACCAGATAAGCTCAACCGGTTTTTCGGCTGTTCCCGCTTCACCGCCGCTTTCATTTTTACTTCCGCAAGCGCCCAGCACAAGCGATGCAACCATCAGCAAGGCAAGCAGCGGCATAAATCTTTTTCTCTTGTTACTCATTTTTTTTCCTCCCCAATCTATGTTCTGTACTCTATGTTTAAAATTAACGGATGCAGCTATTTTCATATAGACCACAAACTAAAGGTATGATGTACAAATTAAAGAAAAAACTACTCCATCCTGTGATTAGAGTAGTCCCTTGTATTCAGTCGGGGAAATTCCGACGTATTTTTTAAATTGTTTGTAAAAATAGCCTGTCTCCCAGTAGCCGACGGTTGCCGCAATTTCCTGCACCTTAAGCTGCGTTTCCTTTAGCAGCTGCTGTGCTTTGCCGATGCGGTATTTATTTATATATTCCGTAAAGGTTTCATTCGTCTCCTTCTGGAACAGATGGCCGAGATAAACCGGATGAATATGATATTGCTGACCGAGCAGCTTAAGCGACAACGGCTGGGCATAGTGCTCATGCACCTCGCTCAGCACCAATTGAATGATCGGGCTTTTCACATCCCGCAGCAGCGATTCCACCGTCAAGGCTGCTGCTTCCTTCACAACCGCCATCAGTCCGTCAATCGAAGCAAGCTGCATAATTTTGGCGAAGCCCGCCTCATACAGCTCCGGCTGATCGGTCTGCTTGATCTCCCTCAGCTCCATCTTGAAGCGAATCATCAGCTCAATCGCCATGCTTTGTATGAAGGCAGGTGTAATGCCTTCCCTTGCATGACAGCGCTCGAACTCCGCCTCAATCGCTTCATGGAGCTTCTCTATATCCCTCGCTTTAATCAGCCTCGCAAAGGAGGGCCAATCGAGCGGGGCAGCAGCCTCGTTTGCCGTCCCTGACGCCTCTCCCTGCACAAGCAGATCATAATCTAATATTTCGAGATCATCATGCAGCAGAAAATATTCCTGCGCCTTCTTCGCATTCGCATAGCTGCGCGGCGCTGCTTCCCCCATTGCCTCGGCGCTGCCGATGGAGAGCCGCATGACGCGCCTCGCCAGCTTCGGCTGCATACCTCGCAGCTTTTCTATCGCCTTACGCTTGCCCTCCTCAGGCTCATCAAGCATAAATACGATGACCAAATCGCCATCAATATCGACAAACGGCAGCATCGACGAGTCTTGCAGCGCTAAGCGCTGAGCAGCCTCGTAGGCTGGTGATGACGGCTCATCCGTACGTATGACAGCGGTAACGACATACGGTCGGTCGAGACTTAGCTGAAGCAGCTCCATTCGCTCCTGCAGCTCATTTGGCGCAATGCGCCCTGTCAGCCAGCGGTACAATATATTATCGCGCAAAATACGAATATCGTATTCGCTGAACAGTCGGTCCGCCTTGCTGGCGTTCAGCTTGTCAATCGTGCCCGCGAGCGTTTCCTGCAGCTCGTCAAGATTAATCGGCTTGAGCAAGTAGTTTTCGACGCCAAGCTTTAAGCCCTCTTTTATATAATTGAACTCGCTATAGCCGCTTAAAATAATCATTTTGAGATCCGGGCGAAATTTACGCACTTCCCGAATAAGCGTGAGGCCATCCATCGTCGGCATCGAAATATCGGTCAATAATATATCAGCGGGTAAATCCATCAAAGCGGCCAGCGCTTCCTGACCATTTTCCGCGCTGCCGACGATTTCTAGGCCAAAGGCCGACCAGTCAATAATGTCATATAGTCCATCAATAATAAATGGCTCATCATCCACGATGAATACTCTATACATGCTCTGCCTCCTTGTCATAGGGAAAGGACAGCGTGACCGTCGTCCCCTCTCCCTCTTTGCTGTCGATATCGAGCCCATATTCGCTTCCGTATAGCAATTGCAGCCGCTCATGCACGCTTCTAAGTCCGAAGGAATCGCCTCCAGCTTCCTCTGGCAGTGCCAGTCTTTGCCGGATTTCCTCCAGCTGCTTGCTGCTGATGCCGCTGCCGTTATCGGCAATCGTCACCCAAATCCGCTCCTCCTTGCGCCGCACGTCCACTTGAACTTCGTTGTCCATGCTGCGGGGCCGCAAGCCATGCACCACGTAATTTTCAATAAGCGGCTGGAGCGCCATCCGCATCACCTGCTTGTCGCCAAGCCCTTCCTCGCAAAAGATAGCATAGGCAAGCCTGTCCTTATAACGAATGCGAAACAGCTCTAAATACAGCCGCGCCGTTTCCAGCTCATCCTTAAGCGTATTGCTCCCCTTCGGCTGAACAAAGCTTTTGAACAGCACCGACAGGCTGTAAATCATTTCGCCAACATCCTTCGCCCCCTGCGAGACGGCCCGCATGCGAATAACCTCCAGCGTATTGTATAGAAAATGCGGATTAACCCTCGCCTGCAAAGCCGCAAGCTCCGTATGCTTTTGCTTGATTTCCGCCTTATATACTGTGTCGATATGGCGGCTTAGCTCATCGAGCATATCATTAAAGCTGCGCGCAATTTGCCCCAGCTCATCGCCCCTGTCATCTTGAATGCGCGCGCCCAGCTCACCGCTCTCCACCTTGCGCATAAAGCGAATAATTTTATTCGTCCGTTTGGCAAAATTGACGACGGCGAGCGTCGGCACCAGCAGCACGACGGCAATGCACAGCGCGCTGATCAGCATAATCATCTGCTTCAGCCCTTGGGCTGCTGCTGCGACCTCCGCCTTCGGCGCTACGCCGACGACGATAAAGCCCGCCTGATTTTGCGTCAGCGTCGTGACATAGGACTCCTGCTCCAGCATTGCCGTTCCATAAAGCGTGTCAAGCTGATCCATATACGGATACATTTGTCCATAATACTTGTCCGAGGAGTCAAACAGCACCTCCCCTGCCGGATTCAGCACGACAATGTAGCCTTTAAGCTGACCCTCATAATTTTTCAGCACCTGCGCAATATTTTCCGATTTGAAGTAAACGAGCAATTGGCCCAGCCCTTTAAGCGTCTGCTTGTCATTAATCGGAAGCCGAAAAGCATACAGCTCCGGATCGTGCTGCTCAATGGCGCGCCGCACCCAAATATTCGGAACCGATACGCGGGTATCCTCCTGAGCCATTGCATCGGGAATGTAGGAACGCGAGGCGTTGGACGAAATGAGCTTCGTGACATGATTTTTCTTATATACATATAGAAACTGCCGATTCGAGCTGTACAGCAGCAAATTTTCGATATCAGGATCGTCCTCCAGCTTATTGTCAAAATAGTCGAGCCCCTTCGGCAGACTCGCACTCGTCTCATCTATATTTTGATCGAGCCTGAATTTCATATAGTCATCAAACGGGTTTTGCAAAAAATAAGATAAATTCAGCGATAGCGGCTCATTGCGGTATACATCCACCATCATGGACTGGACGGAATCATATTTGCGGGTCATATAGCTGTTTACGCTATCCATCGCTTTTTTCTGATTTTCCAGCTCATTGCGGACGATGGATTGCGACATAAAATCATACATAAAATAAGCAAAGGTGACAATTGTACCCGTTGTAATCAAAACAAACAGCAAAATCATTTTCATAAACAAATTATTTCGGACGTATTGATCGTACAGCCGTTGCAGCTTCATGGCACGCTCCTTTGTTGCGCAGCACCATCAACCTTGTAAGGACCTGCACATGCGTTATAAGTTATTACTATACTCTGAGTTGCAAGACATGGACAAGTGCTAGTGTGAAGGTCACGCATGAGCAACCTTATTCGCTCCGCTTTCCTTTCCCGCTGCTATCATATAAAATAAAGCGCATAGTATTTGGCAATAAACTATGAAAGAGCCGTTTCTTGTCTTTTTATTTTAAGACGGTGCCTGCTCTTACGCGATCAGGAGGAAAAGAAAATGAAACCGCAATTTCAGCCTTTATTTGAACCATTCACTTTCGCGAATGGCATGACTGTACATAATCGTATTGTAATGGCGCCTATGACAACCTGCTCGTCCAACCCGGACGGCACCGTGCCTGATGAGGAGCTCGCCTACTACAGCCGTCGCAGTGCGGGGCCCGGCATCGTCGTTACAGCTTGCGTCTACGTAAGCCGCAACGGTAAAGGCTTCCCGGGCGAATTTGGCGCGGATACCGACGAGATGATTCCGAGCCTTAAGCGTCTGGCCGATGCGATTAAAAGCCGCGGCGCTAAGGCGATTTTGCAAATTTTTCATGGCGGAAGATCCTGCTTCCCCGGCCTAGTGCCGAATGATGATTTAGTGAGCGCCAGCAGCATTGCCCAGCAGGAAGGCGGTATTGTACCACGCGAGCTAACCGAGGAGGAAATCAAAGCGATTATCGCCGACTTTGGCGAAGCGACCCGCCGCGCCATTGAGGCTGGCTTTGACGGTGTGGAAATTCACGGCGCCAACGGCTATTTGCTGCAGCAATTTTATTCCCCGGCTTCCAATGTGCGTACCGACGACTGGGGCGGCTCCATCCATAAACGGATGGCGTTCCCGCTCTACGTCGTTGAAGCCGTTCAGAAAGCGGCAGCTTTGGCGCCACAGCCATTTCTGGTGGGCTATCGCTTCTCGCCGGAGGAGCCTGAAGAGGAAGGCTTGACGATGGAGCATTCGTACCATCTCGTTAACGCTCTAATCGAGCAGAAGCTGGATTATTTGCATGTGTCGCTTAATGATTTCTGGTCGAAGCCGCGCAGAGGCGAACAGGATTCACAAAGCCGCATGGCCTGGTTCGTCGAAAAATACAGCGAGCACATTCCATTCATCGGCGTTGGCGGCATCACAACTGCTGAGGAGGCTCTGCAAGCGAAAAACTCCGGCGTGCCGTTCATCGCCCTCGGCCGCGAGCTCATTATGGACCCGGATTGGACGGAGAAAATCAAGCAAGGCAACGAGCAGGCTATCGTGACTACGCTATCCAAGCAGGATCAAGAGCGTCTTGTCATTCCTGATGGCTTATGGGGAGCGATTACGCACGCGCCAGGCTGGTTTCCGATAACGGAATAAGCTATATCGACTAAACAAGGGCTCTCCCGTCAAGGCGATAATGACCTGACGGGAAAGCCCTTATTTTGATTTATGAAAAAAAATTAAAATACATCGTTTAGGCCTGTCCGCAATGTCAAACCCCAGCCAAAACTTTCGCTTTGCGCTATCTCCGCACGAATACGGTTTTCACCAGCTTGCCATTTGACAACTGCCTGATAAAAGTCTCCAGAAATTCTTCCATCGCTTGACGGCGGATTCCACTGCCAGCTTCCTTGGTAAATTTCCTGATCATTAATCCACAGCCGAAGATGATCGCTAAAACCAAATGAAATAACGGATTCGTGATTGGAAGGAAGCTGAATCATACTTCTAGCCTCTACCGTGCTCCCAGGCTCTGCTGTAAACCAGCGATTAACATTGAGTATGCCGTTCTCCTCCACCTTCGCCTTCAGCCAGCGCTGCTCTGCGGGAGAGTTCTCTCCTTGTAAATAAGGCTCTGACAGCATCCATTCTCTTACCGTAGTATCCGCTAAGACAATGTCTTTGCCTTGCTTGTACATTTCAGCTCCGCTTTCATTCAGTGGCCGTGGCTCGATTTGTTCAATAGATAAATCTCGAATATAGCTATGCATAAAACTCCAAAAACCAATTTTTCCTGGCCTGCCCCCATGCTGCAATTTTGTCACAATGAGCTTTGGTTCGGAATCATCGCCCAAATAAACCAACGCACCGTTCGGATGCACCTCAATCGCGAGCTTCTGCCAAACCCCCGTTGTGTTAGGCAATGCTTTCTGATAGCGGGCTCCATTATATATTTGCCAGGTCATTGACCCATTCATAATCGGATCATATTGAATTTCGACGGGAGCCAAATAGACGAGCTCATAATTTTGGGTATCCACTGCTCCGAATATAAAGCCAATAAAGCCGACCTTATGTGGAATCGCCACCTCGGCCTTCAAACGGAAGGAGGTAAACGGCAGCTCCTCGCGCAGAAATACGGCAGCATTCATCTTTTCTAAATACAAGCTCTTATGACCTTGCCATTCCGCTGCTGTTGCCTCGGAATCTCCCAAGTCGAAATGCTCCATATCATCCCATAACTTATATAACGATTGAATCGCCAAGCAGCATCCATCCTTTCTTTCCATTATTCCCCACTATTTTACACGCGATGCTTTTGTCCGTTCAACCCATTTAATAGATTAGACAAATAACAATTTGACATTTCTATAAAAATAGATATACTAAGCCTCATGGATACTTTATCAATACTTAAAGCTGTGTCTAACGAGAAACGGTACCATATTTTAAAATGGCTGAAAACACCTGAGGAGCATTTCGGGCCTCAATGCCATCTAACCGATGCTTGTCAGTTTGCTGGAGGGGTCTGCGTCGGTTCGTTTGCTGAAAAATCGGGTCTAGCGCAATCCGTTATATCCGGCTATTTAGTGAAAATGCATAAAGCAGGCTTGCTAGAGTCAAAGCGGATCGGACAGCACACTTATTACAGACGCAATGAAGCTAACATTCGGCTTTTCAAAGAAATGATTCAGGATGAGCTATAACCTTGCTTATGCCTGTTCATTTCATGCTTTTATATCTATTTTTATAGAATTATAGATTTTCTATTCGATTAGGAGGTTTTTTATTTATGAGTTCCAGTCAATCGTTGTTTAAGCCGTTTTCTGCAGGTTCGCTTTCCCTGCCTAACCGTATCGTAATGGCACCGATGACCCGCGGTTTTTCTCCAAATGGCGTTCCGGGTGAAGATGTTGTCGCCTACTATAGACGCCGCGCCGAAAATGGCGTTGGCTTAATCGTAACAGAAGGCACGCTGATTAACCATCCGGCTGCCACCGATAATCCAAATATCCCTAACTTTCATGGCGAGGCTGCATTAAATGGCTGGGCGAAGGTCGTCGAGGCGGTTCACGCGGCTGGCGGCAAAATCGTTCCACAGATTTGGCATGTTGGCACAACGCGCAAGGTCGGCTCCCATCCGAACCCAGAGGCATTGCCGATCGGCCCTTCCGGCGTTACCGCAGAGGGTGAGGTCGTTAATGAGCCTTTGACTGAGGCTGAAATTAAAGACCTTGTTGCAGCTTACGCGCAAGCAGCTGCCGATGCAAAGCGGATTGGCTTTGACGGCATTGAGCTCCATGGCGCGCACGGCTATTTGATCGACCAATTTTTCTGGGAGAAAACGAATAAACGGACAGATCGTTACGGTGGCGATATGCTGTCGAGAACACGTTTTGCCGTCGAGATTATCGAAGCTTGCCGCCAAGCTGTAGGGCCTGATTTTCCAATTATTATTCGCCTCTCGCAATGGAAATCGTCCGAGTACACAGCTAAGCTTGCGAGCACTCCTGAGGAATTAGGACAGTTTCTTGCTCCGCTTGTAGAAGCTGGCGTAGATATTTTCCACTGCTCTACCCGCCGCTTTTGGGAGCCGGAATTTGAAGGCTCGGAGCTCAATTTTGCAGGCTGGACGAAAAAGCTTACAGGCAAACCAACGATTACGGTTGGCTCCGTAGGGCTAGATGGCGATTTCATGAGCCTCTTTACCGAAGGCAAGGGCGCAGAAAACGCCAATGTGGATGATCTAGCTTCTCGCCTCGATGCAGGCGAATTTGATCTTGTAGCAGTCGGCCGCGCCCTGCTCGTCGATCCTGCATGGGCAGATAAAGTCCGCAATGGACGGCAGGATGAATTAATTCCGTTTACGCCTGCTGCTTTGCAGTCGCTGCACTAAGACACGTTTCCACGGTAAATAACAAATGCCCAGCGCCTCCTTTTTCACGGATTGGAGGAGCTGGGCATTTTACGATTTTTACTCCTACAAAGAAAAATAGGCTTGGCGGACACAGCAGCCGCTAATTCAACGGAATCACGGGTTATGGCAGAGGACGCGGACACAAGAGTCGTTAATGTCCCGCCAATAGCCATTTTAACGGGAAGATGCAGGTCATAACGAATCTCCTGTCCGCTCACAGCATGAAATCGGTTCAAAAGCCAAAATAGCGGAACCTCAGTCCTCCAAATAGGAGTGGCAGAGCGAGTTCGGCTTGCCTGCACGCCCTAGCCATTTTACCAATTAACTCTGCTTTGCGAACAGCTTCCTCGCCTCGTGATAGCTCTCCAATGTCCCAATATCAAAGCGTTTCCCTTCAAACTTGTAAGCATGAACCTCTTTATGCCGAATCAGCCAAGGAACAAAGTTGCCTGGCGCATCAGGGTTATTGCCCTCTGCCAAATACACCTTGATTAAAGGAAGTGTAGACTGCTGGTAAATATAAAAGGGAGGACAGGCCAGCTTCGATTTGGGCTGTGCCGGCTTTTCCTCAAAATCAATAACTCTACCCTTAGCATCCATCTGGATAACACCTGTGCGTCTAAGAAAATCGCTGTCCTCCATCTCATGGGCTGCAATCGTATCCGTACTCGCCCTTTGATAGAAACGAACCATATCAGCTAGCTCGAAATCAAAAAGATTGTCGCCAGCCATGACCAGAAGCTCATCGCCGAGCTTTTCCTGCTCCAAGACAAACTGCAAGTCGGCAATAGCTCCCAAGCGATTCTCGTTGCTCGTCGTCCGATCATCAATGACTTTAATCGGCTTGGTGTAAGCTGATTGTCTCGCCCAGTCTACAAAGTGGCTATAAAAACGGGCATTGGTCACAATAAAAATCTCGTCAATCAAGCTAACCCTTTCGATTTTCTCCATAATATGGTCCAAGATCGCTTTCCCTCCAACCTCCAGAAGAGGTTTTGGAAAGTCCTTTGTCAAAGGATAGAGACGAGTTGCGTAGCCCGCTGCTAAAATAATTGCCTTCATTCGTATTTCCCTCGCTTCTAAACCCCATTATATGATTCGCGCGCCATCATCGGTTTTGCTAAAGCACACCTGATACAAATCCTTATACGCCGGATGCTGCTTTGGATATTGTGCATCAATGGCGGCTTTGATTTGCTCCTTATACGCCGGGTCCACCAGCCCAATACAGCAGCCTCTGTAGCCCGCACCGCTGAATCTCGCTCCATATACCCCTGGCGTTTGCTTAAGGATTTGAAAAATGCTAATTAGCTCTGGACAGCCGCATTCATAATTATGAATGGAGCTTTCTCCTGATTCAAGCATCAGACTGCCGAATTTTTGCAGGTCCCCCCGCTTCCACGCCTCGGCGCCTTGCTTTACCCGTTCATTTTCGGTAAAAAAATGCTCCGCCCTCTTCTGAAATCTGCCCTGCAAGCCCGATTTATGCGCCTGATAAACCTCATACTCAATATCTCTAAGCTGGGTCCCCTTCAGGTTTTTCATAGGCAGGCCAGCCATCTCGTGCAAAAGCCATGCAGCTACCTTGCATTCATCTACACGGTTATTATAGTCGGTCCCTATCAATGCCTTGCTCACACCAGAATAAACAATGACGACTTCAAATTCCGGCATCGCTTGCGGCCTTTCGATCAGCTCGTAGCTTTTGGTTTTGGTATCCATCACGGTCAAATAGCCTTCACGGCTTAAAATATTGATGGACTGATCCAGTATGCCATTATTCAGCCCGATAAAATGATTCTCTACCCAGTGGCTATAGTTGATTAACTCAAGCTGCGGGAGTTTGATTCCGTTCACATCGCAAAGAGCCAGAAGATAGGCGGTTGTTACCGCCGCCGAGGAGCTCAAGCCGCCAATAGGATGCTTGCCTCTAACTAATGCATAAATACCGTGCTTTAATATATAGTTCTTTCTTAGGGCCATAACAGCCCCTCTTAAATAGTTGCCCCAAAATCCCGGCACCATCGCCGGAACCTGCTCCAGATGAAAATACTCCTCATCGGGAAAATCCAAGCTTTGAACCTTTATATACTCCTCTTCGTTCTGAACATAAACCATATCCACCGAAATATCCAGCGTCATTCCGGCTACCATTCCAGCTTGATGATCCACATGTGCCCCGAAGGGACAAAAACGAAGCGGCGATTTAATCGTTTTAACCGTATGCTGCAATTGAGGATATTTGAGCTTTAACCGTTGTGCCAAATGTTCCATTTCGTACACCCCTCTTTTTGTGAAGGTAACGTAGGCCATATATCGGGGCAATCTGCCCTTTTTCAGCCTTTTTTCAGCCTTTTTAGAAGCAGTGCCCTTTTCTCTGGCGAAAGCTTGTCCAGCGCGGAGGGACGCTCTTTACTAGAGCTTTGCTCCAACGCAGCCTCCGAGGCAGCTTCCAAAAACATCGCTGAAAGTGCTGTCCCAACCGCAGCTATAGGAATATCCGTCAAATACTTTTCCTTATACGCTTTCAAATGCGGCTGGTTAACTCGCTGCTCTACCGTTCGCAATCCTCTGGTCGACTTCATGTGCGCGATGGTTATATCCGCCGTCAATTCAGTACCCGTATAGGACACCAAATCCTCCTTGATCGCATAGACCTGATAGCCGCCCTTATTGATTAAACGTGATAATGCCGGGCTTTCCTTGTGAGTTTCCGTCCCATAATACATTTCCTCTCGCCATTCCCGTATAAAAGAAGAGGCTTTCTCGATGGAATTAATGACAAAGAAGGACGCGATATATTCACAAAAGGCTTCCTGCTCTTCACGGTGGCAGGCGACAAAATCAGCATTTTCCGGTATCAAATGGGTAAAGTCAGACAGGAACAGGCAATCTGAATCAATCATAACGGTAGGCAGTGAATCCTTCTCAATAACCTGCAACAAAAAAGCGGTTTTGGAGTATACATTTTTGCGCCAGTCCTCATCGTGAAGCAGCACATGCTTCGTATTCAGCTCGGTTGATACAATTTCCATCTGCGGAAAAACGGACAAATATTTTTTATCGTCCTCGGTAAGTCCAGTATCATAAACGTAAAGCTTATGGATACGGCTTAAATCAACATTGTCATAAAAGGAATTGACAAACAGCTTTCCAAAGTCAAAATAATCACTGTTTAGTACGGTCATTACATTAAATATCATAGCTTTTTCCCCCTGCTAAAAACGTTCTTACTCGCCAGCTGCTTGTTTATCCGCTCCAGTTCCCGGTCTTCCTCCTGCTGAATGCGATCCTTATCCCTTATAAACAGCGGCCCCGGAATGGCATCAGGTAAAATATCATCCATATAGCGCAGTGGATTGTATCTTAGCCCAAGAAAGCTCCAGGCCGCCATAAATACGCCGATTAAAATAAACAGCAGGCCTATTCCACGTGTCGGCCCCGTGCCCACAATCCACCCCAGGCTCTTAACAAGCTCTGGATGATCGACAAACAGCGGTTTGAATATTTTGTCCGACAGCAGTCCGCCAATATAGTAGCCCAGCGGAATGGTAGGCAAAGCGAATAGCTGATTGATTGAAAATACCCTTGCAAGCAGCTCGGCCCGCACCTTGGATTGAATCAGCGTCTGCCAGTGGGCGTTTGTCATCGACAGCGAGACGCCATAGACAAATACGCCTGCCATGACCAGCCAAGTTATTGGCGTAAGCCCCATTACAATGTAGGAAAGACCGATAACCAAGCTAAAACCAATCATGCCCTCCGCTCTTCTGCGCGTACCGCCCCACAGCCCCATAGCCACCCCGCCTGCGAGTCCCCCTATGCCAATAGCTGAGGTCACCATGCCGAGTACAACGGTAGATCCAAAGGTTAGCACGAGCGGAGTGATGAGGACGTTGGCCATGCCCAGCATCAAATTGGAAATCATAAAAAACAAAATCAAGGCTACGAAGCTTCTGCGCTTTCTGATGAAATTCCAGCCTCCGGCCATTTGAGTAAAAAAGGGCTCCTCCATTTTGCGGAATAGAGAATTTGGAAATTTTATAAAGAGCAAGGTCGAAATGGCAAACATGAAGGACAGGAAGTCGATGATCAGAATGCCCGACAGCTCAAAGGTCATGACGAGAACGCCCCCGAGCAGCGGTGCAAGCACTTCGCTTGAAGAGGTGGCGAGCTGCACAATGCCATTGGCTTGCCCGAGATAGCGCTTGGGCGCAATTTGGGCAACTGCGGCCAAATAGGCCGGACGCTGAAAGGCATTTGCAATGGATAAGGCCGCTACTGCGACATAAATATGCCACGTCGAAAGCGCGTTGCTGTAGAAAAACAAGGCAATCATTATCGTGACTAGCGCAGAGCACACATTACTCCAAATCAATATAAGCCTGCGATCCATTTTGTCCGCCAGAACACCCGCAAATGGAAGCATTAAAATACCCGGCAGGCGGTGGAAAACCAGCGTTGCGGCAAAATCCATAATGGCGCCTGAATGGCTGTAAACCCATAGACCCATCGCAAACCCCGTTAAGCTGGAGCCCATCATGGAAATAAACTGTCCAAAAACGAGGA